>JBKJQQ010000103.1:0-36564 GCA_046593875.1 Mycobacteriales bacterium | reverse complement strand
CCACAGCACCAGCCCGCTGAAGATGGCGGCGTCGGCGATCCGGTCGCAGGTGCTGTCGAGCCAGGCGCCGAAGCGGCTGGTCCGACCGAGCCGCCGAGCCATCGCCCCGTCGACCAGGTCGGTCAGCACCGAGAAGAAGACGATCGCGGTGCCCGTGAAGAACATGCCGCGGGGGAAGAACACCAGCGCGCCGACCAGCACGCCGAGCGTGCCTGCGACGGTGACCACGTCGGGGCTGACACCGGTGCGCAGCAGCGTCGACGCCACCGGGTCGACCACGCGGCCCAGGGCCGGGCGCACACGCAGGTTGAGCATCGGGGTCCGTCCGGTCGGGGTGCGGCTGCTGCGCCGGACGATAGCGGGGCACCCGGCCTCGACCTGGGCGGCGTACGGCGAGAGGGTGGTCCCATGGCCGCTCCTGCTCCCCCGCCCCGCGACCCGGCGCTCGTGCGCAACGTCGCCGTCGTCGGGCACAGCGGCGCCGGCAAGACGACGGTCGTCGAGGCGCTGCTCGTCGCGGCCGGCGCGGTGTCGCGCATGGGCGACGTCCAGGACGGCACGACCACCTGCGACAGCGACGACGTCGAGCGGGCGCTCGGCCACTCGGTGTCGCTGGCCGTCGCGCCCCTGGAGCACCGCGGCACGAAGGTGAACCTGCTGGACACCCCGGGCTCCCCCGACCTGGTGGGCGAGCTGCGTGCGGCGCTGCGGGCCGCGGACGGCGTGCTGTTCGTCGTGTCCGCGGCCGGCGGGCTGGACGCCGTGACGGCCCAGTTGTGGTCGGAGTGCGAGGCGATCGGCATCCCGCGCGCCGTCGCGGTGACCCAGCTCGACCGGGCCCGCGCCGACTTCGACGAGGCGGTGGCGCTGTGCCAGCGAGTGCTGGCCGAGGGCGTGCTGCCGCTGCAGATGCCGATGCACGACGACGACGGCTCGGTGGCGGGGCTGATCAGCCTGCTCGACCTGCAGGTGTCCGACCACTCCAGCGGCGAGCGGGTCGTGCGCGAGGCGGACGCCGAGCACGTCGCGCTGGTCGCCGACCTGCGCAGCGAGGTCATCGAGGCCGTCATCGCCGAGAGCGAGGACGAGACGCTGCTCGACCGCTACCTCGAGGGCGAGGTGCTCGACCCGGCCGTCGTCCTGGCCGACCTGCACACCGCCGTCGCCCGCGGCCACTTCCACCCCGCCCTGGCGGTCGCGCCGCTCGCCGGCGTCGGCGTCGTCGAGCTGCTGGACCTGCTCGTCGACGGCTTCCCCTCCCCGTCGGAGCACCCGTGCCCGCCGGTCACCCGCCCGGACGGCGGCCCGGCAGCGCCGGTGACCTGCGACCCGACCGGTCCGCTCGTCGCCGAGGTCGTGCGCACGACGACCGACCCGTACGTCGGCCGGGTGTCGTACGTCCGCGTCTTCAGCGGGACGCTGTCCCCCGACACCGCCGTGCACGTGTCCGGCCACTGGCCGCGGGCCGACCATGCCGACCACGACGCGGACGAGCGCGTCGGACCGGTGTCGTCTCCGCTCGGCGGCGCCCTTCGACCGGTCGCCTCCTGCCCGGCCGGCGACGTCTGCGCCGTGGCGCGCCTGACCAGTGCGGAGACCGGAGACACGCTGTCGGGCAGGGACGAGCCCCTGCTGATGGCGCCGTGGCGGCTGCCCGAGCCGCAGCTGCCGGTCGCGCTGGAGGCGAAGGACGAGGACAGGCTGGCCGCGGCCCTCGCCCGGCTCGTGGCCGAGGACCCGACGGTGCGGGTGGAGCGGGGCGGTCAGCTGCTGCTCTGGTGCATGGGACCGGCGCACGCCGACGTCCTGCTGCGGAGGCTGGCCGCGCGGGGTGTCGAGGTGACGACGGTGGACGTCGTGGTGCCGCGGCGGGAGACGCTGGCGGGGCCGACCACCGTCACGGGCCGCCACGTGAAGCAGTCCGGGGGACACGGTCAGTACGCCGTGGCCGTCCTGGAGGTCGCACCCGGCCCCCCCGGCACCGGCGTCGCCTTCACCTCACGGGTCGTGGGCGGCGCGGTGCCGACCGCGTTCCACGCCAGCGTCGAGAAGGGCGTGCGCACGCAGGCCGAGCGGGGCGTCACGCCGGACCGTCCGCTGGTCGACCTGGTGGTGACCCTGGTCGACGGCAAGGCGCACAGCGTCGACTCCTCCGACGCCGCCTTCCAGGCGGCAGGCGCGCTGGCGCTGCGGGAGGCAGCGGCCGCGGCGGGCGTCCGGGTCCTCGAGCCGTGGTCGGAGGTCGACGTCGCGCTGCCGAGCGCCTTCGTCGGCAGCGTCATGAGCGACCTGAGCGGGCGGCGTGCGCGGGTGACCGGGAGCGACACCGACCCCGAGGACCCCGACCGCGCCGTGGTGCACGCGCAGCTGCCGGACGCCGAGCTGGTCGGCTACGCGACGGCGCTGCGAGGCGTCTCGCACGGGACCGGGTCGTTCGTCCGGCGGCCGCTGGGCTGGGAGCCGGCTCAAGGCTGAGGGGCTTCGTACCGATGACGACCGCATGAGCCCGATCTGGCTCGGCCCGTCGGCCGTCGCCACCGCGCACGTCCGCCGCCGGTCCGTCGGCGGCGGGGACGTCACGCCCGTGCAGCGCGTCGAGGTCGCGGGCGTCCCGGCCGCGCAGGTCCTCCCGCGCCAGCTCGACCCGGTCGCGCTGCGGCTGAGGGCGCTCCAGCTCGAGAACGACCAGCTCAAGGCCGAGCTGGAGCAGCTCCGCCCCGTCAGCTAAGCGCCGCCGGTCGTGACGGCGCCGGCGCGGAACCACCTGCGCAGCAGGCGGTACTGCACCGCGACGAGCACGAGGGTCAGCACGAACAGCAGCAGCGCGAGCGCCGCCGCGTCGCCGAAGCGCAGCTCGCGGAAGCCCCGCTCGTAGACCAGCACCGGCAGGGTCTTGGTCGCCCCGAGCGGCCCGCCCCGGGTGAGCAGCAGCACCGGCACCAGCGTCACCTGCATGCTCACGACGAGGTCGCGTGCCGACAGCAGCCCGAGCACCGGCGCGAGCATCGGCAGGGTCACCCGCCGGAACAGGCCCGCCCCGCGCGCCCCCTCGAGCCGGGCCACGTCGTAGAGCACCTCGGGCACCTCGCGCCGGGCAGCCAGCATCACCAGGAAGCCCTCCCCCAGCGC
Organism: Mycobacteriales bacterium; assembly: GCA_046593875.1. Classification (GTDB taxonomy): domain Bacteria; phylum Actinomycetota; class Actinomycetes; order Mycobacteriales; family SCTD01; genus SCTD01. The sequence goes on along the minus strand of JBKJQQ010000103.1, from coordinate 33,435 downwards.
GAAGACCGCGATGGCCACGATCGTCAGCCGCGCTCCGAGCCGGTCCAGCAGCAGCGGGCTGCCGGTGCCGACCTGCAGCACCACCGCGAGCGGCCCGTAGACCGGGTTGACCACCCACAACCAGATCAGCGCTGTGGCGGCGTCCGGCAGGACCGTCGGGACGTACGCCGCGACGCGCCCGGCGCCGGCCAGCCGCTCACGGCGCCGGTGCAGCAGGAGGGCCAGCGCGAGGCCGCCCAGCACCCGGAGCGGAACGGCCAGGACGACGAAGAACGCCGTGGCAGCCAGCGAGCGGCGCAGCTCCTGGTAGGCGAACAGGTCGCGGTAGGTGTCGAAGCCGACGAACTCCGCCGGGGAGAGGCCGTCGTAGCGGGTGAACGCGTAGCCGGCCGTCATGACCGCCGGCACGAGCACGAGGACCAGCGCCCCGAGCAGGAACGGCGCGAGCATCAGCCGCACCCCGGTGCGGTAGGACAGCCGCATCCTCACGCGTCGCCGCTCGCTTCTCCGGTGACCCCATCGCGCTGATCTTCCTGTTCGGGGAAGGTGATGGTCTGGGTGAGCTCGACGCTCACCCGGGAGCCGACGGCGGGAGCCTCACCGACGGGGACGCGGGCCACGAGTCGGCCGCCGTCGACGTCGAGCAGGACGTGCGCCTCGTGGCCGTGGTCCTCCACCGCATGGACGAGCGCGTCCGACCCGGGCCCCAGGAGGACGTGTTCCGGCCGGACCCCGACGACCTCAGATCCCCTGTGCAGCAGGCTCATCGCGGGCGTGCCGACGAAGGACGCGACGAACGGCGTGGCCGGTCGGTCGTAGAGCCCGCGCGGGCTGTCGACCTGCTCGAGCCGGCCCTCGCGCAGCACGGCGACCCGGTCGCCGAGGGTCAGGGCCTCGGCCTGGTCGTGCGTCACGAAGACCGCGCACCGGCCGTCGCCTCGCAGCAGGTCGGCCAGCTCGCGGCGGGCATCGGCGCGCAGCAGCGGGTCCAGGGCCGACAGCGGCTCGTCGAGGCAGAACACCGCCGGGTCGCGGACCAGCGCACGGGCCAGGGCCACCCGCTGCCGCTCGCCGCCGGACAGCTGGGCGGGCTGCCGGTCCAGCAGCTCGTCGAGCCCCAGCACCGAGGCCGCCCGCTCGACGCGCTCAGCTCGCTCGGCCTTCGCGACACGGCGCACGCGCAGCCCGAAGCCGACGTTCTCGCGCACGGTCAGGTGCGGGAACAGCGCGAACCCCTGGAACACCATCGCGACCGGCCGGCGCTCCGGGGGAACGCCCGCCTGGTCGACCCCACCGATCCGCACCATCCCCTCGTCCGGCGACAGCAGACCGCAGACGAGCCGGAGCAAGGTCGTCTTGCCCGAGCCGGACGGCCCCACGACGGCGAGCACCTGGCCCGGCTCGACGGACAGGTCGACGCCCCGCAGCGCCCAGCTCGCGCCGTACCGCTTCCCGAGGCCCTGCAGCTGCAGGCCGTCGGTGCTCAGCGGCGCTGTCCGTACGCCGCTGCGGTGGCCTTGCGCACCTCGGCGACGGTCCGGTCGAGGTCGGCCTTGCCGGCGAAGTACTGCGCCAGCAGGTCGTTGGCGGCCTCCTCGGCCTCGTCTTCCGGTCCGACGTTCGGCAGCCGGCGCAGCGTCGGGATGACGTCGAGGAAGACCTGGCTGCTGGCCGGGTCCTGCGCCGGGTCCAGGAAGGCCGGGCTCATCGCCAGCTCCTTGACCGACGGGACGGTCCGGCCGGACTTCGCGAGGACGGCGCCGCCCTCGGGGCCGACGGCGTAGGCGGCGAAGTCGCCTGCCAGGCGGCTGTTCTCACTGCCCTTCGCCACGCAGTACGCGTCGCTGGCGAGCAGCGAGACGCTGGGGGTGCCGGCATCAGCGCGCGGCAGCGGGCGCACGTCGAACGACAGCCCCTCGGCCTTGCGGAACGCCGGGACCGACCGGCGGCTGTCGAAGAAGACCGCCAGCTCGCCGGCCGCGAACTGATCAGCCGGCTCGGCAGCCGCGCGCGAGGTCGCATCGACGCCGTACTGCTGGAGCCCGGAGAGGTACTCCAGCGCCTTGCGCGCCGGCGGCGTGTCGAGCGTCATCGCGGTCGGCGCGGCGGTGTCGTCGACGACCTCGCCGCCGGCCGTCCACACGAACGGGGCCACGGTCCGGATCTCGGCGTCGTAGCCGACGGCCGCGATCCCCTTGCCAGCAAGCACTTTCGCCATCTGCTCGAGGTCGACCCACGTCCATTCCGCGGCCGGCACCGGCAGTCCGGCCGACCGGAGCAGGTCGAGGTTGACGTAGGCAACCGTGCTCGAGGCGTTCTGCGGGACGCAGGCCAGCTCGCCGTCGTAGGTGAAGGCCTCGAGCGCCGGTCCGTAGAAGTCCGCCTCGGTCCGCCCGCCCAGCGCCGCCGGCGCGACGACGCCGCGGTCGACGAACGGCCCGAGCCGGCGATAGTTGAGCAGGAAGACGTCCGGCGGGTTGCCGCCGGCGAAGGAGGTGCCGAGCTTGGCGATGTGGTCGCCCTGGTTCGGCACGCCGGTGAACGACACGGTGACCCCGGGGCGGGCTGCCTCGTACGCCTCGATGAGGGAGCGCAGGGCGTTGAGCTCACCCTCCCCGCCGGCCGCCTGGACGGTCAGCGAGCCGGTCAGCGGCGCGTCGACGGGCGCGCTCGGGTCATCGCTGCCGCAGGCGGCCAGCAACGAGAGAGCCAGCAGGAGCGGAAGAGCGCGCATGAGCAGCAACCTACGACGCGTCGCGGGACGCCAGCAGCGGTCGCTGCACGGCGAGCAGGGCGAGCACCGCGGGCAGCGCCAGCACGACCGCGCCGGCGAACAGCACCGACTGCTCGGCGCCGTCGACGGTGGCCAGCTCGCCGATGCCGAGCGGCAGCGTGCGGGTCGCCTCGGACTGCGCGTAGAGCAGGGCGTCGAGGTAGTTGCCCCAGTGGAAGACGAAGACGACCGCGGCGATGGCGGTCGTCGTCGCGCTGACCAGCGGCAGGCCGACCCGCCACCAGGTCGTCAGCGCCGAGGCGCCCTCCAACCGCGCCGCCTCCCACAGCTCCGGCGGCACCCGCCGGAAGGCCCGGTAGGCCAGCAGGACCGTGAACGGGGTGGTGGCGGCCAGCGCCGGCGCGATCAGCGGGACGAGCGAGTCCAGCACCCCGAGCTCGAGGTAGATCACGAAGCGCGGGATCCAGAGCATCGGCAGCGGGACGAGCAGCAGCGCGGTGGTCAGACCGACCAGCCAGCGGCGGCTCCGGGGCGCGAGCTGCGCCAGCGCGAAGCCCGCCCACGAGGCGATCAGCGTGGCCAGCGGCACAGCGACGAGGACGACCAGCACGCTGTTGCGCAGCAGCCTCCCGAGCGGAGTGAGCTCGCCGAGCCGGTCGTACGCCGTCAGGCCGGGCGAGGCGGGCAGCAGCTCGAGGCCGGCCGGCGGGGGCAGGCCCACGCGACGCAGCGACCCGGCGAGGACCAGGGCCAGCGGGGCGAGGAGCACCACGACCACGAGCAGTCGCAGCGCGAGCCGCATCAGACCTCGTTCCACGCCTGGGCGAGCAGGTCGCGGGTCTCCGGCAGCAGCTGCGGCAGCACCCGGGTGTGCCCGACCACGGGCATGAAGTTGGTGTCGCCGCCCCAGCGCGGGACGACGTGCTGGTGCAGGTGCGCGGCGATGCCGGCTCCCCCGACGACGCCGAGGTTCATGCCGACGTTGAACCCCTGCGCGCCGGTGGCGTGCCGCAGTGCCCGCAGCGCGTGCTGGGTCATCGACGCGACCTCGGCCGCCTCGGCCGGTAAGAGCTGCTCGTACTCCGCGACGTGCCTGTACGGCACCAGCATCAGGTGGCCGGCGTTGTACGGGTAGAGGTTGAGCACCGCGAAGGCGAGCTCGCCGCGGGCGACGACCAGGCCCTCGGCGTCGCCCATCGCGGGGATGACGCAGAAGGGGCAGTCGCTGCCCTTGCCCTCGCCCTTGATGTAGGCCATCCGGTGCGGGGTGTAGAGCCGGGCGAACGCGTCGGCGATCCCGACGCCTCCCTGCTCCTCGACGTCGCTCACGTCCTGTCCCGGACCGCCTGCACGACCTTGGCCACGGCCTCGTCGACCGGCACGCCGTTCTCCTGCGTCCCGTCGCGGTAGCGGAAGGACACGGCCCCCTTGGCGATGTCCTCCTCGCCGGCGATGAGCATGAACGGCACCTTGCTCTTCTGCGCGGTGCGGATCTTCTTCTGCATCCGGTCGTCCGAGGTGTCGACCTCGACACGCACCCCCTCGGCGTGCAGGCGCTTGCCGATGTCCAGCAGGTAGCCGTCGTAGTCGCTGTGGACCGGGATCCCGACGACCTGGACCGGCGCGAGCCAGGCCGGGAAGGCGCCGGCGTAGTGCTCGAGCAGCACCGCGAAGAAGCGCTCGATCGAGCCGAACAGCGCGCGGTGGATCATCACCGGGCGCTGGCGGGTGCCGTCGGCGGCCTGGTACTCCAGCTCGAAGCGCTCGGGCAGGTTGAAGTCCAGCTGGATGGTCGACATCTGCCAGGTGCGGCCGATCGCGTCACGGGCCTGGACGCTGATCTTCGGGCCGTAGAAGGCCGCGCCACCCGGGTCCGCCACCAGCTCGAGACCGCTCTCGGCGGCGACCTCCTCCAGCGTGCGGGTCGCCTCCTCCCAGGCCTCGTCGTCGCCGACGAACTTCACCGGGTCCTTGGTCGACAGCTCGAGGTAGAAGTCGGTGAGCCCGTAGTCGCGCAGCAGGCCGAGCACGAAGGTGAGCAGCGAGGAGAGCTCGTCCTTCATCTGCTCGCGGGTGCAGTAGATGTGCGCGTCGTCCTGGGTGAAGCCGCGCGCGCGGGTGAGTCCGTGCACCACGCCGGACTTCTCGTAGCGGTAGACGGTCCCGAACTCGAACAGCCGCAACGGCAGTTCGCGGTAGGAGCGACCGCGGGAGCGGAAGACCAGGTTGTGCATCGGGCAGTTCATCGGCTTGAGGTAGTAGTCCTGCCCCGGCTTGTCGCCCTCCGCATCGAGCTGCATCGGTGGGTACATGCCCTCGGCGTACCACTCGAGGTGGCCGCTGGTCTCGAACAGCTGCCCCTTGGTGATGTGCGGGGTGGCGATGAAGTCGTAGCCCTCCTCGACGTGCCGCCGGCGGGAGTACTCCTCCATCGCCATGCGGATCACACCGCCCTTGGGGTGGAAGACCGCGAGCCCGGAGCCGATCTCGTCCGGGAAGGAGAACAGGTCGAGCTCGGTCCCGAGGCGCCGGTGGTCGCGCTTCTCGGCCTCCTCGAGCATGGTCAGGTGCGCCTTCAGCGCGTCCTTGCTCTCCCACGCGGTGCCGTAGATGCGCTGCAGCATCGGGTTCTTCTGATCGCCACGCCAGTAGGCCGCGGCTGTGCGCATGAGCTTGAAGGCCGGGATGTCGCGAGTGGTCGGCAGGTGCGGTCCGCGGCACAGGTCCTTCCAGACCAGCTCCTCGCCGGCGAGGTTGTCGTAGATGGTCAGCTCGGCGCCGCCCACCTCGACGGACGACCCGTCGTCGTCCGAGGCGCCGCCCTTGAGCCCGATGAGCTCGAGCTTGAACGGCTCGTCGGCCAGCTCCTCGCGCGCGGCGTCCTCGTCGACGACGCGGCGGGCGAAGCGCTGCCGCTGCCGGGTGATGTCGCTCATGCGCTTCTCGACCGCGGCCATGTCCTCGGGAGTGAAGGGCCGCTCGGGCAGGAAGTCGTAGTAGAAGCCGTCCTTGACCGGCGGCCCGATTCCGAGACGGGTGCCCGGGAACAGGTCCTGCACCGCCTGGGCCAGGACGTGCGCGGCACTGTGGCGCAGGACGTTGCGGCCGTCCTCGCTGGCATAGGGCACGTCCTCGACGGCGTCGCCCTCGGCCACGACGTGCGCGAGGTCGCGCAGCTCACCGCCGATCCGGGCCACCGCGGTGTCCTTGACGCCCGCGGCGCGGAGCACCTCGCCGGCCGTCGTGCCCGCCTGCTCCGCGGTCACAGTCACGGTCACGGTGCCGACGGCGGGCGGTGAGGCGGTGGTCACGGAGGCTCCAGGGGCGGGGGACGTCGACCGGGGCGAGCGTAGTGCGGGGCGGCTACCCGGTTCAGGCCACCGCGATCTTCCCCTCGTGCCGCCCGACACGCCGTGCCGGGACGTACGAGGGGAAGATCGTCACGGGGTCAGGCGAGCGAGGCGTCCAGCGTGATGTCGACGACCTTCAGCGCCTTGCTGATCGGGCAGCTGTCCTTGGCGGCCTCGGCGGCCTTGACGAAAGCGGCCTCGTCCAGGCCCTCCACCTCGCCGACGACCTTCAGCGCGATGCCGGTGATCTGGAAGCCGCCGTCGGAGGGATCCGCGCCGAGCGTGACGTCGGCCGTGACCTCGAGGCTCTGGGGGGTGCCGCCGGCCTCGGCGAGCAGGTGCGACAGCTGCATCGCGAAGCAGGACGAGTGGGCGGCGGCGACGAGCTCCTCGGGGCTCGTGGTGCCCCCGGCCTCATCAGCGGCCCGCTTCGGGAACGAGACGTCGTAGGTCCCGGCCTTGCTGCTGGTGAGCTCGACCTGGCCGGAGCCGTCGGCCAGGCCGCCGTTCCAGGCGGTACGGGCGGTGCGCGTGGGCATGGGGTCTCCTTGCGGGTCAGGGTCAGGACACCAAGCGACAAGCCCCGCACGCGCCTGCGGATTCCCCTACCGGTGCCGGACGTCCACCACGACGCGCGCCGGGTCGGCCAGCCGGAAGACCCGGAACGGCGCCTTGCTCGAGGTGCCGACGAAGGCCTCGTAGACCCCCTCGAAGACCGACCCCAGCTCGACCTCGCGGACCACGGAGGCGTCCGCGGGCACGCGCGCGGAGTCCGCCTCCTGCTGCCCGGTGTCGTCGGGGTAGCCGGCGCCGTCGATGCGGATCACCAGGGTCGCGTCGCCGGCGACCTGCACCGGCTCGCCGGAGCCGTCCCGGCTGGGCTGGTCGACGTACTCGACCCGCCACCCGGGCTGGCCCGCCTGCTTGCCGGCCAGCTCGAAGACGACCCGGTCGAAGCCGTCCTGCCGCGCGACGCGCACCGCGGTCACCGTCAGCGGGCCGCCCCGGGACTCCTCGACGTCGAGGGCCGTGTCGGCGGCGAAGGCCGGCGCCGGGACGGTCGCTGCGGGCGCCCTGGTCTGCGGCGCCGCCGGAGCGGCAGCGGGGCTCTCGACCACCGGGGCGTCCGGGCGGGCGGACGCGGCCGCTGCGGGCGACGGTGCGGGGTCGTCGCTGCACGCCGCGGCGAGCAGGCAGGCGGCGAGGACCAGGGCGGGGCGGCGCGTCATGCCGCCGAGTGTGGACCGCTGTCACCCGGTGGGCGGGGACATTGCCGACCTTCCCCCGCGCGTCGGGCGGCCGGGTGTCCAGACCCGGTCGCGCAGTGCCACACTGCCGGCGCGGACCGTGACCAGCGGTCTGCGCCGCCCGTCCCTGACCCGACTGGAGCGCCATGGCACCGCCTGACCCCGGCGTCGTCCCGCGGCAGCAGCGGCGCGCCGGTCCCATGGACCCGGTCGCGACCGTGGAGCGCGAGGTGGCCCGCACCGCGGACCTCGTGCTGCGCCTGACCGCCCTGGCCGACCGCTACGCCACCCGACCGGGCAGCGCCGAGCGGGTCGACCTGATGCGCGTCACCGCCGCGCTGGGCCGCCAGGCGCTGGTGGAGCTGGCCGCGGAGCCGCTCGCGGTCTGACAGCTGCACGCGCCTAACCTGCATGGCGTGCGCCACCAGCCTGCTCTGATCGCGCTCCTGGCCGGCGCGCTGCTCACCGGCTGCGCCGAGAAGCCTCGGTACGGCTCTCCGGCGCAGCTCGCCGCGTCGCTGGACTGCGACCACAAGGCGGTCTACGACGGCACCGCCGGCGACGAGGACGACGGCGTCGCCCTCGGGACCTGCGAGCAGTACGAGGGAACGCAGCTGGTCCTGCTCGTCGCCGACGACGAGCAGACCCGGCAGGCCTACGTCACCCAGGCCCTGGCCGACGCACGCGGGACCGCCCAGCCGCTGACGGCACTGGAGGGCCCGCGCTGGGCGGCGTTCGCCCCTGACCCGAAGGCCCTCGAGGCAGCGCGCGCCGTGCTCGGCGGCGACCTGCGCTGATGTCCGGCGGGGCCGGGTGGACGGAGCTGGGTGGACGTAGCAGGACTCGAACCTGCGACCTCACGCGTGTGAAGCGTGCGCTCTAACCAACTGAGCTATACGTCCTGGAGGTGCGGGCGCGAGACTACCCGAGCGCCCTCACAGGCCGACCGCCTCACGAGCGCGCGCGACGAGGTCGTACTTGCCGACCAGCCACAGCCCGACGCCGAAGGCGACCAGGCCCGCCAGAGTGGCCAGACCGGTGACGACGGGGCGGCGCTTGGCCTTCTCCCAGGCCTCCTGCGCGCTCGCCTTGGCCCGGTCGAGCAGCCGGTCCGCCCAGGCGAACTCGGTCGACCACACGTAGAGACCGACCAGGATCGGTGGGATGGTCAGCGGGCCGGGCAGTGCGGCCAGCGCGATCCCGAGCAGGATGAACAGCAGCCCGACGACCAGGACGATCGCCTTGACGGCGACGGCCCCGCCCGGCGTGCGTCGCAGCGCGGTCTTCCACGCAGCCGAGGGGCGTTCGCTCACCACGGCATCCTGCCCCACGGGGGCGGGCATGCTCAGGCGTCGCCCGACGCGAGCACCGGCAGGGTCGGCATCGGCGGAGCGGCGTCGCCCTTCTCGCGGGTGACCATGAAGCGCGTGACGTCGCTGACGCCGTCCGGCACGCGCATGGTCTGGACGACGTCCAGACCGGCCTCGGCCACGTCGAAGGCGCCGACCGCGCGACGGTCGCCGTAGCGACCCTCGCCCCACAGGACGTAGGTCGTGCCCTCGGCGTTGACGGGCAGGCCGTCGACGACCAGCGACATGTCCGACCCGCGCAGCAGGGCGACGGCGACGACCTCGCCGCCCTCGCCCTCGAGCGGAACGGTCTCGGTCGACGGGTCGCGCAGCTGACCGACGGCGCTGGCCAGCCGGTCGCTCCACGCCGTCTGCTCGTCGCGGTCCTGCCGCAGCGAGGTGTTCCAGACGCCGAGCGAGACGACGAGGGCGGCGGCAGCGGCCACGCCGGTCCAGGTCCCGGCACGACGCAGGCGGGACGCGTCGCGACGACGTCGTACCTCGTCGAGCGACACCGGCGCGGCGATCGCCATGCCGGGCTCGGGGAAGCTGACGCCGCGGCCGGAGGCCAGGACGCCGGCGCGGATGGCCTCGGCCAGCGCCGCAGGGGGCTCGGCGGCGTCGGGGGCGTAGGCGAGGTGCGACAGCGTCGTCTCGTGCTCGGCCAGGTCTCGCTCGCAGCGGGCGCAGCCGGCCAGGTGGACCAGGAAGACCTGCTCGTCCTCGGGCTCGAGCGCGTGCAGGGCGTGACCGGCCGCGAGCTCCTCGAAGCGCGCGTGGGCGTCGGGCCGGGTCACGGGGTGTTCCTCTGGTCAGGGGTGGTCGGGCCGGCGGAGAAGCTGTCAGGGGGTTCCAGTCCCCCTGCGGCGTTCGACAGGCCGTCCAGCGACTCCTTCATCCGGCGCATCCCGGCGAGCATCCGGGTCTTCACGGTGCCCAGCGGGGTGTCGGTCAGCCCGGCGATCTCGCGCTGGGTGTAGCCGCCGAAGTAGGCCAGCGTCAGCGCCTCGCGCTGCGGCTCCGGCAGCGTCTGGAGGACCTCGCGCACGCGCTCGCGCCGCAGCAGCGACCAGACCGCGTCGTCGACCCGGGGGGCGTCGGACTCGCGGTGCTCGAGGGCGTCCGCGGTGGTGCGGCGCTTGCGGAGGTTCTCCTCGCGGCGAACGCTGTCGACGGCCTTGTGGTGCGTCATGGACAGCAGCCAGGTGGAGAAGCCGCCGCGGCTGGCGTCGAAGCGCGACGCGTCCCGCCAGACGGTGAGGAACACCTCCTGCACGGCGTCCTGCGCGAGCTGGTCGTCGGTGAGGATGCGACGCGCAAGACCGAAGCAGGCCCGGCCGTAGCGTCCGTAGAGCGCCTCGAGCGCCCCGCCGTCGCCCTCGGTGACGCGGGCGATGAGCGACCGGTCGTCCATCCCCTCGTACGACGTGGGGTCCGGCGTCGAGGCAGCCCCGTCCGCACCGGCAGCCGCGGAACGGCCTCGGGGCAGCGTCATCAGTGTCCTCACGACAGACGTTCGCAGCAGCGGGCCGGACGGATGGGACGGGCTCCGCGTGGTTCCCCACCGTACGGCCGGACGGCCGACGGTGCCTGCCGTCCGGGTGATGTACGGCATGACCACCTCCCGACCGGTTACGTGGGGGTGATAGCGGGGACCCCGTGAAGACCCGGGGCCGTCGGCCCTCGCAGCACCAGGAAGAGGCCCGAGCCATGACCACTCGCCCGACCTCGGTCAGCTCGGAGCTCCAGCTCCGTCTCGTCGTCCCCGGCGCCGCATCCCTCCCGGTGCGGGCAGAGCTCGCCTACGACGTCACGGACCCGTACGCCGTGCAGGTGTCCTTCCACACCGGCACCAGCGTCGGCGGCGGTGACGTCGTCCAGTGGACCTTCGCCCGCCAGCTGCTCAGCGACGGCGTGTCCGTCCCCGCCGGAGAGGGCGACGTACAGGTCTGGCCGTCCTCCGCGCACGGCACGTCGGTCGTCTGCCTGTCGCTGACCTCACCGAGCGGCCGGGCGCTGTTCGAGGTGCCGCTGTCGGACCTCGTGGACTTCCTCGGACGCACCTACCAGGCCGTGCCGACCGGCAGCGAGAGCCAGCACGTGGACGTGGACGCCGAGCTCGCGCTGCTGCTCTGGGCCGAGCCCGAGACCTGATCCGGCGCGGTCGGTAGGACCCTCGGCTCTGCTAGGGTCCTACCTCGTCGCCGAGGCTCTTCTGCCCGGTGCACGCGGACGTGGCTCAGTGGTAGAGCATCACCTTGCCAAGGTGAGGGTCGCGGGTTCGAATCCCGTCGTCCGCTCGGAGAGGCGCCCCCGGGCGTCTGGCCTTCCCGGCGCTGCCGGGTCCCTGGCCGGGTGGCCGAGTGGCTTAGGCAAGGGCCTGCAAAGCCCTGTACGCGGGTTCGATTCCCGCCCCGGCCTCAGCTCGACAACTGCACAGCACGGGCGATTGGCGCAGTCTGGTAGCGCGCTTCCCTGACACGGAAGAGGTCACAGGTTCAAGTCCTGTATCGCCCACCGCACAGCGCAGGTGAGAAGTCCGCGCGCACGGCGTCCGCGCGCAGGGCGTGCTCACAGAACGCGTACTCCCGTGGCGCCTGGTCCACCTCCACGCCCAGGTGCGCTGTGACCCACTGGCGAAAGCAGTCCAGCAGGCTGGCCAGGGCCATCGACCAGCGGGCAACGGCCCCGCGGCCGCAGCCAGCGCGTCGTACGACGCCTCGGGCGGCGTGTCCAGGATCCCGTACGACGCCAGCTCAGCCAGGCGGGCGGCTTCGGCGTCGGACGTCACACCTCACCATGTCGCCCGGGGGTCGAGCCGCCGTGGATGTTGCGGATCACCTCGTGGAGATCGTCGGCCGTCGCACGACGTGCGCCCTACGGCATCTTTCCTGCAGGATCGGGCACGTTGCGCCCCGTCGTCACCGCTGACACATCACCCTCGCCATGTCCCCACGTCCGTTGTTCTGGTACGCGCACCCTGCAGTAGGCGCAGACACCATCCCCGTCGCACCGAGAGCACGAGGCGTCACCGGTGTAGCCGTCCCCCGTGCCGTAGCAGACCCAGCACGCGCGGGTGTTGAGGCACAAGCCACAGTCGGCAACGCTGCGCGTGCAGGTGTCCACACGCTGAACTCTGCCGTGGACGACGACTCGACACCTGATCATGACGGGCCCCCGGATCTAGTCCCGAGCAGGCGCAGACAGGGTCGAGACGTCCGGGTTCGCTCTTGTGGTGCGGAGGACCACGACACGTGATGGGGCGTGTCGACACCCGGAGAGACCCCTCGGAAGAGACTTCCCGTGGCCCGCAGCGACCAGACCCTGAGCCGAGCCCCGCGACGCGCCGAGAGAGTCGTCACGGTCCCTGACAGGCCTCTGACCTGCGGCTTTGCACGCGCAACGTGAGTTGCGTCGGGGGGACTCGACCGTACTGACACAGAAGCGGTCACAGGTGCACGTCCTGGATCCCACCGAGGAACGGCCTCGACGAGGTCCGCTGCGGCCGCTGCGTCACCTCCGCCCCACCGCCTCGTTGGAGGCGCGACGTGCCCGTCGCGACGGAGGCCCCCAGGTGTCGACGAACCCCGCAGCACCCTCCTGGCGTCGTGCTGTGCGCCCGGCGCGCCTGCTGCCGCTGGTGCTGCCGCTGCTGCTCACCCTGGCCGTGATCCCGCTCGCCCAGTCCGGCGACCGCCCGGCGCCTGTACCGCCCGCGTCCGGGACGACCTTGGACGCCGTGCCCGCTCCGGCCGCCGGCCGCGTCGCCCCGGCCGCGACCGCCGTGGAGCCCGCGCCCCAGCAGGTGGTCCAGCCGGCCCGGCAGGCGCCGGCCCGGCAGGCGCAGGCGCCCGCAGCGCCACGCCGCAAGGCGGCCCGCGCCCCCAGTCGCCCCCTGTCCACGACGCCGGACGAGACGCCGGACGAGGACGACGCGGTGGACGACGCCTTGGACTGCGTCGACGAGGCGACGACCACCCTGGGCACCGAGGGCTGCTGAGCCCCTCCCTGCCCGCCTGGCAGGCTCTGGTCGCACGCCCGGTGCAGGAGTCCTGACGCGGGCGCCGAACAGGATCATGGACGAGCCCGCCCGATGCCCGGGGCGGGCTCCCCCACGTGTGCCGGTGCGCCGGCGAGGAGGACCACCTGTGGCCAGCACCAAGGCAGAGCAGTCGACGGGTGGATTCGTCGACCGCGTCAAGGCCAAGCGGGAGGCACGCCGCCGTGAGCGCGCCGCCAGCGGCAAGAAGACGCCCAAGCTGTTCCTCTCGCTGGTCGCCTCCCTGCTGGTCCTGCTCACCGTCTTCGGGTCCTCGCTGATCTACCTCAACAGCGACCCCGACGGCCGTGAGGTCACGCTGTCCCAGGTCAGCGCGCTCACCGCCGCCGGGCGGGTCGAGAAGGCCACCTTCCTCGACGAGGACAGCACCGTCGTGCTCGAGTTGCGCTCGGCCCAGGACGCCGCGGACCGTCGCGGCAAGCCCGCCGCCGGCGGCGCTCCGGCAGCCCCCGCCGACCCGAAGCTCGCCCGGGTCGAGGACGTGCCGGACGGCGAGAGCGTCGTCCGCGCCGACCTGCCGAGCAGCGGCGCCTTCGCCCCGAAGCTGTCCGAGGCGCTGAACGCCTCCGGCGCAGCGACCGAGGTCGACCCGCAGAGCTTCCAGTCCGGCGTCCGCATCGTCACCGAGTTCCTGCTGCCGGTGATGATCCTGGCCAACCTGTTCGGCCTGCTGTTCGTCGGCAAGGGCGGTGGCAGCAGCGCGATCGGCGAGGTCACCGACTTCGGCCGGGTCGACGACGGCTCCCGCACCGGCGGGTCGAGCGTGACCTTCGCCGACGTGGGTGGCGCCGAGGAGGCCGTCACCGAGCTGGCCGAGGTGCGCGACTACCTCAAGGACCCGGCCAAGTACAAGGCGCTCGGCGCCGCCCCGCCCAAGGGCGTCCTGCTGTTCGGGCCGCCCGGGACCGGCAAGACCCTGCTCGCCCGCGCCGTCGCCGGCGAGGCCGGCGTGCCGTTCTTCTCCGTCGCCGGCGCCGAGTTCGTCGAGTCGCTGGTCGGGGTCGGCGCGGCCCGCATCCGCGACCTGTTCAAGCGCGTCAACGCCGTCGCCCCGGCGATCGTCTTCATCGACGAGCTCGACGCCGCCGGTCGCAAGCGCGGCTCCGGCGGCGGTGGCGGCGGCTCCGACGAGCGCGAGCAGACCCTCAACCAGCTGCTCGTGGAGATGGACGGCTTCGACGTGTCCACCGGCGTCGTCGTGATCGCCGCGACCAACCGCCCCGACATCCTGGACCCGGCGCTCATGCGTCCCGGCCGCTTCGACCGGCACATCACCGTCGAGCGCCCGGACGCCGAGGGCCGCGAGCGCATCCTGCGCATCCACGCCGGCAAGAAGCCGCTCGCCCCGGACGTCGACCTCACCCGCATCGCCGAGCGCTGCCCCGGCTTCACCGGCGCCGACCTCGCCAGCACGGTCAACGAGGCGGCCCTGCTCACCATCCGCCGCGGCGGCAAGCAGATCGAGATGAAGGAGCTCGAGCTCGCGATCGTCCGCGTGCTCGAGGGTCCACAGCGGCGCGGCCGGGTGCTGACCGCCGAGGAGCGCCAGCGGGCTGCCTACCACGAGATCGGGCACGTCGTCGTCGCCGCCGCCCTGGGCCGGCACGAGGACGTGCACCGCGTGACCGTGCTGTCGCGCGGCCGTACGGTCGCCGCCGCCACCTTCGCCGACACCGAGGCCACGCTGCTCACCAAGAGCGCGCTGCACGCCCAGCTCGTCGCCACCCTCGGCGGCATCGCGGCGGAGCACCTCGTGCTCGGCGAGGGCTCCACCGGGGGCGAGCAGGACCTCGAGCACGCCACTGACCTGGCTCGCGACATGGTCACCCGCTACGGCATGAGCGACGAGGTCGGCCCGGTCCGCCTGCAGGTCAAGGCCGGCGAGGGCTTCCTCGGCGACGACAGCGCGCTGGTCGACCTGTCCCCTGAGACCCAGCGCGACGTCGAGGACGCGGTGCGCCGCATGATCACCGAGGCGCAGACCGAGGCGACGGCGGTCCTGCGCGCCCACCGCGGTGAGCTGGACAGCCTCGCGCAGCGGCTGGACGAGGAGGAGACGCTCGAGGACGAGGTCCTGCAGGAGGCGCTCGCGCCGCTGCTCGACGCCCTCGACCGGGCCTCCACCCGCCCTCCGGTGCAGCGCCGGCGGCGGACGACGACCCCGGCATCGAAGCCGGCCGCCAAGCCGGCTGCCAAGACGCGCCCCCGCACCGCGGCGCGGAGCTGAGCGTGCCCCGTCGTCGCCTGCGCGCCGCCCTGGCGGCGGCGCTCCTGGCGCCGCTGCTGGTGCTCCCCAGCGGCGCGGGCGCCGTGTCGACCGCGCTCGACTGCCCCGGGGTGAAGCGCTCCGGACCCTGGCAGGCGTTCACGGTCGAGCCCTTCGCCGGCGTGCAGGGCGTGCAGACGCGCGATGTCGTCACCGGCTACACCGCCGACCCCGAGCGACCGCAGCGCCTGCTCGCGACCAACGGCAACACGATCAAGACCAGCACCAGCTTCGGCTGCGCCTGGGACGACGGCCTGGTCCTGGACGCCACGCCCGACGACGCCATCGGCGTGTCCGGCACCAGCTCGACCGTCGTGTCGACGGCCCTGCTCCCGGGCGGCCCGGCCCTGGCCGCCATCCGCGAGGGCACCGGGGCGGCGAGCCGGCCGCACGTGGCGGTCAGCCGCGACGGGCGGCGCGGCTCGTGGCGGCTGTCCGACAGCGGCCTGCCGGCCCAGGGCGCGCCGCGACTGCTCCAGGCGGCCGGCGATGGCCGCACCGCCTACCTCGTCATGACGCCCGTTGGAGACGGCGGCACCTCCGGCGGCACGCTGCCGACCCTGCCCGGCGGGGCGGCCGTCCCGGTCGACCCGGCCGGCTCGCTCTACGTCACCACCAACGGCGGCGAGTCATGGTCGGAGCGCGCGCCCAGCGGCGCGCTGCCCCCGGACGGGGTCGAGGCCCTGGCCGTGGACCGCAAGGACGCGAACCTGCTCTACCTCGTCGCGGGCGGCCGGCTGCTGGTCAGCAAGGACGGCGGGCGGAGCCTGCGCGACGCCGAGCTGCGCAACGTCCGCACCGTCGTGGCGATGGAGCCCGGCGAGGTCGCGGTCAACCGCGACGCCGACCGTGAGACCGGGCTGGTGGAGCACAGCACGAACGGCGGGCGCACCTTCACGCCACGGGCGTCCGTGCGCGGGCTCACGTCGCTGGCCTACCGCAAGGGCGACGACCTGCTCCTGGCCGAGGGCGACGGCCTGCTCTACCGCGTGGACGCGCGTCGCGACGGTCGGCCGGCGCCGATCCCCGCCCCCCTGCGGCCGAGCCCGCGCTCGACGCTGGGCGACCGGAGTGCCGCCTCCTCGTACACCGTGCTGGCCGAGCACGCGGTGCTGCGCTTCGTGGACATCACCCCGGGCGGCGGCGCGGCCCCGCCCGTC
This sequence comes from Mycobacteriales bacterium, assembly GCA_046593875.1. Lineage (GTDB taxonomy): Bacteria > Actinomycetota > Actinomycetes > Mycobacteriales > SCTD01 > SCTD01. The sequence continues at coordinate 17,269 of JBKJQQ010000103.1, read as the reverse complement.
GTCATCGGCGACCTCGCTCCCCCGCCGCCGCCGCAGGGCTCGGTCGAGCCGGCGACACAGCGGGTGACGCTGCCGGTCGGGGAGAGCCGTGAGCTGGACTACCGCCTGGTGCTGCCGCCGGGTCCGACGCCGCTCGACGTGCTCTTCCTCATCGACACCTCGCCCAACATGGGCCCTTACATCGACGAGCTGCGGGTCAACCTGCGGCGCATCGTCTCGGGCCTGACCGCCGCCGGCGTCGACGTCAAGGTCGGCCTGGCCACCACCGGGCCCGGGCCCGGGGACGGCGAGGCCCCCTACCCCGAGGTCGGACCGCCCGGCTACCGCAAGCCCGCGCTGTACCGGCTGCTGCGCGCCGTGGGGTCGGTCGACCGGCAGCTGGAGGACGCCCTGGCCGGCCTGCGGGTCGACAGCCCGGTCATGAACCGCGACTCCCTCGAGGGCCAGCTGGTCGCCCTGGAGGAGCTCGTCGTCGGTGACGGCGTGCTGGACGAGCGGTCCACCGACGAGGCTCCGGTCTTCTCCGTGGCACCCGGCCAGAAGGCCGGCTTCCGCAACCAGCTCGGGATCCGGCGGCTGGTCATCCACGCCACGGACGAGCCCTTCAACAACCCCTTCGGCACGCCCCGCAAGGACGGTCGCCCCGACCTCGCGGGCGTGGCGGCGCAGCTGGCCGCCAACCGCATCCAGCAGGCCGGCATCTCCCCCGGCGACACGGGCCGCGCCTCGCTGCCCGACCTGCGCTTCATGGCCGAGCGCACCGGCGCCGTGGCGCCGCCCGGAGGCCTGGACTGCACGAACGGCGTCGTCCTGGCGGCCGGCGACCCCCTGGTGTGCCAGGGGACGGACAGCTTCAGCAGCGTCATCACCGACCTGGTGCGGGCGCTGGCCGACCGTCAGGACGTGTCGGTCGTGCCGGTGCAGCGCACCCCCGTCCTCGGCAGCGTCGACCTCGCGCCCCTGCGCGGCGTCGACGTCACCCGGCTCAACACCCTGCCGCTCCGGGTGCGGGTCAGCTGCGTCGACGTCGCCCCCGGCACCTACGTCCAGCGCTACACGGCCACCCTCCGCGGCTTCGCGGTCGCGGAGGCGGCCGCGACCGTGACCTGCACCGCGCTGCCGGCAGCGGCGGCCGTGGTGCCGCCCAGGGCACCGGCCGCCCAGCTGCAGGACCCGGCGGCCCCCGCCGGCCAGCCGGCTGCGCAGGCGCCCGCACCCCCCGCGCCCGCCCCGCCGGTGGTGCAGCCGCAGGCCCAGCCGCAGGCCCAGGCCCAGACGCAGGTCCAGGCCCAGGTCCAGCCGATGACCGCGGCGATGCTGCAGCAGCAGGAGGAGCTCCAGCTCGCCCTGGCGCTGTCCGCCGACGAGAAGCCGAGCGCGGGCACCGAGTACGCGATGGTCGACCGCGGCCGCAGCCAGGAGCTGCGCGCGCTCGCCCTGCTCTCGGTCAGCATGGCGGCGGTGTCCACGCTCGGGCTGGCCCGATTGCGGACCCGACGCGCGGAGCGGACCCGGTCCGCGCGGTGAGGCTGATCTGCGAGCCGTGCCGGGAGTCCGAGCACGAGCTGTGCCCCGGCCGGACCTGGTGCTACTGCCAGCACCGCAAGCCCGGACCGGTCGAGCCGGTCACCGGTCCACCCGGCGAGTGAGACGCATCCGCCTCCGCCCCGGCGCGTAGATCACCAGGGGCCGGGGGTAGGACCGCCCCAACCCCCCGACCTCCCGAAGGAAGCAGCACCCATGCGCGTCTGGCCCGGTTCGGCCTACCCCCTCGGCGCCACGTATGACGGCACCGGCACGAACTTCGCGCTCTTCTCCGAGGCCGCCACCCGCGTCGAGCTCTGCCTGTTCGAGCAGGACGGCACCGAGACGCGCGTCGACCTCCCCGAGCGCGACGCCTTCGTCTGGCACGGCTACGTGCCCAACGTGGGCGCCGGGCAGCGGTACGGCTTCCGCGTCCACGGTCCGTACGACCCCGAGCAGGGGCACCGGTGCAACCCCAGCAAGCTGCTGCTCGACCCCTACGCCAAGGCCGTCGACGGCGACATCGACTGGGCGCAGGCCTGCTTCAGCTACACCTGGGGCGAGGAGGAGTCGTTCAACGACGAGGACTCCGGGCCGCACATGAGCAAGTCGGTGGTCATCAGCCCCTTCTTCGACTGGGACAACGACCGCCACCCGCGCACCCCGTACAACCAGACCGTCATCTACGAGGCGCACGTCAAGGGCCTCACCCGGACCCACCCGGACATCCCCGAGGAGATCCGCGGCACCTACGCCGCGATCGCGCACCCGGCGATGCTCGAGCACTACAAGAAGATCGGCGTCACGGCGATCGAGCTCATGCCCGTGCACCAGTTCGTGCACGACAGCCACCTGGCCGACCAGGGCAAGCGCAACTACTGGGGCTACAACACGATCGGCTTCTTCGCCCCGCACAACGACTACAGCTCCTCGGGCACCGTCGGCCAGCAGGTGCAGGAGTTCAAGGCGATGGTCAAGGCGCTGCACGCCGAGGGCCTCGAGGTCATCCTGGACGTCGTCTACAACCACACCGCCGAGGGCAACCAGCTCGGCCCGACGCTGTCCTTCCGCGGCATCGACAACGCCAACTACTACCGCCTGGTCGACGACGGCAGTCCCTCAACCGGCAAGCATTACTACGACACGACCGGCACCGGCAACACCCTGCTCATGAAGAGCCCGCACGTGCTGCAGCTGATCATGGACTCGCTGCGCTACTGGGTCACCGAGATGCACGTCGACGGCTTCCGCTTCGACCTCGCGTCCTCGCTGGCGCGCCAGTTCCACGAGGTGGACCGCCTGTCGGCGTTCTTCGACCTGGTGCACCAGGACCCGGTCGTCAGCCAGACCAAGCTCATCGCCGAGCCGTGGGACATCGGCTACGACGGCTACAACGTCGGCGGCTTCCCCCCGCTGTGGACGGAGTGGAACGGCAAGTACCGCGACACCGTCCGCGACTACTGGCGCGGCGAGCCCGCGACGCTGGCGGAGTTCGCGTCCCGGCTGACCGGATCCGCCGACCTCTACGAGAACGACGGCCGGCGGCCGTACGCCTCCATCAACTTCGTGACCGCGCACGACGGCTTCACGATGCACGACCTGGTCTCCTACAACGACAAGCACAACGACGCCAACGGCGAGGACGGCAACGACGGCGAGAGCCACAACAGCTCCTGGAACTGCGGCGTCGAGGGCGAGACCGACGACCTCGAGGTCATCGCGCTGCGTGAGCAGCAGAAGCGCAACTTCCTCACCACGCTGTTCCTGAGCCAGGGCGTGCCGATGCTGCTGCACGGCGACGAGCTCGGCCGCACCCAGAACGGCAACAACAACGTCTACGCCCAGGACAGCGAGCTGGCCTGGATCGACTGGGAGCGCGCGAAGGACTTCGAGGTCCTCACCGAGTTCGTGTCCCGGCTGGCCAGGCTCCGTCACGAGCACCCGGTCTTCCAGCGCCGTAGGCACTTCCGTGGTCGCCCGGTGAAGGGCACCGAGATCCAGGACATCGGGTGGTTCACACCGCACGGCGAGCACATGGACGAGGACGACTGGGAGTCCGGCTTCGCCAAGTCGGTGACGGTCTTCCTCAACGGCGAGGGCATCCGCGAGCCGGACGCCCGTGGCGAGCGGGTCGTCGACGACTCGTTCTTCCTCATCTTCAACGGCCACCACGAGCCGATCGAGTTCACGCTGCCCGACCTCGGGGCTGGTGAGCGCTGGCAGGTCGAGGTGGACACCTCCGCGCCGATGCTCGGCGACGTGGAGGCGCAGAGCGTCAAGACCGGGGACGCGGTGCTCGTCGACGCGCGCTCGATCCAGGTCCTGCGGAGGGTCTTCTAGTGCACCTCCCTGCTCCCGGCAGGCCGATCCCCGTCTCGACCTACCGGGTGCAGCTGCGCCCGCCGGCCGGTTCTGGGGCGGGGCACCATCCCGGCTTCGGGTTCGACGACGCCGCGGCCGTGGTGCCGTACCTGGCCGACCTCGGGGTCACGCACCTCTACTGCTCGCCGTACCTGCAGGCCGCGCCGGGCTCGGCGCACGGCTACGACGTGGTCGACCACAGCACGCTCAACACCGAGCTCGGCGGCGCAGCGGCCTTCGCGCGGATGGTGGCGGCCTGCCGCACGTCGGGTCTCGGGATCGTGCTGGACATCGTGCCCAACCACATGGCCGTCAGCGAGCCCGAGTCGCAGAACGCCCCGTGGTGGTCGCTGCTGCGAGACGGTCGCGACTCGCCGTACGCCGACTGGTTCGACGTCGACTGGGACAGCGCCGACAACCCGGGCAAGGTCCTGGTGCCGGTCCTGGGCGCGCCGCTCGGCGAGGTGCTCGACGAGCTCGAGCTGCTCGAGGACCGCATCCGCTACTACGACCACGAGGTCCCGCTGGCCCCCGGCACCCGCGTCGACGGCGACGTGCTCGCGACGCTCGAGCGCCAGCACTACCGGCTCGCCTCGTGGCGCACGGCCGGCGAGGAGCTGGACTACCGGCGCTTCTTCGACGTCACGACGCTGGCCGGGGTGCGGGTCGAGGTGCCGGCGGTCTTCGACGCGACGCACGAGCTGGTCCTGCAGCAGGTCCGCGACGGCGTGCTCGACGGCCTGCGCATCGACCACCCGGACGGACTGGCCGACCCCGGCGGCTACCTGGACCGGCTGGCCGAGGCGACCCGCGGTTCCTGGGTCGTCGTGGAGAAGATCCTGGAGCCCGGCGAGGACCTGCCGGACGACTGGGCGACCGCGGGAACGACGGGGTACGACGCCCTCAACCGGGTGCTGGGCCTGTTCGTCGACCCGGCGGGCGAGCAGCCGCTGACCGCGCTGTGGGAGTCGCTGACCGGGGACGACGCGTCGTACGAGGACGTCGTCGACACGACCAAGCACCTGGTCCTGCGTGAGGTCCTGGCCGCCGAGGTCAACCGGCTCACCGAGCTCGGCCTGTCGGTCTGCCGCACCGACCCGTCCCTGCGGGACACGACCCGGCGCGCCTTCCGCGAGGCGCTGGTCGAGGTGCTGGCCGGCTTCGGGGTCTACCGCGCCTACCTGTCCCCGACCGGCCCGGCGGACGCGCAGGCGCGCCACCACGTCGACCTCGCCGTCGCCGCGGCCCGGACCGCGCTACCCGCGCGCGCCGCGGAGATCGACGTCGTACGACGGCTGACGCTGGCGGAGGGGCCCTCCGGTCCCGCCGCCGAGGAGTTCGTGACCCGCTTCCAGCAGACCTGCGGGCCGGTGATGGCCAAGGGCGTCGAGGACACCGCCTTCTACCGCTACCTCCGGCTGTCCGGGCTCAACGAGGTCGGCGGCGACCCCGGCCGGTTCGGCCTGCCGCTGCAGGACTTCCACGACGCGTGTGCGGTGCAGCAGCGCGACTGGCCGCTGTCGATGACGACCCTGTCGACGCACGACACCAAGCGCTCCGAGGACGTGCGCGCCCGCCTCGTCCTGCTGGCGCAGTGCCCGGACGCCTGGGCCGCCGCGGTCACGAGCTGGCAGGCTGCTGCGGCCCCGCACCGCTCCCCCGCGGGTCCGGATGCAGCGACCGAGCAGCTCGTCTGGCAGACCCTGGTCGGCGCCTGGCCGCTGACCGCCGACCGCGCCGTCGCCTACGTCGAGAAGGCCACCCGGGAGGCCAAGGCCCAGACGTCGTGGGTCGACCCCGTCCCGGCCTTCGACGAGGCAGTGCAGTCCTTCGTCCGGGGGGTGCTCGGCGATCGGGCGCTGGTCGCCGAGGTCGAGGCCTTCGTCGCGTCGTTGACTCCGGCTTGGCAGGTCACGGCCCTGGCGCAGAAGGCCGTGCAGCTGATGATGCCGGGCGTCGCCGACACGTACCAGGGCACCGAGCTGTGGGACCTGTCCCTGGTCGACCCCGACAACCGCCGCCCGGTCGACTTCGACCAGCGGCGCGCCCTGCTCGCCTCGCTCGACAAGGCACCGGCGCTGGACGACGTGGGCACGTCGAAGCTGCACCTGGTGTCGCGTCTGCTGCGTCTGCGCCGAGCACTGCCGCAGGCGTTCCTGGCCGCGTCGTCGTACGCACCGCTCGACGCAGGCGCGCGCGCCGTCGCCTTCGTGCGCGGCGACGCCGTGGTGACCGTGGTCCCGATCCGGGCACTGCAGGTGGAGCGGGACGGCTGGGGCGACGACGACGTCGACCTGCCGGACGGGGGCTGGCAGGACGTGCTGACGGGCGTCGAGCGCTCCGGCCGGGTACGCCTGGCGGACCTGCTGGCCGACTTCCCGGTGGCGGTCCTGCGCCGGGCGTAGGCCGAGCACGATCTTTCGAGGGAACCTCTGGCACGTGACACGACGGCGTGTCGCGTGCTGATCGCTCCGTCAGATGATCAGCGGGTGGCGGGGACGTCGGTGTCGGCACCCGTGCGCTGCGTCGGCATGCGCAGCAGGCCCTCGTGCCGCTGCGGCCGGCTGGACTTGTCCACGTACATCTCCGCGTCGGCCCGGCGCACCAGCTCGTCCAAGGTGCAGGCCTCGTCCGGGAACCAGACCTCGGCGCCGATCGACAGGCGCAGCTCGAAGTCGGCGCCGGACCCGGCGTTGTGCGCCTCCAGCGCATCCATGAGGCGGCGTCGGGCGACCCCGGCCTTGCCGTCCTCGCCCACGAGCAGCACGAACTCGTCGCCACCCAGGCGCCCAACCAGGTCGGACGAGCGCGAGGCGGCGGTCAGCACGGCGGCGGCGTCGGCGATCGCCCGGTCGCCCTCGCGGTGGCCGAGCACGTCGTTGACCTGCTTGAGCCCGTCGAGGTCGATGAACAGCAGGACCCGGGGGCTGCCCTGGCGGCGGGCCCGCTCCAGGTCGTGCTCGGCCAGGGCGAACCAGCCGCGGCGGTTGTAGAGGCCGGTCAGCTCGTCGCGCAGGGCGACCGACTCCAGGGCCGTCTCGCGCTTGCGGTGCAGGACGACCAGGCCGGTGCCGGCGATGAGCAGCAGCGCGACCACGGCGACCTCGACCAGCCGGCCGGAGCGCACCAGGTCGCCCTCGAACTCGTCACGGTCCTGCGGGGTGACCGCCGTCCAGCCGGTCGGGCCGGCCAGCGCGTAGGAGCTGACCAGCTCCTGCCCGCCGTCAGCGGTCTCGACGATGCCTGTGGGCCCGCCCGTGGCGACGGCCTCGCGGAGCTCGCGCAGCGGCAGCGGCGACCCGATGCCGGCGTCCGTCGGGCCGGCGATGACCTTGCCGGCGCCGTCCAGGACGTAGCCGTGGCCGGTCTTGCCGTAGGTGAGCTTGGAGACGTAGGTCTGCAGGGCGCCCTTGGCGGGGTACCAGAGGCCCAGCAGCAGGCCTCGTCCGCCGCCCTCGAGCGCGACCGGCAGGCCCATCGCGAGCACGTGGCCCGCGCCGGCCTGCATGACGTCGGACAGGGGCACCGCGCCGGGCTGGGGCTTGAGGACGTCGGCCCGCAGCGGCTTCCAGCCCGGGTCGTCCCGTGCGGGCAGCGCGCCCCCGGCGCTCCAGGAGGCGATCGGCTGGCCCAGCGGGCTGACCAGGACCGCGCCGGCGTCCAGGGAGCGGGTGCCGTCCACGAGCGCCTGGAGGCGTGCGACGGTCGCCGGGGCGCCGGTCGTCGTGCTCCACGCGGGCCCGGCCTCGAGCTTGTCCAGCACCTCGGCCGCGGAGATCAGCGCGTACTGGTCGACCAGGCCGGAAAGCCGCTGCTGCAGCTGCAGCCGGTCCTCGCGGTGGACCTCACGGGCCTGCTTGCCGGCCGCGTGCCCGGCGACCAGGCCCAGCAGGCCGATCAGCAGCACCAGGCCCCCGGACACGAGCAGGCTCAGGTGACGGCGCAGGCCCGTCCTCGCACGCAGTTCCACGACAGCCTCCCCGGCAGGTGCTGTGACCTTCGGCACGTGCAGCCCCCGACAGGAGGAGAGCGGACGATTCGGCTATTTGTGACTACGCCGAGATGGTCAGCGCCCGACTAGGGCGGTCCCACCCGGGCAGGTGGACCGCATGACGACGTTGCGCGTGTGGGCGCCCCTCCCGAGGACCGTCGAGGTCGAGGTCGAGGGGGCGCGGACCCCGATGAGCCCGGCCGGGGACGGCTGGTGGCAGACCGAGATCGGCGGGCCGGGCACCGACTACGCCCTGGTCCTGGACGGCGGCGCGCCCCGCCCCGACCCGCGCAGCGCGTGGCAGCCGCACGGCGTCCACGGGTGCTCCCGGGTCGTCGACCACGCGGACTTCGCGTGGACCGACGCGCGCTGGCGCGGCGTTCCGCTGGCCGGCAGCATCCTCTACGAGCTGCACATCGGGACGTTCACGTCCGAGGGGACCTTCGACGCCGCGATCGCGCGCCTGGACCACCTGGTCGAGATGGGCGTCGACGCGGTCGAGCTGCTGCCCTGCAACGCCTTCGCCGGTCGCTGGGGCTGGGGATACGACGGGGTCGCGTGGTTCGCGGTGCACGAGCCGTACGGCGGTCCGGACGGTCTCAAGCGCTTCGTCGACGCCGCCCACGCCCGCGGCCTCGGCGTCGTCATGGACGTCGTCTACAACCACCTCGGCCCGGCCGGGAACTACCTGCCCCTGTTCGGGCCCTACCTCACCGAGGCGCACACGACGCCCTGGGGGCCGGCGGTCAACCTGGACCGCGAGGGCTCGGACGAGGTCCGTCGCTACGTCCTGGACAACGCCCTGATGTGGCTGCGCGACTACCACGTCGACGGCCTGCGGATCGACGCCGTGCACGCGCTGGTCGACGAGCGCGCGACGCACCTGCTCGAGGAGCTCGCGGTCGAGGTGGAGGCGCTCGGGGCCCAGCTGCGCAAGCCGCTGTTCCTCATCGCCGAGAGCGACCTCAACGACGCCCGCCTGGTCAGCTCGCGCGAGGCGGGCGGGCACGGCCTGGACGCGCAGTGGGCCGACGACGTGCACCACGCGCTGCACGCCAACCTCACCGGGGAGACGGCCGGCTACTACGGCGACTTCGCCGGGTTGGACGTCCTGGCCAAGGTGCTGTCGGGGGTGTTCCTGCACGACGGGACCTGGTCGTCGTTCCGCGGCCGCACGCACGGGCGCCCCGTGCCGACGACGCTGCCCGGGCACCGCTTCGTCGTCTACCTGCAGGACCACGACCAGATCGGCAACCGTGCAACTGGTGACCGCATCTCGGCCACCCTGTCGGACGGGCTGCTCAAGGTCGGCGCGGCCCTGGTCCTGACGAGCCCGTGCACGCCGATGCTGTTCATGGGCGAGGAGTGGGGCGCGCGTACGCCGTGGCAGTTCTTCTCCGACCACGAGGGCGACCTCGGCGAGGCGGTCCGGAGGGGACGGCGCGCGGAGTTCGCCTCGCACGGCTGGGCGACCGAGGACGTGCCGGACCCGCAGAGCGAGCAGACCGTGCGGGACAGCACCCTGGACTGGGCCGAGCCGGCGCAGGAGCGGCACGCGGCCCTGCTCACCTGGCACCGCGACCTGATCGCCCTGCGCCGGGCACGCCCGGAGCTGAGCGACGGTCGGCGCGACCGGGTCCGGGTGACCGGGGACGAGGACGGCCGGTGGCTGGTGGTGCAGCGCGGACGGGTCGCCGTGGTCTGCAACCTCGGGACCGACCGGCAGGTCGTCGCTGTCGACGGGAACCCGCAGGCGGTCCTGCTGCACAGCGAGCCGGGCTTCGTGCACGGTCCCGGGAAGGTCGAGCTGGACGGCGAGTCGGTCGTGGTCGTCGAGCTCGCCCGCTGACCGGGGTTGCGTCGGGGCGCCCCGGGCGGCCTCCAGCGAGGCGAGGGAGGACCCGGGCGCTGTAGGCCGATCAGCTCCCGGGCAGGACGGTGCGGCCGGCGAACTTCGCGCGCTTGGCCGGCCCGGTCAGACGGACCGCGTAGAAGCCGGAGTTGCCGTCTGAGTACCAGATGTCGCCGGTCGCCTCGTCGTAGGCGGGCGCCGACATCGCGAAGGATCCGGCCCGGTTCGGGTTGCTGGAGGTGCCCTTCAGGATCGGCTTGTTGTGGTAGGCGATCTCGCGCGGCTTGGTCACGTCGCTGATGTCGAAGACGCGCAGCCCGGACATGATGAACGTGCAGGCCAGGATGTTCGGGTCGACCCGGCTCGGCAGCGAGCAGTAGTGGCCCTGGTAGCCCTGGAAGGACTGGTCGTTGCCCGGGTCGGCCTCGAGGTCGGCGCCCTGCGCCTCAGCCCGGTTGACGGCCAGCCGGATGTCGGAGACGACCCTGGGCCTGGTGATGTCCTGGACGTCGATGATGCGGGCCGCGCCGATGCTCTTGCCGCTGCCGAACTCGTCGATCTCCATGACGTACTTCTTGCCGCCGCGCGTGAACGGCGTCGCGTTCTGCGGGGTGCTGACGGTGTCCCACGTGAGCCGGCTGACCAGCGGCACGGACGGGTTGAGCACGCGCTTGTTGATCTGCGACACGTCCAGGACGGTCAGGCCGGAGAAGCCCGCGTCGTCGAAGGACGCCTCGGCCATGTAGAGGGTGTTGCCGTCCTGGCTGATCGACACGCCGTGCGGCTGGTAGTCGTCGGTCGCGAACAGCGGCTTGGGGACGCGTGCGTCGCTGATGTCGATGGCGGTCAGCGTCCGGAAGTAGAGCGAGCCGGCGTAGAAGGTCTTGCCGTCGGGCGAGAAGCCGCCCTCGTGGCCGAGCACCGCGAACGGGGTGCTGGAGACCGGGACCGGCTTGCGGCAGTCCTTGCTGATGTCGAAGATCTCGAGCTGGCCCGGCGCCGTCGCGGGGGTGCCGAAGACGGCGGCGATCAGGCCGCGCTGCTGGTTCAGGCGCATCGACTCGTGGGGCGAGGAGAAGGCCGGCGTGCGCAGCACGTCGGTGACGACCGGCTTGGCCGGGTCCTTCATGTCCAGGACGTACGTGCCCGGTCCGCCGGTGCCCTGGTCGGGGACGCTGGTCGGGAACAGCAGGGTCGAGTCGTAGTAGGCGCACTCGTTGCCCTGGGCGTCGACGTAGCGCTCCACGCGGTAGCCGCCGCTCTTGCCCTGGTGCGACAGCTCGGTGACGTTGCAGCTGTAGCCCTTGGCGTAGCGGCCCGAGGCCAGGTCGGCCTTCGGCGCACGGCCCTGCGTGGTCTCGGGCAGGGAGCCGGGGCCGCACGTGGCGACCGGGACGGCGGCCGGGCTGGCCGGCGTAGGTGCGGCCGTCGCCAGTGCGGCACCGCCGACGGCGATCACCGCGGCGGACGCGACGGCAAGGCGGAGCGAGGACTTGCGCACGGGGGGCACCTTCCGGGCCGGCGCCGCGGGTGCGGCAGCTCGTCGCCCACCTGTTCGACGTGCGGCGCCAGATCCCTGCTAGCGGACCTGGTCGCGCCCCCGCGCCTTGGCCTCGTAGAGCAGCGTGTCGGCGAGCCGGTACAGGCCGTCGTCGTCCATGTCCTCGAGCAGCTCGGCCACCCCGGCCGAGGCGGTCACCGCGCCGGCGCGGCCGAAGGGCAGCGCCCGGACGGCGGCCAGCGCCCCGGCCACGAGCTCGTAGGCCGCGGCGGCGTCGTGACCCGGCATGAGCACGGCGAACTCCTCTCCGCCGACGCGGGCCACCGTCCCGGCGCGACCCGTCGCGACGCTGAGCCGCAGCGCGATCTCGCAGAGCACCTCGTCGCCGACCGCGTGCCCGAAGCGGTCGTTGACGGACTTGAAGTGGTCGACGTCCAGCAGCGCCAGGCTCAGCGGGCCCTCACCGTCCGCGGCGGCGCTGACCGCGCGCCGCAGGGCGTCGCGGAAGGCCCGGCTGTTCAGCAGGCCCGTCAGCGGGTCGGTCTCAGCGCGCACGAGCAGCATCCGCTCGTGCTCGCGCTCGCGCGAGACGTCGCGCACGGTGACCATCCACAGGCCGGGTCCGTCGTCCGGCGGCAGCGGGGTGGCGGTGAGGCAGACCGGGAAGCGCCCGCCGTCCTTGCGCTGGAGGTCGACGCTCGCCCCGCCCTCGATCTCCTCCGGCACGCTGAGCAGCCCGTCGGGTCGCTCCTGCGGCCAGAACGGGTACGGGGCCCGGGCGCCGACCAGCTCGGCGGCGGTGAACCCGGTCAGGTGGCACAGCGCGGGGTTCACCTCGAGGATGACGTGGGCCGTGGTCAGCAGGAAGCCCTCCTGCAGGTTGGCGACGACCGCGCGGCTGCGGTCGCGCTCGCGCTCGAGATGCGCGGCTGCCAGGCGCACCTCGGTGACGTCCTGCGTGACGCCGTACGCCAGCCGTCGCCCGTCGAGCGCGGTGCCGGGGGTGGCGACCGAGCGCATGTGCTTGACCCGGCCGTCGGGCAGCACGATCCGGTGCTCGACCACGTACTCCTGCCCGTCCTCGACCAGCCGGCGCCAGGCCGCGCTCAGGCGACCCCGGTCCTCCGGGTGGACCGCGTCCAGCCAGTCCTTCAGGGTCGGGTCCGGGGCGTGGGGAGGGAGGTCGAGGTGGCTGCGCACCCGCGAGCTGCTGCTCACCGCACCGCTCTCGAGGTCGAGCGTCCACGTCGCGAGCCCGGCCAGCTCGGCAGCGCGCAGCACCCACGGGGCCACCGCGGCGTCCACCGAGGAAGGGAACACGGGGTCCCACCTCCCTGCAGCCACCACGCGGACCAGCGGACAGGATGCAGCACCCGGGCGGGCTCGTCGATGGTCCGGCGGGGCAGATCTGCCGTGGACAGACCTCGACCTGTGCTGGTTCGCCGGACATGTTCGCACTTCCGCCGCCTCCGCCGCAGGAGAGTCCGCGAACCGGGCTGCGTCGAAGATCCCCGAGCCGAGCGCGCAGGAGCGGCCCGTGGTCGTCGCCGGGTCGACGCGCGGGCCGGCGGTCAGGCCTGGCGGGCGAGCGCGGTGAGTCGGCTGACCGCCCGGAGGTACTTCTTCCTGTAGCCGCCCTCCAGGAGGTCGGTCGGGAAGAGCTGGTCGAGCGGGACGCCGCTGGTCAGCACCGGCACGTCCCGGTCGTAGAGCCGGTCTGCGAGCACGACCAGCCGCAGCGCAGCCGCCTGGTCGTCCACCGGCCGTACGCCGAGCAGGCCGACCAGGGGCACGTCCTCGACCAGCGCGCCGTAGCGGGACGGGTGCAGCGAGGCCAGGTGCACCAGCAGCTCCTCGAAGCCGTCGCAGGTCGCTGCCTCCACCTCGGCGGTGCGCGACCGCACCTCGTCGTCAGCCGCCGGGGCCGGCGCCGCCGGCTGCCCGCGGTGCCGGTAGTCCTCGCCCTCGACGCGCACCGGTTCGAAGTGCCCGGACAGGCCCTGGATCTCGCGCAGGAAGTCCTGCGCGGCGAACCGCCCCTCCCCCAGCGCGCCAGGCAGGGTGTTGGAGGTCGCGGCGATGCGCACGCCGGCCTCGACGAGCCGGGACAGCATGGTGCTCACCAGCACCGTGTCGCCCGGGTCGTCCAGCTCGAACTCGTCGACGGCGAGCAGCCGATGGCCGCTGAGCGCCTCGACGGTCTGCCCGAAGCCGAGTGCGCCGACCAGGTGGGTGAGCTCGACGAAGGTCGCATAGGCCCGGGGCTCGGGGGCCTGGTGCCACAGCGAGGCCAGCAGGTGGGTCTTGCCGACGCCGTAGCCGCCGTCGAGGTAGACGCCGGGCCGACCGGGGGGCGGCTTCGCCTTGCGCAGCAGGCGCTTCTCGGGCGGCGCGAGCGTCGCCGCGAACCTGCCCAGCACCATGACCGCCCGGGCCTGCGAGGGGTGCTCGGGGTCTGGCCGGTAGGTCGAGAAGCGGGCGTCGCCGAAGCGCGGCGGCGGGACGAGCCCCTCGACCAGCGTCTCGGGCGGCACGACCGGTGAGCGGTCGACCAAGCGCTGCGCGGACACGTCCGGCAGGTTAGGCGTCCGGCTCGACCTCGGGCGGCGCGACGGCCTCCCGCTCCTCGCCACCGGTACCGGTCGGCGAGCCGTAGGTCGCTCCGGGGGCCTCGTCGCCCGGGGAGAACTGGTCCGCGGTCTTGCCGGTCGCCGACAGACCGGCTCCGGCGAGGTCAGGGTCGGGCTGCGTGTCGTTCATGCCGGCCCCCTACCCCCGTCGGCGCCGTCCGCACGCGGCTTAGGGTGCCCGACATGACGACCTCGACCGCCGGTGCCGACCCGTCCGTCGTGGGGCCCTACCTCGCCACCGCCCTGGACGACCCGGGCTGGCAGGACTGCAGCGTCACGCTCATCGCCGGCGGCAAGAGCAACCTGACCTTCCGCGTCGACGCGCCCGCCGGGTCGGTCATCCTGCGCCGGCCGCCGCTCGGGCACGTGCTGCCCACGGCCCACGACATGGTGCGCGAGCACACCGTCATGTCGGCGCTCGGCGGCAGCCCCGTCCCGGTCCCCGCGATGCGCCACCTCTGCACCGACGCCGAGGTGCTGGGCCAGCCCTTCTACGTGATGGAGCGGGTCGAGGGGCACATCTGCCGCGACGCGCTGCCGGCCGGGTACGCCGACGAGCCGGCTCAGCGCCGTGCTGTCGGCGAGGGGCTGGTCGCGGTGCTGGCCGCCCTGCACGCGATCGATCCGGCGGAGGTCGGGCTGGGCGAGTTCGGGCGGCCGGACGGCTACCTCGAGCGTCAGGTCCGGCGATGGGTCACGCAGTGGGACGCCACCCGCATCGAGGGCCACGACGCGCTGGACGCTCTCGCCGCCGACCTCGCCGCGCAGGTGCCGACGACGCAGCGGCACACCGTGGTCCACGGCGACTACCGGCTGGACAACACGCTGCTGCACCCCACCGAGCCGGGCCGCATCGCCGCGGTCCTGGACTGGGAGATGTCCACGCTCGGCGACCCGCTCGCCGACCTCGGCATCCTGCTCGGCTACTGGTCGCAGGCCGACGACGGCGGCGCCCGCACCTCGGCCGCGGTCGTCCCGGCCGCCACCGTGCTGGAGGGCTTCCCGACCCGCCGCGAGGTCGCCGAGCTCTACGCCGCCCGTACCGGCCTCGACCTGACGCCGCTGCCCTGGTACGCCGCGTTCGCCGCCTTCAAGCTCGCCGTCGTGTGCGCCGGCATCGTGGCGCGGGTGCGCGGCGGCGCGATGGTCGGCGACGGCTTCGACGGCATCGAGGAGCGGATCGCCCCGCTCGTCGAGATCGGCCGGTCAACCCTGGCCGACCGGGCGGTCTGACCGCTTCGCGACCTGCAGCGCCCACAGCACCAGCGGGACCTGCAGCGGCAGGCGCGCGATCGCCGCCCAGCGCGGCAGGTCGCCGGGCTCGAAGGCCAGGTAGACGTTGGCCGGGAACACCGCGACGAACAGGGCCGCTGCTGCCCAGGCACCGCGGCGACGGGTGGCCGGGACGGCGACCGCTGCCGCGACGACCAGCTCCGCGACCCCGCTGCCGTAGACCCACGGCCGCGGGTCGCCGAGGAACGGCGGGATGAGCCCGTCGTAGAACTCCGGCCTGACGAAGTGCAGGACGCCGGCGCCGGCCAGCAGGGCGGCCAGCAGTGTGGAGGAGAGGCGCTTCACCGCGGAAGTGTGCGCGACGCCCCTCGATCAGGCACGGTGGGGTCATGACCGCCGCGCCGTACGCCTCCCCCACCCGCCGGATCGTCGTGACCGCGGCGATGACCGGGCTGTTCCTGGTCCTGGGCGTGTTCGCGCTGGTCGAGTACGGGCTCGGGCCGGCGGTGTTCCTGCTGGCGCTCGTGGGCGTCGGCGTGGTCGACCTCGTGCAGGTCGTGCGGCGCGACCGGCGGCGCAGGGGCTAGCGCTACTTCTGCAGGTCGAGGGCCGCAGCCGTGTAGTAGGCCGACAGCAGGGTGTTCTTCATGCCCTTCTCGAGGAAGTCGCGGCCCCCTGCCACCTGCACCATGGTCGCCACGGTGTCCTGCGGCAGGTGGTACTGCGGGTAGCTGGAAGCCCGGCGCATGCCGGCCCAGCGCAGCGTCGGGAAGCCGTTGTCGGCCCAGGACGCCTCGTCGGAGTTGCGTACGTTGCGGCCCTCGAGGCTCACCATCTGCTCGCCCTTGGGGAGCTTCAGGAAGCGGTAGTTGACATCGGCGAGCAGCGTGTCGAAGGCCTCGTCCTGGGCGCCGCGCCAGATGCAGAGGCAGTTCTTGACGGTCGTGGGACCGCCGACGGGCCAGGCGATCCCGACCATGTCGAAGCCGAGGTAGGCCTTGACCTTCTCGCCTCGGGCCTTGAAGTCGGCGGCCATCTCCCCGGAGGCCAGCGCGCCCTCCTCCTCGCCGTTGTACCAAGCGAAGACGAGTGTCCGGTGGGTCTTGACCTTCGCGTAGGAGCGGGCCAGGTCCATGAGCATCCGCGTGCCGGTGCCGTTGTCGTACGCGCCCTCGACCGTGGTCGCGACGCTGTCGAAGTGGCCCCCGAACACGATCTTCTCGGCGGCCCTGTCAGTGCCCCTCTTGGTGGCGACGACGGCCTGCAGGACGCCGTCGTAGGTCTCGATCTCCACGTCGTAGCCCAGCGCCTTGGCCTCGTCCGCGATCCCCCGGGTGGCCTGCAGCTGCACGGGGGTCCCCGTGATGCGCAGCTTGTGCCCGGCGGAGAAGGCCTCGACCCCGTCGACCATCTGCTTGCCGGACACGGTCGGCACGGGGTAGTCGCGCAGCGCCTTCGGTCCCGCGGCGGCGGGCGCCGCGCCGGCGGCCCCGGCCAGCGGCAGGACGACGGCGGCGGTCAGGGCGAGGGCGAGGGTCCGGGTGCGCACGGTGCAGGGTTCGCGGTACGGCCCCGATCCTCCTGCCGCGACAGGAGGACGACCTCTCGCTGAGGCTCGCGGTGCCGCGCAACGCCCGCGGGCCGCTCGAGATCGACGTGCAGGCCTACCGGACCCTGGTCGACCTGCCGTGCGCCGGGATCGAGGAGTACGACCGCGATGTCGCGCCGTGGGGGCGCGTGCGCTGACCGGGCAGGATGCTCGGCATGCAGCTGCCGGTCATGCCGCCTGTCAAGCCGATGCTCGCGAAGTCGGTCCCGGACGTGCCTGCGGGTGACTTCCTGTACGAGCCGAAGTGGGACGGCTTCCGCTGCATCGTCTTCCGCGACGGCGACGAGGTCGAGCTCGGCAGCCGCAACGAGAAGCCACTGACGCGGTACTTCCCCGAGCTGCTCCCGGCGCTGCGCGCCAACCTGCCCGAGCGCTGCGTCGTCGACGGTGAGATCGTCATCCCCGGCCCGAACGGCCTCGACTTCGACGCGCTCCTCAACCGCATCCACCCGGCCGCCAAGCGCATCAACCTCCTCGCCGGGCAGACACCTGCGTCGTTCGTCGCCTTCGACCTGCTCGCCCTGGGCGACGACGACCTGACGCGGCGCCCGCAGGAGGAACGCCGGCG
>JBKJQQ010000054.1:0-8274 GCA_046593875.1 Mycobacteriales bacterium | reverse complement strand
CCGGTGCCGAAGTCGTCGACCGAGAGCTGCACGCCCATCGTGCGCAGCGCGCCGAGCACCTCCTCGACCACCTCGAGCTCGCTCATCATGGTCGTCTCGGTGATCTCCAGGACCAGCCGGTCGGCGGGCAGGCCGTGCTTGAGCAGGACCCGTCCGACGTCGACCGGGAGCTCGCGGTCGAGCAGGTTGCGCGCGGACAGGTTCACCGCGACGGTCAGCGTGGAGCCGTCCGCGGCCCAGCTCGCGCACTCGGCGACGGCCTTCTCGAGCACGACCATCGTGAAGTCGCGGATCAGCCCGGAGTGCTCGACCGCGCCGATGAACTCGCCGGGGGCCAGCAGGCCGCGCTCCGGGTGCTGCCAGCGCACGAGGGCCTCCGCGCCGACCGGCAGCCCGGTGGCCAGGTCGAACTGCGGCTGGAAGTACGCGACGAACTGGTTGCCGGCCAGCGCCGTCCGCAGCTCGGCGGCCAGGGCCAGCCGGTGCAGGCTCGACTCGTCCCGGTCCACCCGGTAGTGCGAGAAGGAGCCGCGCGAGGTCTTGGCCTGGTAGAGCGCCACGTCGGCGCGGCGCAGCAGCTCGTTGAAGGAGGAGGCGTCCGACGGGTAGCAGGCGACGCCGACGCTCCCCTCGATGGACAGCCGAAGACCGTCGAAGGTCACCGGCTCAGCGAGCACCGCCAGCAGCTCGGCGGCCACCTGGTCGGCGTGCTCCCCGGTGCGCAGACCGCTGATGAGCACGGCGAACTCGTCACCGCCGAGGCGGCACACCGCGTCGGCCTGGGGGACGCTCGAGACGATGCGCTGACCGACCTGCTGCAGGAAGACGTCGCCGGCGGCGTGGCCCAGGGTGTCGTTGATCTCCTTGAAGTGGTCAAGGTCGATGATGAGCAGCGCGCACTGCCACTCCGGGCCGGCGCCGGCCAGCGCGTCGACCGCACGGTCGTGCAGCAAGGTGCGGTTGCCCAGCCCCGTGAGCGCGTCGTGGGCGGCCTCGTGCGCCTTGGTCTCGGCGTGGTCGCGCATGGCGGAGTAGAGGGCGACGTTCTGCAGGGAGCTGCCGACGCTGTGCGCGAAGGTGCGCAGCACCTGGCGCTCACGGCTCCGGAACTTCACCGGGCCGCCGAAGATGAGGCGCAGCGCGCCGACCGAGCCGCGCGGTCCGTCCAGGGGCGCGACCAGGCAGGTCATCATCCCCTGCTGCTCCCCCTCCTCTTCAAGGGTGAGGAACAGGCCGGAGCGCGGCGACAGCGGGGTGGCCGAGGTGGTCGTCTCCCGGACGACGTCGTCTCCGTCGAGGACGAACAGCCGTGACGCCCCGTCGGTGTGGCCGTCGGTGAGCACCAGCTCCACGGTGTCGGTGCGGAACAGCTGCTGCGCCCGACGCAGGGCGGAGGCAACCAGCTCCTGCTCGTCGAGGACGTTCAGCTCACGGGTCGCGACCTCGAGCTGCCGCCACACGTCGCGCTCCTGGTTCGCGCGCAGGTAGCCCCGGTAGAGCAGGTAGACCAGGAGCAGCACCGGCGGCAGCAGCAGCAGTGCACGGGCGTTCCACTGACCGACCAGGACGACGAACAGCCCGACGGCCATGTTGCCGCCGCACACGATCGTCCGCATGACGGCGCCCTGGCCGTAGATGCTCCAGAAGCTGAGGTCCTGCGCCCTGGACATCGCGCCGCTGACCGCCGCGCTGTTCCAGACGTGGTAGCAGAGGGTGGCGACGACCAGCCCGGTGACCTGGAGGATGCCGAACGCGTCTCCACCCGCTCGCGCGAACAGCGCCAGCACGCCGACGGCAAGCGCCGCGCCCACCGCCGAGGACAGCGCGTTGAAGGCGGCCTTGAGAGGGGAGATCCTGCAGACGAGGTTGAAGCTCAGGATCGCGGCGGCACACACCACGACCAGCGCCGGACCCGGCATGAGGACCAGGCACACGACCAGGCAGGCCTCGGCGAAGGTGAAGGCCTCGGTGTTGTGCCCGACGCGACGTTCCACGAGCGGCAGGTCCGCCAGCGCCCAGAGCACGAAGACCGCGGCGATCTTCCACAGCGCCGGCGGCGCCTGGAGGAGCAGCGGGAGGCTGGCCAGGACGGCCACCCCGCCGAGGGCGCACACCGCCAGCACGTAGGGCATCAGGTCAGAGCGCCGCCCGCGAGCGCCTGTCCCGGACAGCGAGGCACCCGGTCCTGTCCCGGAGGACGGGAGCCGAGTGACGTCGCTCGTGCTCATGGGCAGGCGCGCTTCATGACGTTGGCCTTCGTGGCGTTCTTCACGCAGGTGCTCGCGGTGATGGCGAGCGGGGCCTCGTCGGAGACCTCACCGGGGAACTTCTTGTGCCACGGCGGGTTGTGGCCGTAGAAGGCCGTCAGGAAGGTCTCGTCCGCAGCCTCGTAGGCGCTGCTCGTGAAGGCGCTCAACGCGTCCTCGTAGCCGGCGTTGGTCCACTCGGCCGTGCGCCACGTCGAGCCGCGCCAGGTCGAGCCGCGCCAGGTCGAGCCCTCCCAGGCCGAACCGGTCCAGGCTTCATTCCGCCACGTCGAGCCGGTCCAGGTGCCGTCGCGCCACGTCGAGCCGTCCCAGTTCGCCGCGCTCCAGTCCAGGCCGCGCCAGGTGGAGCCGCTCCACGTGGCACCCCGCCAGGTGGAGCCGGTCCAGGCGTCGCCGCGCCACGTCGAGCCGGTCCAGGGAGCGGGGTCCCACTTCTCGCACTGCACGTCGATCTCGCCCTGGATGAGGGTCTCGACGCCGTTGCAGGAGGCGTAGACGTTGTAGCCCCCGCGGGCCGCCTCGAGGGAGCCCAGGCCGCTCGCGGTCGGGGTCTGCACCGGCGCCGCGGAGGCGTCCGCGCTGAGCGCCGCCGCCAGGCGGATGCGCCCGGCGCCCTGGTCGTTGGGCGTGCCCACGGACAGCGGGACCGCCGTGGACTTCAGCAGGTGCTTGACCTGGTCGGGCGTCAGGCTCGGCCGGGCGGCGATGAGCAGCGCGGCAACACCGGAGACCACGGCGGCGGCCTGGGAGCTGCCGGAGCCGCGGATGTAGCTCGGGGCCACGAGCGCCTTGGGGTTGTCGATCTCGATCTTGGACCCGAAGGAGCGGACCAGCGACAGCGAGCGGCCCGGAGCGACCAGGTCGGGCTTGACCAGACCCTGAGCCGTCGGGCCGCGGGAGGTCCACTGCACCGGGGCGTCGTCGTCGAGCCTGCCGGTGCCCTTGTCGTTGTAGGCGCCCACGGTGAGGACGAGCGGGTCGTCCGCCGGCTTCATGATCGTGCCGGCCGCCGAACCGCTGTTGCCGGCGGCCACCACCACGACGATGCCCTGCTGCCAGAGGCGCTGGACGGCGTAGTTGAGCGGGTCGACCGAGGGGCTCTGTGTGCTC
The DNA here is from genome assembly GCA_046593875.1 of Mycobacteriales bacterium. Classification (GTDB taxonomy): domain Bacteria; phylum Actinomycetota; class Actinomycetes; order Mycobacteriales; family SCTD01; genus SCTD01. Next base: position 4,897 of record JBKJQQ010000054.1, on the reverse strand, counting down.
GGGACGCCCCAGGACAGGTTCATCACGCGGATGTTGAACTGGTCCTTGTAGGCCGAGACCCAGTGCATCCCCTGCAGGATCGTGGAGACGTCCACGGCGCCGTTGCGGCCGGCGACCTTCACCGCGACCAGGGTCGCCTGGGGAGCGGCCCCCGCCAGCATGCCCGCCGTGCTGGTGGCCGAGTCCGCCCCGCTGGAGCCGACGGCGCCCGCCATCACCGTGCCGTGGCCGTAGCTGTCGACCAGCGACCCCTCGCCCGACAGGTCCGGCCCGTGGACCAGCCGACCCTCGAAGTCCTTCATCGGCGAGATGCCGGTGTCGAGCACCGCGACGCCGACGCCGGCCCCGAGGTTGCCCGCGGCCCACGCGGCGGAGGCCTCCGTGGAGCGGGTGAAGCCGCTCGCGACGGTGGTCTCGTCATAGGTGAAGTTGACGAACTTCGCCTGTCGGTCCGCGGTCACGGCCGTGACGCCCGGGACCCGGCTCAGGTCGAGCAGCGAGCCGGCCGGCACGCGGGCCTCGACGCCGCCGACGATCGGCAGCTCGGCCTCGACGACGCCACCCAGGCGGCGCACGGCGTCGGCCGCCGCGCTCGCGCCGGAGGACGCCGAGACGATGACCTCCTGCAGCGCCCCGCCGACAAGGGTGAGACCGGGGTCCAGGACGCCGACGCTCTTCCAGGCGCTCCCGCGCTCGGCCGTGCCCGCGAGAGCCGGACCGGCAAGCGAAGCCACCATCGCGGCGGCGCACGCGGCCGCGGCGGTGCGCAGGGCCGGCCGACGTGAGGTCTGGGCGTGCGGTGCAGCGTGTCCCATGACGAAGGACCTTCCAGCTCGACGGCATCACTGTGCGAAATCGCATGGTGACGCAGCGCAGTACTGCCGGGCTATGGCCCAGTGCCTAGTCCTTAAGGACCATCTCCGCTGCTGCAGCCGGCGACGGACTGGGGCAGAGCGAGCAGACCGGACGCGTTGTCGTGCAGGACGCCACGGAGCCATGCGTCCCCGAGGTCCAGCCTCGTCAGCGCCTCGACCTGGTGGGCGAAGGCGTACGGCGTGTTCGGGAAGTCGCTGCCGAACAGGACTCGGTGCCCCATATCGACCAGGAGCGGCGTCAGATCCGGCGGCCACGGCCAGCTGGCCTCGGTGAAGTCCGTGAAGGCCATGGTGGTGTCGACGTGCAGCCGCTCGAACTGAAGAGTCATCCGCAGGAATTCTTCGTAGTCAGGAAGACCCATGTGGGCGATCACGGCCACAAGGCGGGGAAAGCGGGACATCACATCGAGGAAGGGCCCCGGCCCGGTGAAGGCGCCGGGCGCCGGCCCGTTGCCGCAGTGGACGACCACCGGGACCTGCGCGTCGGACAGCTGTCCCCACACGGCGTCCAGCAGGGGGTCGCGGGGGTCGTACGCGCCGACCTGGACGTGCGCCTTGAAGATCTGCGCACCCGCCTCCAGGGCGGCGCGGACGTCCTGGCCGGCTGACTCCTCGGGGAAGAAGGTCGCGGTGTGCAGGACGTCCGGCTCGCGCGCGGCGAAGTCGGACGCCCATGCGTTGAGCCAGGCCGCCATGCGAGGTCGGTGCGGGTAGACCAGCGACGGGAACGCCCGGACGCCCATCGCCCGCAGCCGGGCCAGACGGTCCTGCTCCTGCGTCCGGTAGGCGACCGGCCACGGCACGCCGGTCAACGGGCCGACCCCGTCGAAGTACGCCCAGACCTTGTCCATGACGTTCTTGGGCATGAAGTGCACGTGCACGTCGACGATCCCGGGCAGTCCCAGCGCCTGCCAGACGCCGGGCACGTCGTCGTCGCCGAGGCTCAGCGCCGGCCCCTCTTGACCGCGAGCCCCATCGCGTTGCGCATCTCCTTCTGGGCGTCGCGCGTCGCGAGCGCCTGCCGCTTGTCGTGCGACTTCTGACCGCGGGCCAGCGCCAGCTCGACCTTCGCGCGGCCGTCCTTGAAGTAGAGCGAGAGCGGCACCAGCGACAGGCCGCCCTCCTTCACCTGGACAGCGAACTCGTGGATCTCCTTCTTGTGCATCAGGAGCTTGCGCGGCCGCCGCGGCGCGTGGTTGTTCCAGGTGCCCTCGGTGTACTCGGGGATGTGCGCGCCGAGCAGGTAGATCTCACCGTCCTGCACGCTGGCGTAGGCGTCGGTGAGGGAGCATCGGCCCTGCCGCAGGCTCTTCACCTCCGTGCCGGTCAGCACGAGGCCGGCCTCGAGGACGTCCTCGATGGCGTAGTCGTGCCGCGCCTTCTTGTTCTGCGCGACCAGCTTGTTGCGCCCTCCGCGGGCGCCGTCGGGCGGACCCTTGGCCGGGTTGCGGCTCTTGGCGGATCCCTTGGTCACACGATCGAGCCTACGGCGGGTCGACGTAGTCCAGCGGGTCGACCGGTTCGCCGCCGAGCCGGACCTCGAAGTGCAGGTGGTTGCCCGTCGAGTTGCCCGTGTTGCCCACACCGCCCACGCGGTCGCCCCTGTCGACGAGCTGCCCGACCTGGACGGCGATGTCGTTCAGGTGGGCGTAAGCGGTCGACAGGTCCTGCCCGCCCACCGTGCGGTGGCTGATGACCACGAAGTTGCCGAACCCCCCGCCGTCGCCGGCGAAGGTGACCACCCCGCCCTCCGCCGCCGAGATCCGCGTGCCGTCCGGGGCGGCGATGTCGATGCCGTTGTGCATGCGGCGGTCGCCGTAGATGGGGTGGGTGCGGTAGCCGTAGCGGCTGCTCAGCCGGCCGGGGGCCGGCCACAGCATCCGCCCGGCACGCGGCTCGGCCTGGGCCCGAGGGGCCGCCGGCTGACCAGCCTTCGCCCGTCGGCGCCGCTCGGCCTCCGCTGCCGCCGCCGCGCGCTTGGCCGCGGCCGCACGGGCGGCTGCAGCGCGCACCGCAGCCGCGCGGATCTGCTCAGCCAGGGCACGGGACGCCGCCTGCGCGGACTGGTAGTCCCGGACGTCCTGCGACCGCAGCCGCTCGGCGCCCTGCAGCGCCACCGCGCGCTGCTCGGCCAGCGCCTGCACCCGGGCAGCGGCCTGCTCGGCCTCCACCGCGACCTCGCGGGCGCGGGCGGCGCCGGCCTCGGCCTTCTCGCGCGCCCGCTCGAGCGCCCGCTCGTCGGCGGCCAGCTCGGCCTTCGTGCCGGCCAGGGTCAGCCGGTCCTGGCTCAGCTGCTCCAGGCTGTCGTTCTGCGAGCGGAACAGCGACCGCAGCATGCCCGCGCGGACCACGACGTCCTGCGGGTCACCGGACTCCACGACGTCGCGCAGGTCGGACAGCCGACCGCGCTGGTAGGCGCGCCGGGCCAGCCGGCCGACGTCCTCGCGACCCTCGTCGACCCGGCCGCTCGCGGCATCGACCTCGGCCTGCTTGGCGGCGCGCCGGGCCTCTGCCCGCTCGACCGCGGCCAACGCTGCAGCCGCCTTGGCGCGGGCTCCGGCCAGCTCACCCCGAGCGCGGGCCACGTCGGCGCGCGCCCCGGGGAGCTGTCGCTCGACGGCCAGCAAGGCGGCACCGGCGGCTCGTACGGCGGCGCTGGAGTCCTCCAGGTCTTCCGCGGCCTCGGACTCCTTCAGCCGCAGGTCCTCCAGGGTCTGCGACCTCGGCGGCGCGGCCACCGCGGGCTGCGCGGGGACGGCCAGGAACGGCAGCCCGAGCAGGGGCAGGAGGGCGAGCGCCAGCCCCCGGCGCCCGCGCAGGAGGCAGCGCCCTGGGGAAGCAGGGACGGCCACACGACCAGGAGTAGCACGCAGGGGGCGGGATGCCCGTCAGACACGCAGGTGGCGCTGCAAGGTCACGAAGGAGGACAACCCGGCCAGCAGGATGCCGGTGCCGAACAGGAACGGCAGGATCCACAGCACGTCGCCCCAGCTGACGTAGGCGATCACCGGGAAGTTCGGACGCAGCTGTCCGTCGATGAGGACCGCCTTGAGGGCGACGAGCGCGCCGGAGGCCAGGGCCGCGCCGACGGTGGCGGCGAGCACGCCCTCGAGCAGGAACGGCAGCCGGATGAACAGGTTGCTCGCGCCGACCAGGCGCATGATGCCGGTCTCGCGCCGCCGGTTGAACGCGGCGACGCGGATGGTGTTGCTGATGAGCAGCAGCGCGGCGACGAGCTGGATGCCGGCGATGACCAGGGCGATCTGCTGCATCTTGTTGAGGACGTTGAAGAAGCCCTCGAGCAGCTCCTTCTGGTCCTGCACCTCCTCGACCCCCGGCCGGCCGGTGAAGGCGCTGGCCACGACCTCGAACTGCGTGGGGTCGCGAAGCTTGACGCGGAACGACTCGGGCAGCGCCTCGGCGGTGACGTTCTCCACCAGGTCCGGCGAGTCCTGGAACTGCTCGCGGAACTGCTCGTAGGCCTGCTCCTGCGACTCGTAGAAGACCTCCTGCACCTGCGGCATCGCGCGCAGCTCGTCCTCGAGCTCCTCGCGCTGGGTCAGCGTCACCGCCTGCCCGCCACAGCTCGGGGTCTGGCTCGCCTCACCGCACAGGTAGACCGAGACCTCGACCTTGTCGTACCAGAAGTCCTTCATCGCCTCGACCTGCTTGCGGATCAGCAGGGCTGAGCCGAACAGCGCGAGGCTGATCGCGACGGTCACGATGACCGCGATCGTCATCGTGAGGTTGCGGCGCAGGCCGATGCCGATCTCGGACAGGACGAACTGGACGCGCATCCCCTACGCCCCGTAGCCGTAGACGCCGCGCGTCTGGTCGCGCACGAGGGTGCCGTCGGCGAGCTCGACGACGCGGCGGCGCATCGAGTCGACGATGGCGGCGTCGTGGGTGGCCATGACGACGGTGGTGCCGGTCCGGTTGATCCGGTCGAGCAGCTTCATGATGCCGATGCTGGTGCTGGGGTCGAGGTTGCCGGTCGGCTCGTCGGCGATGAGGATCATCGG
>JBKJQQ010000167.1:0-3264 GCA_046593875.1 Mycobacteriales bacterium | reverse complement strand
TGCAGCAGTTCCTCCGGGGAGTAGCGAGTCGACCAGTCGGGCGATGTCGGCGGCGACCTGGTCGGGACGACCGCCGGGCAGGACGAGGTGGGACAGCGTCAGCCGGTTGACGGCGTCAGCGACGAGCGTGACGAGCTGCGGATCCAGCGCGGGCCAGGACGCGAGCAGGTACGACGCGCAGCGCGCGCGGGCCGCGGCCAGCAGCGCGTCCGACCGGGTGGTGAGGAACGGCAGCAGGCCGCCGGAGTCGTCGGTGAGCACGGCCTTGAGCAGCGGGTTGCCGGCGGCCTCGGTGAGCGTGAACTCCGTCGCCGCGCCGACGGCCTCGCCCGGGCTGCCCTCGTGGCCCACCATCGCGGCCTCGGCGCCCTCCATGTAGCGGGCCGCCTCGCGCATCGCGAGGGCCTCCGCGAGGGCGTCCTTGGAGCCGAACTCGTAGTACAGCGTCTGCCGGCTCACGCCGGCCGAGCGCGCCACGTCGGCCATCCGCAGCCGGCTCCACTCCGCGCCCGACAGGACCGCGTCCGCTGCGGCGTCGAGCAGCAGGTCGCGAGTGGTGTGCACTCCGTCACCTTGACACAGAAGCCCACCGTGTCAAGACACCTGCAGGGCTGGCGTCAGAGCCCGGAGGGGGCCCCGCGGACCACGACGACGCGGTCGGTCTTGCGCAGCTTGACGTCCTGGTTGACGTTGAACATCTGCGTCTCGCCCTCGCGGATGATGGCCACGACGAGGTCCCGGGTGGCCCGCGGGGTGAGGCCGACCTCCTCGCGCAGCACCTCCCGCTCGGTCAGCTCGATGCCCTGGCCCGGCACGAGCAGGTCCTCGAAGATGGCGCCGGTCGTGGGGCTGGAGGCCGCGACGCCCAGCAGCCGGCCGGCCGCCTCGGAGGAGACGACGACGCCGTTCGCGCCGCCCTCGCGCAGCAGCGGCGCGTTCTCGCTCTCCCGGACGGCGGCGACGACGTAGGCCTGCGGGTTGTGCCGCCGCACGGTCAGCGTGACCAGGACCGCGGCGTCGTCGCGGGGCACCGCCACGATGACGCGCTTCGCCGTCTCGACCTCGGCCCGCCGCAGGACGTCGGCGCGGGTGCCGTCGCCGATGACGGCGGCGATGCCGTCCTCGCCCGCATCGGCGATGTGGTCCGGGTCGTTGTCGACCGCGACGATGGTGTCCTTGTCGACGCCGTCGTCCAGCAGCGCGCGTACGGCGCTGCGCCCCTTCGTGCCGTACCCGACGACGACGGTGTGGTCGTTCAACTTGGACCTCCAGCGGCTCTGCCGCAGCTGCTCGCGGGTGCGCTGTGTGAGCACCTCGAGGGTCGTGCCGACCAGGATGATGAGGAACAGGATGCGCAGCGGCGTGATGACCAGCACGTTGATCAGCCGCGCCTCCTGGCTGACCGGCGTGATGTCGCCGTAGCCGGTGGTCGAGAGCGTGACGGTCGCGTAGTACAGCGCGTCGAGGAAGGTCATGCCCCCGATGTCCTCGAGGTCGCGGTAGCCGCCCCGGTCGAGGTAGACGACCGTGGCGACGAGCAGCAGCACGGCCAGCGCGATGACGACGCGCTGCAGGACGGCTCGGACTGGACCGACAGCGGGCTGCGGCAGGACGACCGCAGCAGTGGCCCGGCCCGCGGAGCGCGCCTCCGGCGGACGGTTCGTCGCCTTGGGCAGGATCCTCACAGCATCCTCGCGAAGCGCTCGACGCGGTCGCACTCCCCCGCCACCACGAGCAGGTCCCCTTCGGCGACGGGGGTGTCAGCCGTGGCGTAGGTGAAGCTGCCGGCTACGGGCTTGATGCAGACCACCGTGACGCCGTGCCGGTGCCGCACCCTCGCCTCGCCCAGGGTCTTGCCCATGAGCTCCCGCGGCGCGACCGTCTCGACGATGGCGAACGTGTCGTCCAGCTCGAGGTAGTCGACCATCCGACCGGTCACCATGTGGGCGACGCGCTCGCCCATGTCGTGCTCCGGGAAGACGACCTGTGTCGCGCCGACCCGCTCCAGGATCCGCCCGTGCGCCTGCGTCATCGCCTTGGCCCAGATGTGCTCGATGCCGAGGTCGACCAGCACCGCAGTCGTCAGGATGCTGGCCTCCATGTCGGCCCCGATGGCGACGACGGCGCGACGGAAGTCGGCGGCGCCGATCTGGCGCAGCGCCTCCTCGTTGGTGCTGTCAACCTCGACGACGGAGGTCAGGCGGCCCGACCACTGCTGCACGCGGCGCGCGTCGTTGTCGACGGCCAGCACCTCGTGGCCCAGACCGACCAGGGCCTCGGCGAGCGCGGAGCCGAAGCGGCCCAGCCCGACCACGAGCACCGGGTCGACCGGCTTGGTCCTAGCCAACGATCGGACGCTCCTCCGGGAGGCGGTACAGGGTCGGGCGGGCGCGCAGCGCGAGCGCCGACGCGAGGGTGATGGGCCCCAGTCTGCCCACGAACATCAGGGCGATGAGCAGCACCTGCCCGGCGGCGGGCACGTCGGCGGTGATCCCGGTCGACAACCCGACGGTCGCGAAGGCGGAGACCACCTCGAAAAGCACCGCGTCCAGAGCCGCCCCCGTCAGCACGAGCAGCAGCACGGTGCTCGACATGACCAGGCCCACCCCCGCCAGAGCCACCGTCAGCGCCTGGCGCTGGACCTCCCGAGGCAGCCGTCGTCCGCTGACCTCCACCTCCGTTGTCCCGCGGGCCTCGGCGATCATCACGAAGGCGAGCAGCGCGAAGGTCGTCACCTTGATGCCGCCGGCCGTGCTGGCCGGCCCGCCGCCGATGAACATCAGCACGTCGGTCACCAGCAGCGTGGCCGGCTCGGCCTGCCCGTAGTCGATGCTGTTGAAGCCGGCGGTGCGCGGCATGACGCCGAGGAAGATCCCGGCGACGAGCTTGGCCCCCACGCCGAGCTCGCCGAGCGTCGCCTCGTTCGACCACTCGAGCGCGGTGACGGCGACCGGGCCGATCACCAGCAGCAGCAGGGTCGTCCAGACGACCATGCGCGTGTGCAGCGTCCACGTCCTCGGCGTGCCGAGCTCGCGCCGCAGCTCGTAGAGCACGGGGAAGCCGAGGCCGCCGGCGATGACCGCCAGGCACAGCACGAGGCTGATGACCGGGTCGTCGACGAAGCCGATCATGTTGTCGCTGTACAGCGCGAAACCCGCGTTGTTGAAGGCCGACACGGCGTGGAAGACGCCGAGGTAGGCCGCCCGCCCGACGGGCTCGTCGTACACGACCAGCCACCGGAAGAAGAGCACCACCGCAGCGAGC
>JBKJQQ010000051.1:0-19511 GCA_046593875.1 Mycobacteriales bacterium | reverse complement strand
GCCGCCACCGACTCCAAGTACAGCCTGGTCATCTACGCCGCCAAGCGCGCGCGCCAGATCAACGCCTACTACTCCCAGCTCGGCGAGGGCCTGCTGGAGTACGTCGGCCCGCTGGTCGAGACCGGCGTGCAGGAGAAGCCCCTGTCGATCGCGCTGCGCGAGATCAACGGCGGACTGCTCACGCACGAGCAGGTCGCCGACCCGGCTGTCTAGAGCCTGAGGTGAGCCGCGTCGTCCTGGGCGTGGCCGGTGGCATCGCCGCGTACAAGGCCGTCGAGCTGCTGCGGCGGCTGACCGAGTCCGGGCACGACGTCACGGTCGTACCCACCCGCGCGGCGCTCGAGTTCGTCGGCGCGCCCACCTGGTCGGCGCTGTCCGGCAAGCCGGTGCGCACCGACGTGTGGACCGACGTGCACGAGGTGCCCCACGTCCGGCTCGGCCAGCAGGCCGACCTCGTCGTGGTCGCCCCGGCCACCGCCGACCTGATGGCCCGCGCGGCGCACGGGCTGGCAGACGACCTGCTCACCAACGTGCTGCTGACTGCACGCTGCCCCGTCGTGCTCGCCCCGGCCATGCACACCGAGATGTGGGAGCACCCGGCGACGCAGGCCAACGTCGCGACGCTGCGCCGTCGCGGCGTGCAGGTCATCGACCCCGCCGTCGGCCGGCTCACCGGCAAGGACTCCGGCAAGGGCCGTTTGCCCGACCCGTCCGAGCTGTACGACAGCTGCCTGCGCGCGCTGGCCGGTCGCCCGCAGGACCTCGCCGGGCGCCGGGTCGTCATCAGCGCGGGCGGCACCCGCGAGCACCTCGATCCCGTGCGCTTCCTGGGCAACCGCTCCAGCGGCAAGCAGGGCTACGCCCTGGCCCGCGCCGCGGCCGCCCGAGGCGCCGAGGTCGTCCTCGTCAGCAGCGCCGCGCTGCCCGACCCCGCGGGCGTCGCGGTCCGACGGGTGACCAGTGCGCTGGAGCTGCGCGACGCGGTCCTGGCGGAGGGCAAGGAGGCTGACGCGGTGGTCATGGCGGCCGCCGTAGCCGACTACCGGCCGGTCGAGCGGCTGACCACCAAGCGCAAGAAGACGGACACGATGACCGTCGAGCTGGTCCAGAACCCCGATGTGCTGGCCGAGCTCGTCGGTGTCAGACGCCCGGGACAGGTGCTCGTCGGGTTCGCCGCCGAGACCGGCGACGCGGACGGCGACGTGCTCACCCACGGCCAGGCCAAGCTGGCCCGCAAGGGCTGCGACCTGCTGGTCGTCAACGAGGTCGGCGAGAGCGGCCACCCCACCGGCTTCGAGGGCGACGTCAACGCCGCGGTCGTGCTCGGCGCGGACGGGAGCAGCACCGAGGTCCCGCTCGGGAGCAAGGACGCGCTGGCCGACGTCGTCTGGGACCTGGTCGCCGCGCGCCTCGTCCAGGGCTGACGGCCCGCCTCGGTAGGCTGTTCCGCGATCGCCTGCGCGCACCTGCGCGAGCCGCTACCTGAGGAGCACCGTGTCCCGTCGTCTGTTCACGTCCGAGTCGGTCACCGAGGGGCACCCCGACAAGATCGCCGACGCGATCAGCGACTCCATCCTGGACGCGCTGCTCGAGCAGGACCCCAAGAGCCGCGTCGCGGTCGAGACGCTCATCACCACCGGCCAGGTGCACATCGCCGGCGAGGTGACGACGGACGGCTACGCCAACATCGCCGACATCGTGCGCAAGACGATCCTCGAGATCGGCTACGACAGCAGCAAGAAGGGCTTCGACGGCGAGAGCTGCGGCGTCTCGGTGTCCATCGGCTCGCAGAGCCCGGACATCGCGCAGGGCGTCGACACCGCCTACGAGTCACGGGTCGAGGGCGAGAAGGACGAGCTCGAGCAGCAGGGCGCCGGCGACCAGGGCCTGATGTTCGGCTTCGCCTGCGACGAGACCCCCGAGCTCATGCCGCTGCCGATCGCGCTCGCTCACCGGCTGGCCCGCCGCCTGACCCAGGTCCGCAAGGACGGTGTCGTGCCCTACCTGCGCCCGGACGGCAAGACCCAGGTCACCATCGAGTACATCGACGGCAAGCCGGCGCGCCTCGACACGGTCGTCGTCTCCTCGCAGCACGCCGAGGACATCGACATCGTCAGCCTGCTGACCCCGGACATCGCCGAGCACGTGGTGGCGCCCGAGATCGCCGACCTCGGCATCGAGACCGAGGGCTACCGCCTGCTGGTCAACCCGACCGGCAAGTTCGTCATCGGCGGCCCGATGGGCGACGCCGGCCTGACCGGCCGCAAGATCATCGTCGACACCTACGGCGGCTACGCCCGGCACGGTGGGGGTGCGTTCTCCGGCAAGGACCCGTCCAAGGTCGACCGCTCCGCCGCCTACGCCATGCGCTGGGTCGCCAAGAACGTCGTCGCCGCCGGCCTGGCCACCAAGTGCGAGGTCCAGGTCGCGTACGCCATCGGCAAGGCCGAGCCGGTCGGTCTGTTCGTCGACACCTTCGGCACCGGCGTCGTCGACGACCAGGTCCTGCAGGACGCGGTCGTCGAGGTGTTCGACCTGCGCCCGGCCGCGATCATCCGCGACCTCGACCTGCTGCGGCCGATCTACAAGAAGACCAGCGCCTACGGGCACTTCGGGCGCACGGACGCCGACTTCACGTGGGAGTCGACCGACCGCGCCGAGCTGCTGAAGAAGGCCGCCGGCCAGTAGGACCGTGCCCCCCGACGGCCCCGTCTCGCTCGCGAGCCGGGGCCGTCGCACGTCCGCCCTAGCCTCGCGGTCGTGACGGAGCTGCCGCTGGGGTTGAGAGCGCCCCGCCCTCCGCGCACGAAGCCGGCCACCGCTCCCGCCGACGTCCGGCCGGTGGCCCGCGTCGTCGTCGACACCGGCCTGGCCCACCTCGACCGGACCTTCGACTACCTCGTGCCGGCGTCGGCTGCGGACGACGCGCAGCCGGGCGTACGGGTCCGCGTCCGCTTCGCCGGTCGGCTGGTGGACGGCTGGGTCCTGTCGCGGGAGGACGCCTCCGAGCACCCTGGCAGGCTCGCGCCGCTCTCGGTCGTCAGCCCGGAGCAGGTGCTCACGCCGGAGGTCGCCGAGCTCGCCCGTGCGGTCGCCGACCGCACCGCCGGCACGCTGCCCGACGTCCTGCGGCTGGCCGTACCGCCCCGGCACGCGCGGGTCGAGGGGGAGGCGCCGCTCGACCCCGCGCCACCGCCCGCGCCGCCGGGTCCGGCGACCTGGACGCGCTACCCGGCCGGGCCGGCGTTCCTGAGCGCGCTGGCGACCGGCCGCTCCCCGCGGGCCGTCTGGAACGCCCTGCCTGGGCCCGACTGGCCTGCCGAGCTCGCCACGGCGGTGGCGGCGTGCGCCGCGAGCGGACGCGGGGTCGTGGTCGTCGTGCCGGACGGCCGGGACCTCGACCGCGTCGGCACAGCCCTCGGCGACCTGCCCCACGCGAGCCTGTCCGCCGACCTCGGACCGGCGGAGCGCTACCGGCGCTGGCTGCAGGTCCTGCGCGGGACCGTCCGGGTGGCGGTCGGCACCCGGGCGGCAGCGTTCGCGCCGGTGCACGACCTCGGTCTGGTCGTCGTCTGGGACGACGGCGACGACCTGCACGCCGAGCCGCGGGCGCCCTACCCGCACGTCCGCGAGGTCCTCGCCCTGCGCGCGCACCTGTCCGGCGCGGCGATGCTCGTCGGCGGTCACGCGCGCACGGCCGAGGCCCAGCTGCTGGTCGACACCGGCTGGGCCAAGCCGCTGGTCGCGGACCGGGCCACCGTGCGCGAGGCCGCGCCGACGGTCGACGGCACGGGGGAGGACCAGCTGGCCCGCGACCCGCTCGCCCAGGCCGCGCGGCTGCCCGCGACCGCCTTCGACGCCGCCCGGGCAGCACTGAGCAAGGGGCAGCCCGTCCTGGTGCAGGTGCCCCGCCGCGGCTACGTGCCGAGCCTGGCGTGCCAGCGCGACCGCACCCCGGCCCGGTGCGTGGCCTGCGCCGGTCCGCTGTCCACCACCGACAGGAGCGCGCTCGCCGCGTGCCACTGGTGCGGGCGCCTGGCCGGCGACTGGCGCTGCCCGACCTGCGACGGCCGCCAGCTGCGCGCCGCCACCACGGGAGCCGGCCGCACTGCGGAGGAGCTCGGCCGGGCCTTCCCCGGTACCCCGGTCCGGACCAGCGGCCGCGACGCCGTCCTCGCGCAGGTCGACGGCGGCGCAGCCCTGGTCGTGTGCACCCCCGGGGCGGAGCCGGTCGCGGACGGCGGCTACGGCGCGGTGCTGCTGCTCGACGGCTGGGCCGCCCTCGGGCGCGCTGACCTGCGTGCGGGGGAGGAGGCGCTGCGCCGCTGGTTCGCCGCTGCCGCGCTGGCCCGACCGGACGGCCGGGTCGTCGTGGTCGCCGACCGCGCGCTGGTCCCGGTGCAGGCGCTCATCCGCTGGGACCCGGCCGGGGCGGCGGAGCGCGAGCTGGCCGAGCGCACCGCGCTGGGCTTCCCGCCGGCGGTCCGGATGGCCAGCGTCACCGGTCCGGCCGCAGCGCTCGCCGAGCTGCTGGTCGGACTTCCCGGAGAGGTGCTCGGCCCGGTGCCGGCCGGCGACCAGGAGCGGTACCTGCTGCGCGTCCCTCGTACCGCGGGAGCCGACCTCGCCGCGGCGCTGAAGGCGGCGGCCGGCGTGCGCAGCGCCCGCAAGGCCGAGCCGGTCCGCGTCGAGCTCGACCCGCGGACGCTCGCGTAGCAGTCACCTACCCTGGGACCCGTGGCCACCCGACCGATCCGCCTGCTCGGCGACCCCGTGCTGCGGACCCCGGCGGTCGACGTCACGACGTTCGACAAGGAGCTGCGGACCCTCGTCAAGGACCTCGCCGACACGATGATCGAGGCGCCCGGCGTGGGCCTGGCGGCGCCCCAGATCGGCGTCGGGCTGCGGGTGTTCGTCTACGACGTCGACGACGTGCTCGGCCACCTCATCAACCCGGTCCTGCACTTCCCGAGCGAGCAGGAGCAGGACGGCCCCGAGGGCTGCCTGTCGCTGCCGGACCTCACCTTCGACTGCGTGCGCAAGCAGGACGTCGTCGCGCACGGGCAGAACGTCTACGGCGACCCCATCACCGTCTCCGGCAGCGACCTGCTCGCGCGCTGCATCCAGCACGAGACCGACCACCTCGACGGCGTGCTGTTCATCGACCGGCTCGACGCCGAGACCAAGAAGGCCGCCATGGAGGCCATCCGCGAGGCCGAGTGGGCGCAGCCGCCGGTGGTCAAGGTCAGCCCGCACCCGCTGTTCGGACGAGCGCGCTGAAGCTGGTCTTCGCCGGCACCCCCGAGCCCGCGGTCCCGTCGCTGGACGCACTGCTGGCCAGCCGGCACGACGTCGTCGCCGTCGTCACCCGCCCCGACGCCCCCGCCGGCCGCGGCCGGACCCTGCGGCCGAGCCCGGTGCGCGAGCGCGCCGAGGAGGCCGGCCTCGAGGTGCTCACGCCCGACCACCCGCGCGACCCGGACTTCCAGGAGCGGCTCCGCGCCCTGGCCCCGGACTGCTGCCCGGTGGTGGCCTACGGCGCCCTCATCCCGCAGCCCGTCCTCGACATCCCGCGGCTGGGCTGGGTCAACCTGCACTTCTCGCTGCTGCCCGCCTGGCGCGGTGCCGCTCCCGTGCAGCATGCGCTGCTGCACGGCGACGAGGTCACCGGCGCGACGACGTTCCTGCTCGAGGCAGGCATGGACACCGGCCCCGTCTACGGCGTCACGACCGAGGACGTACGACCCACCGACACCAGCGGCGACCTGCTCACCCGGCTGGCCACCGCCGGGGCCGGCCTGCTGGTCGCGACCCTCGACGGGCTGGAAGACGAGGCGCTGCAGGCGGTTCCGCAGCTGGCCGAGGGCATCAGCCTGGCGCCGAAGATCACCGTCGCTGATGCCCGGGTGGACTGGACGGCGCCGGCGCTGCGGGTCGACCGCGTGGTCCGGGCCTGCACACCCGCCCCCGGCGCGTGGACGACCCTGCGCGACAGGCGGGTCAAGCTCGGCCCGGTCACCGTCACCGAGGACGTGCTCGAGCCGGGCCAGGTGCGGGACGGCTGCGTCGGGACGGCGACCACCGCGGTGCGGCTCGGCGAGGTGCGCCCCGAGGGCAAGGGTCCGATGGCCGCCGCGGACTGGCTGCGCGGCCTGCGCCTCGACCCGGGGGAGCGGTTCTCGTGACGCCCCCGAAGGACCGCCGCGCCGCGCGGCCGTACAAGCCGCCTGCGGACGACAAGCCGCGCCGCGCCGCGTACGACGTCCTGGAAGCCGTCCGGACCAAGGACGCCTATGCCAACCTCGTGCTGCCCGGGCTGCTCAGGGACCGCGGCATCGCCGGCCGCGACGCCGCGCTCGCGACCGAGCTGGCCTACGGCGCCCTGCGCGGTCAAGGGTTCTACGACGCGGTCCTCCAGGCCTGCGTCGACCGGCCGCTGAAGCAGGTCGACCCGCCGGTGCTCGACGTGCTCCGGCTCGGTGCACACCAGCTGCTGCGCACCCGGATCCCGCCGCACGCCGCCGTGTCCGCGACCGTCGACCTGGCCCGCCGGGTGGTCAGCGCGGGGCCGGTCGCGTTCGTCAACGCCGTGCTGCGCAAGGTGGCCGCGAAGGACCTGGCGGCCTGGGTCGCCGATCTCGCGCCGACCGACGATCGCCTCGGCGCGCTGGCCCTGGAGCACAGCCACCCGAAGTGGATCGCCAGCGCGTTCCGCGACGCGCTGGGCGGCGATCTGTGGCAGACCGGTGCCGCGCTCGCGGCCGACGACGCGCGGCCCGGCGTGCACCTGGTGGCGCGCCGGATCGGCCGTGACGAGCTGCTCGCCCAGAGCGGTGGCACCCCCGGTCCGTGGTCGCCCCGCGCCGTGCGGATGGCCGAGGGCGACCCCGGGCTGGTCGGCGCGGTCAGGCACGGGACCGCGGGGGTGCAGGACGAGGGCAGCCAGCTGATGGCGCTCGCGCTGGCCGCCGCGCCGCTGGAGGGCCCGGACCGGCTGTGGGTCGACCTGTGCGCCGGCCCGGGCGGCAAGGCCGCGCTGCTCGACGTGCTGGCGACCGAGCGCGGCGCGCGGCTGCTCGCCTTCGAGGCCCAGCACCACCGCGCGCGGCTCGTGCGCCGCAGCGGCCCGGAGCACGTCGTGACCACCGACAGCCGCACCCCACCGCTCGCGCCCGGCACCGCCGACAGGGTGCTTCTCGACGCCCCCTGCAGCGGCCTCGGCGCACTGCGCCGCCGGCCCGAGGCGCGCTGGCGCCGGCAGCCGTCCGACCTCCCGCCGCTGACCCGCCTGCAGGGCGAGCTGCTGGACGCCGCCGCGGCGCTGCTGCGGCCCGGCGGCGTGCTGGCCTACGTCACCTGCTCGCCCCACCTGGCCGAGACGGTGGTGCCGGTGCTCGACGTGCTGCGGCGGCACCCCGAGCTCGAGCAGGTCGACGCCCGGCCGCTGCTGCCCGGCGTGCCGGACCTCGGCGACGGACCGGCCGTCCAGCTGTGGCCGCACCTGCACGGCACCGATGCGATGCACCTCGCCGTCCTGCGCCGTCGCTAAGATCCCTCGACCCCCCCCGAGGAGCCCCTGTGCCACGCCGCGCCCAGATCTCGCCGAGCATCCTGTCGGCCGACTTCGCGCGCCTGGCCGACGAGCTCGCGCGCATCGACGGCGCCGCCGACTGGGCGCACGTCGACGTGATGGACAACCACTTCGTCCCCAACCTCACGCTGGGCCTGCCGGTCGTCGAGGCCGTGCTCAAGAGCAGCAGCATCCCGGTGGACTGCCACCTGATGATCGACGATCCGGACCGGTGGGCGCCGGCCTACGCCGAGGCCGGCGCCGGCAGCGTCACCTTCCACGTCGAGGCGGCCGCTGCCCCCGTGCGGCTGGCCCGTGCGCTGCGCAAGGAGGGCGCCCGTGCCGGCATGGCGCTCAAGCCGGCGACCCCGATCGAGCCCTACGTCGACCTGCTTCCTGAGCTGGACATGCTGCTGCTCATGACCGTCGAGCCGGGCTTCGGCGGGCAGGCGTTCCTGGACGTCGTGCTGCCCAAGATCCGGCGGGCCCGCAAGGCGATCGGCGACCTGGACGTCTGGCTGCAGGTCGACGGCGGCGTGAGCGACGAGACGATCGAGCGCTGCGCCGAGGCGGGCGCCGACGTGTTCGTCGCCGGCTCGGCGGTCTACGGCAAGGCGGACCCGGCCGAGGCGATCCGCGCGCTGCGGGCCAAGGCGGATCCGCTGGTAGGACGTGCATGAGCGGTCGCATCCTGATCGCCGACGACGACCGGGACATCGCCGGCTTCGTCGAGCTGAACCTCACCCTCGAGGGCTTCGACGTCACCGTCGTGCACGACGGGCAGGCAGCGCTGGACAGCGCGCTCGCCGACCCGCCCGACCTTGTCCTGCTCGACGTGATGATGCCGATCATGGACGGCGTCGAGGTGCTGCGCCGACTGCGCGCCCACCCCAGCACCTCGGCGCTGCCGGTGGTCCTGCTGACCGCCAAGTCGCTGTCCGCGGACAAGGTCGTCGGCCTCACCGCCGGTGCCGACGACTACATCGTCAAGCCGTTCGACACCCTCGAGCTGCTGGCCCGGGTGCAGACCACGCTGCGCCGGACCGCCGAGGCGCGTTCCGCCTCGCCGCTCACCGGTCTTCCGGGCAACCACCGCATCGACGCCGAGATCGGGGCCCGCGCCGCCTCGGGCACCCCGTACGCCGTCTGCCACGTCGACCTCGACGACTTCAAGAGCTTCAACGACGCCTACGGCTTCCTGCGCGGTGACCGGCTGCTGCTCGCCCTCGCGTCCTGCCTGCTCGACACGGTCGCGCGGGCGGGGGAGCCACCGCCGTTCCTCGGCCACGTCGGGGGTGACGACTTCGTCGTCGTCTGCCACCCCGACCAGGCCGAGCCGCTCGCGCACCGGCTGATCGCCTCGCTCGCGGGGGAGGTCCGCAACCACTACGACGAGGCCGATCTCGCCCGCGGCTTCCTCGAGGTGGTCGACCGCCGCATGGAGCTGCGCCGCTACCCGATGGTCACCGTCAGCATCGGCGTCGCGTGCACCACCGACGACCGCGACCACCGGGCCGTGGTCGCCGCGGCAGCGGAGATGAAGCGCTGGGCCAAGACCCAGCCCGGGTCGATCGTGGCCGTCGACAGGCGCGCCTGAGCGGCTCTGGCAGACTGGCCTTGCCCCTGGGCCCGCTCCTGGGCACGGCGATCCCCGACACGCGGAGGTCCACGCACGCGAGGGGGACCCGGTGGAGCAGACGGAGGCGATGCGCCTCGCTGTCGCGCTGTCCGTCCGCGCGCTCGGCACCACCAGCCCGAACCCGCCCGTCGGCGCCGTCGTCCTCGACGTCCGCGGCGAGGTCGTCGGTCAGGGCTGGACGCGTCCCGCGGGCGGCCCGCACGCCGAGGTGATCGCGCTGCAGGACGCAGGCGAGCGGGCCCGGGGCGGCACCGTCGTCGTCACCCTCGAGCCCTGTCAGCACACCGGACGCACCGGCCCGTGCACGCGGGCGCTGCTGGACGCCGGCGTGACGCGCGTCGTCGTCGCCTGCAGCGACCCGACGGACCAGGCCGGCGGGGGCGTCGACGTGCTGCGCGCCGGCGGTGTCGACGTCGAGACCGGCGTGCTCGTCGACGAGGTCGCGCAGGGTCCGCTGGAGGCCTGGCTCACCAGCCGTCGTACCGGCCGGCCGTTCGTCACCTGGAAGTACGCCGCCACCCTCGACGGCCGTAGCGCCGCCGCCGACGGCAGCAGCCGATGGGTCACCTCTGAGCCGGCCCGCGCCGACGTGCACCGCCTGCGCGGCGAGGTCGACGCGGTGCTCGCCGGCGTCGGCACCGTCCTCGCGGACGACCCGTCGCTGGACGCCCGGCCTGACCTCGACACGCAGACCGGCCACCAGCCGCTGCGCGTCGTCGTCGACACCCGTGCGCGCACGCCCCTGACCGCGAAGTGCCTCGCCGGGCAGCAGCCCGCGCTCGTCGCGACCGGTCCGCTGCTGGAGGAGCCCGGCTACCCGCGCACCGTCCAGCTGCCGCTGCGCGACGACCACCTCGACCTCGCCGCGCTGCTCGACCACCTGCAGGAGGCCTACGGCGTCGTCAGCGTCCTGCTCGAGGGCGGGCCCACGCTGGCCGGCGCCTTCGTCGCGCAGGGCCTGGTCGACCGGATCGTCGGCTATGTCGCGCCGGCGCTGCTGGGTGACGGTCGCCACGCCCTCGGCGACGCCGGCGCGGGAACGATCACCGCGGCGCACCGGTTGCGGTTGGACGACGTGACGCGCGTCGGCGACGACGTGCGCCTGACGCTTCGACCTAGGAGCAGCTGATGTTCACCGGCATCGTCGAGGAGCTCGGCGAGGTGGTCGCCGTCGAGCCGCTGCAGGACGCGTCGCGGCTCACCGTCCGCGGCCCGAGGGTGACGAGCGATGCCGGCCACGGCGACTCCATCGCGGTCAACGGCGTCTGCCTGACCGTGGTCGAGAGCCGGGGCAGCACGTTCACCGCCGACGTGATGAGCGAGACCCTGCGATGCTCCTCGCTCGGGGCGCTCGACGTGGGTTCCCGCGTCAACCTCGAGCGCGCCGTCCGGGTCAGCGACCGGCTCGGCGGCCACGTCGTGCAGGGCCACGTCGACGGCACTGGCTCGCTGCTCGACGTGACCCCCGACGAGCACTGGACCGTCGTCCGCGTCTCGCTGCCGGTCGACCTCGCCCGCTACGTCGTCCAGAAGGGCTCCATCACCGTCGACGGGGTCTCGCTGACCGTTAGCGCGATCGCCGACGACTGGTTCGAGGTGAGCCTGATCCCGACGACGCTCGGCCTGACCACGCTGGGCGCCAAAGGCGTCGGCGATCCGGTCAACCTGGAGGTCGACGTCATGGCCAAGTACGTCGAGAAGCTGCTGCTCGCCGGGGTCCGCCCGGTGTCCGCTGTCCCTGACCTGGACGAGGAGAACCCGTGACCGCCGAGGCGCTGACCGCTGGGCTCGACACGATCGAGCGCGCCGTCGCCGACATCGCGGCCGGCAAGGCGGTCGTCGTGGTCGACGACGAGGACCGTGAGAACGAGGGCGACCTCGTCTTCGCCGCCGAGAAGGCGACCCCGGAGCTGGTCGCGTTCATGACCCGTTACACGTCGGGCTACATCTGCGTACCGATGACCGGCGAGGACCTCGACCGGCTCGAGATCCCGCTCATGGTCGGGGCCAACCAGGAGCGGATGCGCACCGCCTACACCGTCACCGTCGACGCGCGCACCGGCATCACCACCGGCATCTCCGCCGCCGACCGCGCCCGCACCATGCAGGTCCTGTCGGACGACGCCACCACGCCGTACGACCTGACGCGTCCGGGGCACATCAACCCGCTGCGCGCGCTCGAGGGCGGGGTCCTGCGACGGGCCGGCCACACCGAGGCCTCGGTCGACCTGTGCCGCATGGCCGGCCTGCGTCCGGTCGGCGTCATCTGCGAGATCGTCAGCGAGAAGGACGGCCACGAGATGGCCCGCCTCGACGAGCTCAAGGCGTTCGCGGGCGAGCACGGCCTGTCCATCATCTCGATCGCCGACCTGATCGCCTGGCGCCGTCGCACCGAGTCCCAGGTGGAGCGCGTCGCCGAGGCGAAGATCCCGACCAAGCACGGGGAGTTCCGCGCCGTCGGCTACCAGAGCAAGCTCGACGAGGCCGACCACATCGCGCTGGTCAAGGGCGAGATCGGCGACGGCCAGGACGTCCTCGTCCGCGTGCACTCCGAGTGCCTGACCGGCGACGTCTTCGGCTCGCGCCGGTGCGACTGCGGTCCGCAGCTCGATGCTGCGCTCGAAGCCGTCGACGCGGAGGGCCGCGGTGTCGTGCTCTACGTGCGCGGGCACGAGGGCCGCGGCATCGGCCTGATGCACAAGCTGCAGGCGTACTCCCTGCAGGACAGCGGTTCTGACACCGTCGACGCCAACCTCGAGCTGGGTCTGCCGGCCGACGCGCGCGACTACGGCACCGGCGCGCAGATCCTCGTCGACCTCGGCATCCGGACGATGCGCCTGCTCACCAACAACCCGACCAAGCGGGCCGGGCTCGAGGGCTACGGCCTGGAGATCGTCGGGCGGCAGTCCCTCCCGGTGCACGCCACCAAGGAGAACCTGCGCTACCTCAAGACCAAGCGCGACCGCATGGGCCACGACCTGCCCGGCCTCGCCGCGTTCGAGGACGAGGCGACCGAGGCGGCAGCCGACGCGCTGGTGGCCGAGTGAGCGGGAAGGGTGCGCCTGCAGGCGGTCCCGTCGAGGCGCGCGGGCTCAGCCTGGCGATCGTCGCCACCCGCTGGCACGAGGAGATCACCGGCGCGCTGCTGGAGTCGGCCGTGCGCACCGCGCGCGAGTGCGGCGTCGAGGAGCCGACCGTCGTGCGCGTCTCCGGCGCGGTCGAGCTGCCCGTCGTCGCGCAGGCGCTCGCGGCCACGCACGACGCCGTCGCCGCGCTCGGGCTCGTGCTGCGCGGCGGCACCCCGCACTTCGAGTACGTCTGCGACGCCGTGACGTACGGCCTGACCCGGGTGTCGCTGGACAGCCACACGCCGGTCGGCAACGGCGTGCTGACCTGCGACAGCGAGGAGCAGGCGCGGGCCCGCTCCGGGCTGCCCGGCTCCACCGAGGACAAGGGCCGCGAGGCCGTCCTCGCCGCCCTGGACACCGCAGCCGTGCTCAAGCGCCTGCGCACCGGCACCTACAACTAGGCGTCTCACCCGAAAGAAGGCGAACAGTGCTCGCGATCGTCCTGCCCAAGGGCAGTCTGGAGAAGCAGGTCCTGGAGCTCTTCCAGGCCGCAGACCTGCACGTCGTGCGCGGAGGCGACCGCGACTACCACGCCCGCGTCGACGACCCGCGCATCGACAAGGTGCGCTTCCTGCGGCCGCAGGAGATCCCGACCTACGTCGAGCAGGGCATCTTCGACCTCGGCATCAGCGGCCGCGATTGGGTGACCGAGACCGGCGCCGACGTCGTCAGCCTGGGCGAGATCGGGGGCGGGCGCGCCGGCGAGGCCGTCGTCAGCGTGGTGCTTGCGGTGCCCAAGGAGTCGCCGTGGAACAGCGTCACGGACCTGCCCGACGGCGTGCGCATCTCCACCGAGATGCCGGAGACCACGCGACGCTTCCTCCAGGAGCACGGCGTCAAGGCCAAGGTCTTCACCAGCCACGGCGCGACCGAGGCCAAGATCCCGGACATCGTCGACGCGATCGTCGACCTCACCGAGACCGGCTCGTCCCTGCGCAAGGCCGGCCTCAAGATCATCGCGACCCTGCTCACCAGCCGCACCGAGCTGCTGGCCAACCGCGAGGCGTACGAGGACCCGGCGAAGCGGGCCGCCATGGACGACATCGTCGTGCTGATCCAGGGCGCGCTGCGGGCGCGCGGGCAGGTGCTGCTCAAGCTGAACGTGCCCGAGGAGCAGCTCGAGGGCGTGCTCGCGGTGCTGCCCGCCATGGCGAGCCCGACCGTCATGACGACGGCTTCCGGGCAGATGCGCGCGCTCGAGACGGTGGTGCCGAAGAAGGGCGTCAACACCCTGATCCCGTCGCTCAAGGCGGCCGGGGCACGGGACATCCTCGAGCTGCCCATCTCCAAGATCGTCGAGTGACGGCGGTCGCCGACCCGCGCTCCCGCACCGCCACGCTCGCCCTGGCGGCCGCTGTGGCGTCCGGGGCGGTGGTCGCGCTGCAGCAGCGCGTCAACGGCGAGCTCAAGACCGAGCTCGGCGACGCGCTGCTGACGGCGCTGGTGTCCTTCGGCACCGGACTGGTCGCGGTGCTCGCGGTCGTGCTGTCGCGCAGCGCGTCCCGGACCGCCTTCGCCAAGGTGCGCGACGTGCCGTGGGTGCAGCGGCTCGGCGGACTGGGCGGCGCCTCGCTGGTCGCCGTCGGCGCTGCCGCTGCACCGGAGATCGGCGTCGCCCTGCTCACCGTCGGGCTCGTGGCCGGCCAGACCAGCGGTGGCCTGGTCGTCGACCGCGCCGGCCTCGGTCCGGGTGGCGCCCACGGGCTGACCGGGCCTCGCGTCGCCGGCGCGGCCCTGTGCTTCGTCGCCGTCGGCATCAGCGTGCTCGGCGACGGCGCGCGCGACGCCTCGCCGCTGCTGCTCGTCCTGGTCGTGCTGGCCGGCTTCGCGATCTCGGTCCAGCAGGCGCTCAACGGCCGGGTCCGTCGAACGACCGGTGACGCCGGCGTCGCGACGCTCGTCAACTTCCTCGTCGGCACGGCCGCGCTCGGGCTCGGCGTGCTGCTGCACGCCCTGGTCGCCGGGCTGGACGTCGGCGACTGGCCGGGCTGGAGCCAGTGGTACCTCTACACCGGCGGCCCGATGGGCGCCTCGTTCGTCGCGGTGGCCACGATGGTCGTGCGTCGGCTCGGCGTGCTGCGCCTCGGGCTCGCCGTCATCGCCGGGCAGCTCGTCGGTGCGCTCCTGCTGGACCTCCTGCTGCCGGTCGGCGACGCGGAGATCGCTCTGCTCACCGTCGTCGGCGTCGCGCTGACCCTGGTGGCCGTCGCCGTCAGCGGACGGGCGGCCCGGAGGTGATCTGGCGGCTGGTCAAGCTCAACGTGGGGCTGGTGCTGTTCGCCGTCGGGCTGTGGCTGGGCCTGGAGGCCGAGCTCGGCGTCGGTCCGTGGGACGTCCTGACCGGCGGCCTGTCGAAGCAGCTGGGCACCCGCTTCGGCCTGACCGCGATCGGCGTCTCCGTGGCGGTGCTGCTCATCGGTCTCGCCGCGCGCGTACGGCCCGGGATCGGCACGCTGCTCAACGTGGTGGTCATCGGCGCGGTACTCGACGTGCTGCTGCTGACCCCGCTGCTGACCGACCTCGACGACGCGCCGATCCCGGTGCGGCTCCTGGTGACCGTGCTCGGCATCCTCACGGTCGCGGCCGGCTCGGCGCTCTATCTCGGCGCGCACCTCGGGCCCGGCCCGCGCGACGGGCTGATGGTCGCGATCCACACCCGCACCGGCTGGCGCGTCGGCACCGCCCGCGGTGTGCTCGAGTGCGTCGTGCTCGTGCTCGGCGTCCTGCTCGGCGGCCCCGTCGGGGTGGGCACCGTGCTGTTCGCGCTGGGCATCGGACCGGCCGTGCAGGTCGCCTTCCGCGTGTTCCGCCAGACCCCCGTACGCCGTCCCGTGGAGGCGCCCGCATGACCACACCCCAGCCCGTCGATCGCCCGCGCTCACGACGCGCCGGGGACGCCGCATGACCGTGACCAGCCGCCCGCTCAAGCTGACCCGCGTCTGCTGGGGCGTGGTCGTCCTCGTGATGGTCGTCTTCACCGCGGTCGCGGTGCTGCTCGGCGGGGGGCCCGAGGGAGACGCGCAGTTCCGCCTGCCGGACCAGATCGCGATGGTGCTGCTCGGCGCGCTGGTCTCCTGCGGCGTCCTGTCGCTGACCCGCGCCCGCGTCACCGCCGACGCCGCCGGGGTCCGGGTGCGCAACGTCGTGGGGGAGCGGCTGTTCCCGTGGCAGGTCATCCGGGCGGTGCGCCTGGACGACGGCGCGTCGTGGGCCAGCCTGGACCTGCAGGACGACGACACGGTGGCCCTGCTCGGCATCCAGAGCAACGACGGCGAGCGGGCCGTCGACACCGTGCTCGCGCTGCGCAGGCTGCTCGCCGAGAGCCGCGGAGACCTCACCTGCGGGTGACAGTTCGGCGAGCCTCGCGCGAGAACGCGTGCGTGGAGGCAGGATCTGCTTCAGCCGCCTGACCCCTGCGCCGAACGAGGAACGTGCACGTGAGCCTCCGTCGTACGTGCGTGATCGCCCTCGTCGCCGTCGGTCTTCTTGCCGGCCCCGCCGCGGCGGAGGTCCTCGACGAGACGGTCGCCGACCTCGTCCCGGCCACCGCCGTCGGACCGCGGCCGATGGCGCTGCTGACCACGGCGGACGACGAGCAACCTGCGACTCCGGCGCAGCGCGACGCCCTGCGCCGCCGGCTCGAGGCCGCCCTGGCCGGCTCCACCGCCACGACGCTGGCCACCGCCATCGACGTCGAGGGGTACGGCGCGGTCCTGCGCCGCGAGGCCGGTCACGCGCTGCCGCCCGCCTCGACGCAGAAGAGCTACGTCGTGCTGTCCGCCCTGGTCGCGCTGGGGCCGCAGGCCCGCCTGCGCACCGCGGTCGTCCGTACCGCCGAGCCGATCGGGGGTGTCCTGCGCGGCCACCTGTGGCTGGTCGCCGGCGGCGACCCCTACCTCACCGGGCTCGGCCTGAAGCAGCTCGCCCGCGACGTCAAGGCCGCCGGCATCAGCACGGTGACCGGTGAGGTCCGCCTCGACGACAGCCGCTACGACGCCCGACGCAACGCCGCGGGCTGGAAGTCCTCCTACGTGCCGGACGAGACCGGACCGCTGTCGGCGATGGCGGTGGACCGCAACACCTGGCGGCGCGACAGCGCCTTCCTGGCGGACCCGGCGCTGCCTGCCGCCGTGCTGTTCCGCGACCACCTGCGGGCCGAGGGCGTCACGGTCGGGACGGTCCGCCGCGAGCGCCGCCCGGCCGCCGCCGTCACCGTGGCGGAGCGGGTCAGCGGGCCGCTCCCGGCCGTCGTCCGGCGGGCGCTGAAGGACAGCGACAACTTCGCCTCCGAGCTGCTGCTCAAGGAGGTCGGCCAGGTCGTCCGGGGTGACGGCAGCTCCGCCGGCGGGCTCGCGGCCGTGCGCCAGGTCCTCGGCGAGCACGCGGTCCCCGTCGGCGCCGGCTCCGACGGCTCCGGCCTGTCCGCGAACGACCGGCAGACCACCGGCGGCCAGGTGCTGCTGCTCCAGGCCGCCGAGACCTCCGGCTCCGGCCCGGCCTTCCGCGCCGCGCTGCCGATCGGCTGCCGCGACGGCACCCTCAAGCACCGCTACTGCGGGAGCGCCGCCGAGGGACGCGTCCTCGCCAAGACCGGCACGCTGCCGGGAGTCCGGGCGCTGTCGGGCTACACCGAGACGGCCAGCGGCCGGACCGTGTGGTTCTCCTTCCAGCTGACCGGCGTACGAGACGGTGGCCGCGCGCTGGCCGCCATCGACCGCGCCGTCGTCGCCCTGGCCGCCAGCACCGACTAGTGCCGCGCCGCCCGCACACGACGCGTGCCCCGCACGCCGCGCGGCGTCCCTAGGCTCGGCGGCGTGACCAGCGCGGCGGGCGACACCGGGCTGGCCGACCCGCAGGTCGTCGCCGTCCTCGCCGAGCACCGCGAGCAGCCCACCCCGCAGACCCGGGCCCGTGCGCTGGCCGTCCTCGCGACTGCCCGCGTCTTCGCCGCCGTCACCGCGCGCAGCACCGCCGAGCACGTCGACGCCGGGACCGGCCTGCGCGCGGAGTCGACCGCCGAGATGGCGCTGGTGACGCTGGCCGGCTCCAGCGGCCGGGGCGTCCCCGTCTTCCTCGACGTCCCGAGCCTGCTGGCCTTCGCCGACGGGGCCCGACCGGTACGGCTGAGCGTGCCCGAGGCCTGCACCGCAGCGCTCGAGGACGGCGCGGTGGCCGTGGTCGTCGACCCGGGCGCGGCGAACCTGGTCCTGACCGGGGACGAGCTGACCGAGCTCGCCGCCGGCCGCCTCCCCGTACCCGGGAGCAGCCTGTCCACCAGCAGGCAGCAGGCCGCGCTCACGACGCCCGAGGCGCCGGATCCCGCGCTGGTCCGGCAGCTGGAGAAGGCCCTCCGGCAGGAGCGGCTGACAGCCCGCCTGCTCGAGGGCCCCGACGGACCCGTCCTCGGGATCGCGCAGCAGCTGCCCCCCGAGCAGCTCGCCGCCCTTGCCGCTCGGCTGAGCAGGAGGCTCGACCGCCCCCTCGACCTGACCGTCGTGCCGCAGCACGGTCCCGGCTACCCGCTCAGGACGCGTCGCCCCTGGTCGAGGTGAGCCGCTCGCCGGGACCTTCGCCCGGGTCGTCCGGGAGGGGCGAGGCCTCCCGGAAGGCCTTCTGCAGCGACTGCAACCCGTCGCGCAGCGGCGCCGCGTGCACGCCGAGATCGGGGCGGGCCGCCTGCACGAGCCCGGCCAGCGCGGTGATGAGCTTGCGCGCCTCGTCCAGGTCCTTGTAGAGGTCGCCCTCCTCCGCCAGGCCGCACTTGACGGCGGCCGCCGACATCAGGTGGACCGCGGCGGTGGCGATCACCTCCGCAGCGGGGACCTCGGCGATGTCGCGGGCTTGATCGGCGGGTTCGGTCACCCTGCTATCCTTGCAGGGCGACCCGGCCCCGGCATGCTCTGAGAAGCGCAGGCCCGGGGTCGTGCAAGCGGAGGTCCCACCTCCCACCCGAGGCGCTGCGAGGCACCTGGGTTCCGGTCGGTGCACCGACCCCTTCGGGGGACGGTGCCCGTGGTCCGCGTGCCCTCACGGGCGGGCGGCCGGTGTGGGCCCTGCGCTGAGCGCGGGGCCCTTCTCCGTTTGCGGGGCCCGTCCAGGCAGGTCCTACGAGGAGGCCCCATCAGCGCTGAACCCCGCATCAACGACCGGATCCGCGTCCCCGAGGTGCGGCTGGTCGGGCCCAACGGCGAGCAGGTCGGCATCGTCGCCATCGGCGAGGCCATCAAGCTGGCCCAGGACAGCGACCTCGACCTGGTCGAGGTCGCGCCGATGGCCCGGCCGCCGGTCTGCAAGCTCATGGACTACGGGAAGTTCAAGTACGAGACGGCGCAGAAGGCGCGTGAGAGCCGCAAGAACCAGGTGCTCACGGTCATCAAGGAGATGAAGCTCCGCCCGAAGATCGACCCGCATGACTACGAGACCAAGAAGGGTCACGTCGTCCGCTTCCTCAAGGCCGGCGACAAGGTCAAGATCACAATCATGTTCCGCGGGCGCGAGCAGTCGCGTCCCGAGCTCGGCTACCGCCTGCTGACCCGCCTCGGCGAGGACGTCGCGGAGCTGGGCTTCGTGGAGGCGGCGCCCAAGCAGGACGGCCGCAACATGATCATGGTTCTCGCGCCGCACAAGAACGCCGCCGATCTCAAGAAGGCGGCCAAGGACTCCCCGGAGACCGCCGCCCCCGAGGTGGACGAGCCCAGCACGCCCGAGCCCAGTACGCCAGAGGCCAGCACCACCAGCTAGCCAGCCCCCGAACCACGACCGAACAGGACGAGCAGGCCATGCCCAAGCAGAAGACGCACAGCGGCGCGAAGAAGCGCTTCAAGGTGACCGGCAGCGGCAAGATCATGCGCGAGCACGCCGGCAAGCGCCACCTGCTCGAGCGCAAGCCGAGCAAGCTGACCCGCCGCCTCACCGGCGAGGTCGAGGTCGCCGCCAACGACCGCCCGCGCATCAAGAAGCTGCTCGGCATCTAGTCCCCCCGCTCGTCATCCACCCCTGCCGACGCGGCAGGGCGACTCGAACCAGCAAGGAGTACGTCAGTGGCACGCGTGAAGAGGGCCGTCAACGCCCACAAGAAGCGTCGCGAGATCCTCGAGAAGGCCAGCGGCTACCGCGGTCAGCGCAGTCGGCTGTACCGCAAGGCCAAGGAGCAGCTGCTCCACTCGGCGACCTA
>JBKJQQ010000033.1:0-3767 GCA_046593875.1 Mycobacteriales bacterium | reverse complement strand
GACCTACAAGGGCATGGGCCTGGGTGGTCCGGTGAGCGTCGTCGACTCGCCCGACGCCCCGAACCGGCTGAGCCTGCCGGTCGTCAGCCGCGGCTCGCTCCGGGCTCCGGCCGCTGCGGCTCCGGCTGCCGCCCCGGCCGCGCCGTCGGTCCCTGAGCCTGCGACCGGCCAGCTGCCCGCGACCGGCCTCGGCCTGCTGCTGCCGATGCTCGGCGCCCTGCTCGTCTCCGGCGCGGTCTTCCTGCGGCGCCGCAGGGCCTGAGGCAGCACGAAGGGGCGGCGCCAGCAGGCGCCGCCCCTTCGTCGTGCCGTGACTAGCTGGCGGGCTGGAACTTCCCGGCCAGCGCCATGATCTCGTCGGTCGTCGACTGCGGGACGATCGATCCGCTCATGTCGTTGATCTCGTCGAGATGGGCCTGGATCTCCTCGGCGGTCGGCGTGTTGCCCTGGCCGGCGAACCAGCCCTCGCCGAGCGTCCACTTCACGGCGGCGTAGCGACCACCGGCGGCGGAGTACGCGCCGTGCGTCGTGGTGCAGGCCTCGCTGCAGAGGTAGGCGACCATCGGCGTGACGAGCTCGGGCGCGAGGTAGTTGGCGAACTCGCCGAGCAGCTCCTCGGTCATGCGGGTCTTGGCGACCGGCATGATCACGTTGGAGAGGATGCCGGCGCGGGCGCCCTCGACGGCGATCGTGTTGGACAGCCCGACCAGGCCCATCTTGGCGGCCGAGTAGTTGGTCTGGCCGAAGTTGCCGAACGTCGCATTGGACGCGGTGAAGACGAAGCGGCCGTAGCCGTTCTCCTTCATGTTCGCGAAGGCCGGCTGGCTGACGTAGAACGCGGCCTTGAGGTGGACGTCGATGATCGCGTCGAGGTCGTCCCAGGTGAGCTTGAGGAAGCTCTTGTCGCGCAGGAAGCCGGCGTTGTTGATGACGATGTCGACCTTGCCGAAGGTGTCGATCGCGGTCTGCACGATCGCGGCGCCGCCCTCCGGGGTGGAGACCGAGTCGAAGTTCGGAGCGGCGTCACCGCCGGCGGCCTTGATCTCGTCGACGACCTTCTGCGCGGCGGTGTGGTCGCCGCCCTTGCCCTCGACGCTGCCGCCGAGGTCGTTGACGACGACGGCCGCACCGCGGCGGGCGAGCTCGAGGGCGTAGGTGCGACCGAGGCCGCCGCCGGCGCCGGTGACGACGGCGACGCGGCCGTCGAAGCTGATGTCGGACAAGAGGTTGCTCCTGCGAGATCGGGGACGGATGACCCCCATCGTCCCGCGAGGGCCCTACCGGCCGGTAGCCACCCCCCTCCTGCCCGTCGTCAGCGGGCGAAGTCGACGGTCCCCGTGCGGCTGAAGCCGTCCCAGGTGCCGGCGACCACGCCGCGACGGCTCACGGCGTACAGCCCGTCCTCGTCGGACAGCACCCGCTCGGCCGGGGAGTCCGGCAGCACCTCCAGGCGACCGGCCTCGACCAGCGTCCTGCCCTCCACCCGTATGCCGAGCGCGGAGCTCGACGCCCGGCCGTCGTACGTGCTGAAGGGCAGGAGCGCGGTCTTGCGCGCGACGTCGTAGCCGAACGCGCGGCTGTCGTCGGCGGCCGGCGTCCAGCCCTGACCCAGGCTCAGCCGGTCGACCTGGATCGGCTTGCTGCGGTCGGACAGGTCGAACAGCGACACCTGCTGACCGGTGACCCGGCCGCCCGAGTCGGCGTCCATCCCGACCCCGAGCAGCAGGTCGTCGCCGACCGGGTGCAGGTAGGTCGAGAAGCCCGGGATCTTCAGCTCACCCAGCAGCTCCGGTGATGTGGGGTCCGCGAGGTCGACGACGTAGAGCGGGTCGGTCTGCCGGAACGTCACCACGGTCGCGAGGTCGCCGAAGTAGCGGACCGCGTAGATGCGCTCGCCGACGCCGAGCCCGTTCAGCCGGCCGACCTGGATGAGCCCGTCCGGGCGCTCCTCCATCACGACGACGCTGGACTCGGTCGGTGGGCCCCCGGGAGTGTCACCGCCCCACGGCGGGGCGCTGGTCGTCGCGACGCGCAGGTGCCCCTCGTACGAGCTCAGCGCCCAGCGGCCCATGACGTAGCCCGGGACCGAGCCGCTGCCGGTGTAGGTCGTGCGGTCCGGGCTCGAGGTGTCGAAGCCGTGCAGCTCGGTCGAGACCTCCTGCTGCACGTCGACGGTCGAGGTGTCCGACGGCCGGACGTCCGCGGCCGGCGCGGTCGTGCCCCAGCGGCTGGTCGCGACGTAGAGCCGGTCGTCGGAGGCGTAGACGAGCTCGCCGTCGGTGGTGATGGCCGTGGTGTCCCGCGGCGCGAGACCGCGGGCGAGGTCGAGCGTGGTGACCAGCAGCATGCTCGCGCCCTGCGGGTCGGGCGCGTGCCGCACGTCCTGGCAGCCCAGCGCCTGCCCGCTCGACAGCTCCATGCCGCCGGCGCCGCGCCGCTCCAGCTGCGGCAGCACGTCGGCCAGCTGCACCTGCTGCG
Organism: Mycobacteriales bacterium; assembly: GCA_046593875.1. Lineage (GTDB taxonomy): Bacteria > Actinomycetota > Actinomycetes > Mycobacteriales > SCTD01 > SCTD01. The sequence goes on along the minus strand of JBKJQQ010000033.1, from coordinate 1,289 downwards.
CCCGGCGGCGGTTCTCGGCCAGGGCCGCGTCCTGCTGCGCCTGGCCGTACGGCTCGGCCGGCTGAGTCGCCTCAGGTGACGGGACGTGGCTGGTCACGAGTCGGACCGCTCCGTCGGACAGCCGCGCGGACAGGTAGCGGCCGTCGAGCTCGATCTGCTCCAGCAGCGTCGGCTCCGACGGGACGCGCAGGTCGAACAGCAGCGCGGTCGTGGCGGAGGCCTGCGTTCCGGGGAAGGAGGAGCGGGCCGCGAAGCCGCCCTGGCTGTGGGGGACCAGCACCAGCACGCGGTCGCCGTCGACGAGGAGCTCGGCGCCCCAGGTGTCCTTGCCGAGCGGGGCGCTGCCGAGCAGTTCGGGCTGGGCGCCGCGGCGGACGACCTGGAGGCGGTCCCCCACGACCGCCAGCAGCAGGTCGCCGGAGGTCTTGGCGAGGTCGGGCTCGTCGACGCCGGCCTCCTGCAGGTTGGTGCCGGTCGGCCCGCTGCCGACCGCGCCACTCGTCGCCCCCGCGGCACCCGCGGCCTGCGGGGCGGCGGCTACCGCCGTGTCGGCGCTCGCCCGGCCCGACTCGAGGAGCATCATCCCGCTGTTGCCGAAGCCCCAGGGCGTGGCGGTGTCCTCGAGCTCTGCGCGGTAGTGGCGCAGCAGCTCGCCGCAGTCGTCGTACGGCACGAGGGCTTCGGCGGCGGCTTCGGGCGCGGCGCCGGGCAGCAGCGTCACCGCACCGGCGGCGAGGACGAGCGCGGCGACGACGCCGACGCCGGCGGAGACGGGACGAGACGGCACGGCGACCCCCAGGAGGCTTCGACTGGTGGTGGGACGCAGCGCAAGGCATTCCGGTTGCCGGGTCGGGGAGGCTGTCCGCGTGATCGTCTCGACGCCCCGGCTCGACCTGCACCCCGTCCCGCTGCCGATGATCGACGCGCTGCTCGCCGGCGACCTCGACGCCGCGCGGGCGCTGGCGCCGTACCCGATCTCGGCGGAGACGTTCGCGGGCGACACCTACGTCCTCGGCCTGCGGCAGATGCAGCTGCGCGCCGACCCGGGTGAGCTGCCGTGGCTCTACCGGGCGGCGGTGCTGCGAGCGACGAGCGAGGTCGTCGCGCGGTGCGGCTTCCACGCGCCGCCGGACGCGGACGGGACGGTCGAGCTCGGCTACCGGGTGCAGCCCGCCTGGCGGCGGCAGGGCCTGGCCACCGAGCTGGCGACCGGGCTGCTCGCGTGGGCGCACGCGCAGGGAGCACGCCGGTGCGTGGCCAGCACGACCCCGGACAACGTGGCCAGCCAG
>JBKJQQ010000095.1:0-3170 GCA_046593875.1 Mycobacteriales bacterium | reverse complement strand
GCGCGGCCGGCTCGGGGGCGTCTTCATCGTCGTCGTGGCCGGCGGGCCGCGCCTGGGGGACGCCCGCGCCGGCGGCAGCGCGGAAGTGCTCGGCCTGCAGGGGTCCTCGGTCGCCGGCGGGCTCACCGTCGTCGGCGTGACGCTCGCGATCGCGGCCGGCGCCAAGCGCTTCCGCGCGTACGACGCCCGTCAGCCTGCGCCGGGCGTCGGGCCCGATCGCAGCTGAGCGGCGTCCAGGCGACCCGCAGCGCGTGCAAAGTGCAGGGCTGCTCCTTACGGCTGGACCGGACGTGCCGCCGCTGTGGGATCTGACGCTGGATGTCGCTCCGATATGTCTCCGTATCGAGATGCTTGACTCCGCAGTAAGCATCTAGCATGCTGTGTTGTTCAGAGGAAAGGCCTTCCGACCGAGGGGCGCACACATGGGTCGACTCGACAGCGCTGACCGTGGCTGACCCCCGCCCTCGCCGGTCGCAGCGCGGCAGCGTTGCGTCGCCCGCGGCCTTGGGCCCAGTGCGGGTCGGCCCCGACTTCGCGAAGGAGTACCCCGACGGCGATCCGGCTGCAGCCGAGGCCTTTTCATCGGTGATCCGAGCAGGCCAGGCGCTCTACGACGAGATCGACCGGGCGATGCAGGCGTCGATGGGCGTTGCCGAGAGCGCGCTCAACACCCTCGCCGTCATCGAGGGTGCGGAGCGGCCGCTCACCCCGAGTGAGATCAGTGAGCGCACCTTCCGCTCGTCGGCCACCATGACGAGCATCCTTGACGTGCTCGAGCGCCGCGGATGGATCCGGCGGATCCCGAATCCGGCGGACCGACGCAGCGTGCTCATCGAGATCACCGATGACGGCTACGCGATCGCCGACCGCTTCCTGCCCGGAGTCCGCAAGATCGAGCGAGCGGTCATGGGCGACCTGTCGACCAGGGAATTGGCGGCGCTCATGAACATCCTCACCAAGATTCTCGAAAGCACCGCGCGGGTGTGCGCGGCCGATCCCCTTCCGCTCGAGGGGCGCCGCAACCGACCGCGCAAGCGACGTCAACAAGACCCCGCAGAGGAGACGACATGAACAGCACCGAGCCTGGCGTAGAACACCGTCCGGACCCTGAGCAGATCCTGCAGATAGGCATGGGCTTCTGGGCGTCGAAGACGCTGCTCTCCGCCGTCGAACTGGAGCTCTTCACCGTCCTGTCCGACAGCGAGATCACCGGAGACGACCTCGCTGCGAAGCTGCAGTTGCACGATCGCAGTCGCTTCGACTTCCTTGACGCCCTTGTCGCGCTCGGTCTGCTCCAGCGCACGGGCAGTGGTCCTGGCTCGGTCTACGCAAACACGCCCGACACCGCCATCTTCCTCGACAAGGCCTCGCCCGCCTACCTCGGCGGGATCCTCGAGATGGCCAACGCTCGGCTCTACGGCTTCTGGGGATCCCTCACCGAGGCACTCCACACCGGCCAGCCCCAGAATGAGATCAAGACGGGTGCGCCCGGTCTTTTCGAAAGTGTCTACGCTGATCCGGAGCGGCTGCGGGTGTTCCTCGACGGCATGCAAGGAATCCAGCTCGGCGCGTTCAATGCGCTCTGCGCAACTCTTGATCTCACTGCGTACAGCAGGTTCTGCGACATCGGCGGAGCCAACGGCACACTGTCCGCGATGGTCGCGGCCGCCAATCCGCACCTCACGGGCATAACCTTCGACCTCCCGCCGGTAGCCCCGGTGGCGGAAGAGAACGTGCTCCGCCACGGTGTTGCCGACCGCGTCGCCGTCGGCATCGGCGACTTCTTCGTCGACGACTTCCCTCCGGCCGACGTCTACTTCATGGGCAACATCCTGCACGACTGGAGCGAAGCCGAGAAGCAGACGCTCCTGGACAAGGCCTACGCGGGGCTGCCTTCGGGCGGAATGCTCGTCGCGATCGAAAACGTCATCGACGACGACCGCCGCACCAACGCCTTCGGCCTGCTGATGTCGCTGAACATGCTCATCGAACTGCCAGGCGGCTTCGACTACACCGGCGTCCAGTTCGACCGGTGGGCTCGCACCGCGGGCTTCGCGCGAACAGAGCTTCGACACCTCGCTGGCCCCACCAGCGCGGCCATCGCCCACAAGGACTGAGTGTGACCGCCTGGATCGCCCCGATGCGCCACGGATGACGCACAGGCCCAACACGGGCTGAGGGCTGTGGCAGGTAGCGCGACCTCTTCTTCGTTAGTCGCCTACGACTCGGCGAGCGCCAGCCAGGTGGAGCGCGCCCGCGCCACGAGCGTGCCGTCCGGCCCGTGCAGCATCGTGCCTGTGTGCGACTTGCGGCCCTCGGCCCGGACGACCCAGGCGGTCACGACGTGCGGCTCTCCGACGACGACCGGGCCGTCCTGCTGCAGCGCCATGCGGCCGAGCACCATCGGCCGGCCGACCAGGTCGGTGGCCCAGCCACCGGGGCAGTCCAGCGCCGCCCAGAGCAGGACCGGGTCCTGGTCCACCGGCGTCCAGCTGCAGGCGGCCTGCCCCTCGCCGACCATCCCCGGTCGCAGGCCCAGACCGTCGGATCTTGCTGCTCCGCAGGCGAAGCAGGTCGGGAACGGGTGGTCGAGCAGCCCCGCGTAGGTCGGCTCGGCGGTGCGCGCCCGCTCCAGCGACACCGCCTCAGGGACCTCCGGCGAGAGCTCGGTCGGCACCGCCTCGGCGACCAGGAGATCGCCGTCGAACAGCCGGGCGCTGCCGCCGGAGGCGTCCACCCGCAGGTCCACATCCAGCGGCGGCGGACGACGCAGCGTCACCTCGACGGCGGCAGCACCTACGTACGACGCGAGTCGGCCGCAGGTGATCCCTCCGTTGGCCGAGCCGGGTGGGCCGTTGAAGCGCGCAGCGATCCTCATGTCCGCAGTCCAGCACGCCCTGGCGCAGTACCGTCCGGTGGTGAAGCGCCTCGTCCTGCCGCTCGTCGTCCTGCTCGCCCTCAGCGGTCTTCCGCAGGCGGCCGCGGCGGCCACGCCGACCGCCGCCCAGTCGGTCTTCGTCCCGCTCGAGCCGGTGCGCCTGCTCGACACCCGTGACGGCACCGGAGCAGCCGTCGGTCCGGTCGGCGCCGGCGGCACGGTCGACCTGCGCGTCGCCGACGGCGTACGGGTGCCGCTGGACGCGACGGCGGTCGTCCTGAACGTCACGGCG
>JBKJQQ010000024.1:0-16709 GCA_046593875.1 Mycobacteriales bacterium | reverse complement strand
ACTCCTTGCACATGACGCCTCCTCTCCCGCACTCGACGCAGAGCCGCACGCTACGTCCGGTGGGGGCTGGTGTCACCGCCTGGCACGAGAGAGACGGCGCGAGGACGACGGCGCGCTCCCGCGGCCGCGGCGAGGAGCAGCAGACCGCCTGCTGCCGCCAGTCCGGCCCTGCCCGGCCGACCGCGCGCACGACCGCCGTGGTCCGCGGGCGACGTGTCGAACGCGGCGTACAGGCCTCGGCCGCACTGCTGCCACGTGACCGCACGTCCACCCCCCACGCCGCTGGGGGCTCGAGAAGTCCCGCGACACCCGCATCCATACCTGAACCACTGCCGGGGGCACCGGAAGGTTCACGCGACTTCCGCCGCTCGAGTCAGGCTGCGGAGGGGCGGACCTCGCCGCGCAGGTCGCTCGTGAGGTCGCCGGTCACGCCCGCCCGGTGCGCCCGACGGCCCGGTCCGAACACGTAGGCGAGGAAGAGCAGCTCGGCCACGACGCCGATCGACAGACGTGCCCAGGTCGGCAGCGGCGACGGCGTCACGAAGGCCTCGATGATCCCGGACACCAGCAGGACCAATGCCAGGCCGAGCGCTCCTGCGACGAGTGCGCGCCCCTCCTCCGCGAGCGCCTGCGACCGGGTGCGTCCACCGGGGTCGACGACCGTCCAGCCGAGCTTGAGCCCTAGCCCGCACGCCACGAAGACGGCGGTCAGCTCGAGCAGTCCGTGCGGGAGGATCAGCCCGAAGAACAGGCCGGTCCGGTCGTTGGCCGCCAGCAGGCCCCCGGCGATGCCGACGTTGAGCGCGTTGCTGAACAGCACGTACAGCACGGGGATCCCGAGCAGCACTCCGAACAGGATCGCCTGCGCTGCCACGTAGGCGTTGTTGGTGAAGACCTGCGCGGCGAAGTCCTGGGCCGGGGCCGAGGAGTAGTACTCCTCGAAGTCCACCTCGACCAGCTGCTTCACCACCTCGGGCGGCGCGACGGCGAGCTGCGCCTCCGGGCTGGTCGCGATGAAGATGCCGTACGCGAACGCGACGACGAGGAAGCCGGCCGTCGCGGCCAGCCACCACCAGCGGGTCCGGTAGCAGAGGGCCGGGAAGTCCTGGCGGAGGAAGCGGGCGGCGTCGGACCAGGACGCACGCCGGGCGCCCGCGACGACGCCGCGGGCACGGGCCACGAGGGAGGACAGCCGGCCGACCAGCGCCGGATCACGGCCGATGCTCTGCACGACGGACAGGTGCGTGGCGACCCGCTGGTAGAGGTCGACGAGCTCGTCCACCTCGGCGCCGGACAACGACCGGGGCCGGGACCCCTTGCGCAGCAGCTCCTCGAGCCGGGACCACTCGCCCCGGTGCGCGGCGACGTACGCGTCGAGGTCCACGAGGGCAGACTAGGTCTGCTGCCCGCACGGGGCCGCTCGAGGAGGTGCCGTGTCCGTCCTGGTGACCGGCGAGGCCGTGGCGCTGGACCTGCAGCCGGCTGCGCTGCCGTCGCGCGTGGTGGCCGCGGCGATCGACGCGCTCGGGCAGCTGCTCGTGCTCGGCGTCGTCGCCGTGCTCGCCACCGCGGCCTCCGTCGAGCTGAGCGACGCGGCGGCCGCAGCCCTCGGCATCCTGGTGCTTGTCCTCACGCTGATCGTCTACCCGGTCGCCTTCGAGACGCTGCTGCGCGGCCGCACCCCCGGAAAGGCCGCCATGGGGCTCCGCGTCGTGCGCGACGACGGCGGCCCCATCGGCTTCCGGCAGGCGCTGGTCCGCGGCCTGGCCGGCGCCTTCCTCGAGCGGCCCGGGCTCTCGCTGTTCTTCGCGGGGGTCATCACCTCGCTGCTCAACCCGCAGGGCAAGCGCCTGGGCGACCTGCTCGGCGGCACCGTCGTCGTGCGCGAGCGGGTGGCGGTCCAGGGAGGCAGCATGGCCACGATGCCGCCGGCGCTGGCCGGCTGGGCGGCCGGGCTGGACCTGTCCGGTGTCAGCACGGACCTGGCCCTGTCTGTGCGGCAGTTCGTGTCGCGGGCGGACTCCCTCACCCCTGCCGCGCGCGAGGAGCTCGGCGGCCGGCTGGTCGGCGCTGTCACGGCCGCCGTGGGTCCGGCACCCGAGGGCGCCCCCGGGTGGGCGGTCCTGTCGGCCGTCCTGGCCGAGCGACGGCGGCGCGAGGAGCAACGCCTCGCGGTGCGTCCGTCCGCAGCGCCCACCACGGCTGCGCAGGCGCCCGCGGACGCACCACCACCGGCCACCGAGGGTGGCTTCGTCGCGCCCTTCTAGCGACGCAGAGTGCCTGCAGCCTCAAGGAACTCGCGGTAGTCGGCCACGATCTCGGGGTCCAGTCGCAGGTCGTTGTGGTAGGTCCCCGGGTACTGCCGGTTGTCCGCGCCGTCGAGCCGCGGCGACTGCGCGTAGGTCGGGCCGGCGAAGGCCGGGTCACCCGCGCCGCTGCCGTCGAACACCGTCATCCACCGCGCGGGGCCGTAGGTCTCCCCTGCCGCGTTGAGGCGCGCGAGCCACGGCGTGCCGGCGGCGATCTCGTCGCACGACACGACCCTGCCCTCGGTGCCGGGCGGGCAGAACGACGTCCCGCGGTTGGCGCCGGCGATGCCCACGAAGGCGACCAGGTCCTTGCGCAGCTCCGGGTGGACCCGCAGCGTCTCGCGCGCCAGCGTCACGCCGAGCGAGTGGCCGACGAGCATGAAGCGCTTGGAGCCGGTGTAGGCGCGCACCGTCTGCAGGAAGGCGTGCAGGTCCGCGACGTTGACGTCGTCCTCGGTGATGTAGGTGTTCCCGTCCTTGCCCATCGCGCGGTGCTCGGCGTCGCGCTCGGGGTTGCTGCGGAACAGCGCGCTGCCGTTGTTGCCCCCCAGGCCGTTGTACGACAGCGCCCACAGCTCCTGGTCGTTCCAGCCTGCGGCCAGGAAGTCGTCGCGCACGGGGTACCAGTCGGCGGCGTCCACGTTGTTGCCGTGCACGAACACGACCGGTACGTGCGTGCGGGGCGCGCCCTTGCGCATCCCGCCGAAGCCGCCTATGCGCCAGCCCCACTCAGCGTCCTTGACGGCCGGGACATCGGGGGCGTAGCGCACGGCCGCCGGTCCCTGCGGACGCGTGCGGGCGGGCTTGTCGGCCGCCACCGCGGCTCCGGCGAGCAACGAGACCAGGGCCAGCGCGAGCCCGACCCGCTTCACGGCAGCACCCGGTCGGCCAGCTGCGCGCGGATGACCTTCTTGTCGTACTTGCCGACGCTGGTCTTGGGCACCTCGTCGACCACGACCAGCTCGTCGGGCAGCCACCACTTCGCGACCCGGTCGGTGAGGAAGGCGTGCAGGTCGTCGAGCGAGAGCGCCGCGCCGTCGTTCAGGGCCACGACGACCGCGGGTCGTTCGTCCCACCGCTGCGACGCGATGGCGACCACGGCGGCCTCGCGCACGGCCGGGTGCGCGAGCACCGCACCCTCGAGCTCCACGGAGCTGATCCACTCGCCGCCGGACTTCACCAGGTCCTTGCTGCGGTCCACGATCCGGAAGTAGCCGTCGCGGTCCATCGTCGCCATGTCACCCGTACGGAGCCAGCCGTCGTGGAACGTCGAGGGAGAGGATCGGAGGTAGTCCGTGCACACCCACGGGCCGCGGCACTCGAGCTCGCCGACGCTGGTGCCGTCCCACGGCAGAGCGACCCCGTCCTCGCCGACGATGCGAGCCTCGAGCCCGGCGAAGACGGTGCCGGTCATCGCCCGCACCGCGCGCAGCTCGTCCGGGCCGAGGCCGCGGTGCCGGCGACGCGGTCGCGAAGCAGCCGCGACCGGGGAGGTCTCGGTCATCCCCCAGATCTGCAGGATCTCGATGCCGAGCACGTCGTAGGCCTCGAGCAGCGCGGGCGGCGTCGCCGAGCCGCCGACGCCGACGGTGCGCAGCGACGACAGGTCGGCCGTGCCGGCCTGGGCGATCGGCAGCAGCCCGGTCCAGATGGTCGGCACGCCGGCCGCCCAGGTCACCCGCTCGGCCTCGATGATGCGCGCGAGGTTGGCCGGCGAGGTGTCGGCGCCGGCCAGTACCAGGTCGGCGCCGGTGAACGGCGCAGCGTAGGGCAGGCCCCAGCCGCAGGCGTGGAAGAGCGGGACGACCGGCAGCACCCGCTCCGCCTCCGACAGCGCGAGAGCGTCGACCATGCAGGCGGCCATGGCGTGCAGGTAGGTCGACCGGTGGCTGTAGACCACGGCCTTCGGCATGCCGGTGGTGCCCGAGGTGTGGCACATGCCGCAGGCGTCGTCCTCGGCGAGCTCCGGCAGGGCGTCCAGCGCCGTGGGGACCGATTCAGCGAGAAGGCCCTCCCCGTCGAGGATCCCGGGGATGTCATCGCTGTCGCCCTTGCCGAGCCGGACCCAGGTGCGGACCGACGGCATGCGCTCCACCAGCGGCGCGAGCCGCGCCACGAGGTCGTCGTCGACGAACAGCACGGTGTCGCCGGCGTCGGCAACGACGTGGGTGAGCTGGTCGTCGTGCAGGCGGATGTTGACCATGTGCAGCACGGCGCCGGCGAGCGGCACGGCGTAGTACAGCTCGACGTGCCGGCTGCTGTTGTTGGCGAAGGTGGCGACCCGGTCTCCCGGCTGCACGCCGAGCTCGCGCAGGACGGTCACGAGCCGGAGCACCCGCTGCGCCAGCTCGCCGTAGGTCGTGCGCGTCGAACCGGTGGCCAGCGCGTCGACGACCTCGGCGTCGGCGTGGACGGTGCGCAGCCGGTCGAAGATCGTGCGGACCGTCAGCGGCTGCGTGCCCATCAAGCCCTTCACGCGGGCAGGCCCAGGCCCAGGACGAGCAGGGCGCTCTCGCCCGGCACCCGGGGGTCGAGGCCGGTCAGCTCCTTCACCCGGCCGAGGCGGTAGCCCACGGTGTTGGGGTGCACGTGCTCGCGCCGCCCCGTCTCGGGGATGGAGCCGGTCGCGAGGTAGACCCGCAGGGTCCCCACGATCGCGCCACCGGGATCGCGGGCCGACAGGACGTCGGCGACCCGCCGGCGCAGCGCGTCGGCCACCCGCTCGTTGCCGAGGAGCAGCTGCTCGACCAGCAGGTCGTCCGGTCCGTAGCCGCCCTCGATGCGCCCCTCGGCCAGCGCCGTCACGAGCAGCTGCTCGACCGACCGCACCTCCTCGAGCAGGTCGACGCCGCACGCTGCCGGACGCCCCCAGGCTGCCAGCACCCCGGGCGACCGCGGCGGCGCCTCGAGCCGGTGCGGCACGAGCAGGAGCACGCGCTCGCCGCGGTGACCGCCGAGCGTCCCGGCCGGCGCGGCGGCGAGCAGGCCGTCGATGCCGGCCGCCACCCCGGCGCCGGCCAGCAGCACCGGCACGTAGCAGGGCGCGAGCAGCGTCGAGAAGCGCAGCGAGACCGCGGCGACCTCGCCTGGCGTGGTCGCCGTCAGCAGCGCCTCGACCAGCTCGCGGCGGCGGGCGTCGAGGTCACGCAGCCGGTCGTGGCTGGCCGCGAGGTAGGCCCGCGCCATCGCGCTGGACGTGCGGTCCACCACGTCCATCCAGCGCGCGCCGAGGTCGGCGAGCAGCAGCTCCTCGCCCGGCGGCACCGCGGCGCACAGCGCGGTCCAGGCCTCGCGGCCGGCGATGCGGAAGGCGTGCAGCACCGACTCCAGCGGCAGTCCGAGGCGCGAACGCTCGCGCCCGCTGTCCTCGAAGGCGTGCAGCTCCTGCTCGGTGAGCGAGCGCTCGCTGAGCACGCAGTCGAGGAAGGTCGTGACCAGCCGGCGCGAGGTCGGCAGCACGACGGCCGCCATGTCGGCCGGCCCCATCTCGGCGTACTCCGGGATCTCCCGGCAGTAGGCCTCGCCCATGCGCACCGAGAGGGCGTCGACGTCGGCCAGCACCAGCTCGGCCAACGCCGCGATCCCGGTCGTCGGGACGGCGCGCAGCGAGCGCGTCACCGCCGGCGGTCCAGCCAGTGCAGCAGCACCTTCTCGACCTGCTCGGGCTGGTCGGTCATGAGCAGGTGGTTGGCGTCCGGCACGATCGTCAGCTCTGCGCCGGGGATCGCCTTCGCGAGCATCCGGCCGTTGTCAGCCGGGACGAGGCGGTCGACCTCGCCGTGCAGCACGAGGGTCGGGACGTCCAGGGTCGAGAGCCGCTCGAGGCCGCTCCACAGCGACGCGCCCGCGAGCTGGTTCAGGTAGCCGGCGGGCGAGGCGGCCAGCGGGAAGCGGACGGCCCAGTCCTCCTCGATCCGCTCGCGCGGTGTGCCGGCGGCGTAGTTGAACGGCAGCGACATCTCCGCCGCCTCCTGGACCGTCATCTCCCCGCGGTTGCCGAGCATGGCCAGGGCCTCGGCGTCCCAGACCGCGTGCGCGGTGCCGGCGTGCGTGGCGACCAGGCACAGCGTGCTGACCCGCTCGGGCGCGGTCAGGGCGAGCTCCTGCGAGATGAGTCCACCCATGCTGATGCCGACCACCTGCGCCCGGTCGGCGCCCGCCTCGTCGAGCACTGCCAGGCAGTCACCCGCCATCGTCTCGATCGTGTACGGCCCGCCGGGCACGTCGCCGGTGAGCCCGGCGCCCCGGTTGTCCACGCGCAGGACGCGGTAGCGCTCGGCCAGCGCCGGCACCAGGCGCCACCACATGGCGGCCGGGTAGGCCAGTCCCATGACCAGCAGGACCGGCGGGTCGCTCTCGTCGCCGTCGCTGCTCCAGGCGATGGCGGCTCCGTCAGGACGCTGAACGGTCGGCACGGCGAGGGCCCTTCTGCACGGGGATGGCCTGTCGGGCGGCGAGCGCCTGGCCGGTGGCGGCCTGCAGCACCTTGCCGATGCCGAGGTGGGTGGCCAGGGTGTCGTCGTCGAGCTCGTCGACCGGCGAGGAGTGCACGACGACCCCGGTCTGGAGCAGGTGCGCCGTGTCGACCAGCGACAGGCCGAAGGCGATGTTCTGCTCGACGAGCACCATCGTCACGCCGGTCTCGGCCACGGTCTGCAGCACCTCGTTGAGCTCGAGCTGGGCGACCGGGGACAGCCCCGCGCTGGGCTCGTCGACCAGGATCAGCGACGGCTCGTTGATGAGCGCCCGGCCCACCGACAGCGAGGCCTGCTGACCGCCGGACATGGTGCCGGCCAGCTGGTTGCGCCGGTCGCGCAGGACGGGGAAGCGGGCGAAGACGCTCTCCAGCGCGCCCGCGTAGCGCGGCTTGTCCCTGCGCCGCAGGGTGTACGCGCCGAGTCGCAGGTTCTCCTCGACGGTGAGCTGTGGGAAGACCTGCCGGCCCTGAGGGACGTGGCCCATGCCCAGCGCGACGCGCTTCTCGGGCGACAGCGAGGTGATGTCCTGGCCGTCGAGCAGGATGCGGCCGCTGCGGGCCGGCACCATCCCGCCGATGGTCTTCATCGTGACGCTCTTGCCGGCACCGTTGAGGCCGAACACCCCGGCGATGCTGCCGCGGGGGACCTCGAAGGAGACGCCGTGCAGGACGGTGGTCGCCCCGAACCCGGCCGTGATGTCCTCGACGACGAGCAGCGGTGCGTCGGTCATGTGAGGGCTCCTTCGCGGACACGGCGGCGCGTGGGGGTGGTGCCGAGGTAGGCGGTCACCACGTCCGGCCGCTGCACCACCTCGACCGGTTCGCCGTCGGCGATGACCTTGCCGGCAGCCATGACGTAGAGCTCGTCGGCGACGCCCAGCACCAGCGGCACGTTGTGCTCGATGAGCAGCACCGTGCGGCCGAGCCGGTCGCGAACGTCCAGCAGCGTCGCGGCGAGGTCCTCCGCGGCGGCCGGGCTCATACCGGCGCTGGGCTCGTCCAGCATCACCAGCTCGGGCGAGGTCACCAGCGCGCAGCCGATCTCGACGATCCGCTGCTGGCCGTGCGAGAGCCGGCTGACCGGGGTGTCCCGGTAGCGCTGGAAGCCCAGCCCCTCGAGGACCTCGTCGGCACGGGCCCGGACGTCGCGCTCGTACCAGCGGGCCGGGCCCACCATCGTCAGCGCCGAGAAGACGCCGTACGGGGCGGCCAGGTGCTGCGCGATGAGCAGGTTCTCGTACACCGACTGGCCCTTGGCCAGCCCGATGAGCTGGAAGGTGCGGCTCATGCCGAGGGCGGTACGGGCGTGCGTCGGCAGGTCGGAGATGTCGACGCCGAGCAGCTCGACGCGCCCGGCGTCCGGGGTCAGCGCCCCGGTCATGGCGTTGAACATCGTGGTCTTGCCGGCGCCGTTCGGCCCCATCAGCCCGACGATCGTGCCGCGGTCCACGCGCAGGTCCGCGGAGTCGACGGCCTGCAGCCCGCCGAAGCGGACGCTGATGCCGGTGGCCTGCAGCACCGGGGTGCCCGGTCGCGCCTTGGGCATCGGCGGCATGCCGACGGGGCGGGTGAGAGCGGGCAGCGACGGCCGGGTCGGCGGCAGCGGCGGCTCGCCACCCTTCCTGCGGGCCCGCTTCTCGCGCAGCTCGACCACGGCGCCGGCCAGTCCGCCCGGGTGCCGGGCGATGGTGAAGACCAGCAGCGCGGCGTTGAGCACGAGGTCGATACCGCGGAAGCCGTCGCCGAACAGGGCGATGAGGATGTCCGGCAGCAGGATGGCGAAGAAGGCCGCGACGACCACCCCGGTGCGGCTGCCGAGGCCGCCGATCACGACGATGACGACGAGCAGCAGCGACCCGGCGTAGTTGAAGGTGTCGCCGGTGATGGTGCCGAAGGCCGTGCCGTAGACCGCCCCGGCCGCGCCGGCGATCGCCCCGGAGACGGTGAACGCCAGGAGCTTGTAGCGCGCGACGTCGACGCCGAAGGACGCCGCCACGGACTCGTCGGCCTTCAGCGCCTGGAAGGCACGGCCCAGGCGCGAGCGCGTGAGGTTGACGTCGATCTGCCAGACCAGCACGAGCACGATGCCGGCGATCGCCAGGAAGTCGGCGTTCTCGGCGAAGCTCGTGCTGCCGATGTACGGCCGGGGGACGACCTTGCCGGCCGACCCGCCGCCGACCACCTCGATGCGGAACAGCGACTGCCACGCGACGTAGGCCACGCCGATGGTGACGACGGCGAGGTAGAGGCCGCGCAGCCGCAGCGCCGGCAGACCGACCAGGAAGGCGACCAGCCCGCCGACCACGGTGGCGGCGATGAGGCCGGCGATCCAGGGCAGTCGCAGCTGCCCGACGCCGGTCACGTAGCCGGTGGTGAACGCGCCGGCACCCACGAAAGCCCATTGCCCCAGGGAGATCTGGCCGGCGTAGCCCATCAGCACGTTGAGGGACAGCCCGGCCAGGGCGACCGCGCACCCGGAGGCGAGCAGCAGGGCGTTCTTGTCCGAGAGCAGCCCGGCCCGCCCGAGCAGCGGCGGCAGGATCGCCACCAGGAGCAGGGCGAGGACGATGCCGGGGAACGGCAGCCGCCGGCGGGTGGTGGAGCTGGTCGCGCTCATGCGGAGGCTCCGGCGGGGGTCGGGGCGAGGCTCTGGTCGGCACTGGGCGGCGTGAGCCGGCGGCGCAGCTCGGGCAGGTAGGCCCGACCGAGCAGGACGAGGAGCAGGATCGACAGGACGACGACGTAGCGCAGGCCGGGCAGGCCGAGGTCGCCGAGGTAGCGGGTGGCGGCGGCTTCGGCGATGCCGAGCACGACGCCGCCGACGAAGGCGCCGGGCAGGCTCGTGAGGCCACCGATCACCGCGGCGGCCAGACCGACGATGTAGAGCTCGCTGGCGTAGCCGGGGGCGAACACGCCCACGGTCGGCTCGACGAGCAGCGCCGCGATCCCGGCCAAGGCCGCGCCGGCTCCCCAGATCGTCAGCGAGATGCGCGACAGCGGGACGCCGACCAGACGCACCGCGGCCGGGTCCTGGGCGGCGGCGAGGATGCCCAGGCCGAAGTCGGTGCGCCGCAGCGCGGACTGCAAGCCGAAGGCGAGCGCGATCGAGATGACCAGCGCGGCCACCTGGGTCGGCGTGACGATCACGCCGGCGAGGGTGAAGCCGCCCTCCACCGGACCGGCCAGCGACTTGGGGGACTCGCCGAAGATCTGCGTCTGCAAGGCGAACAGCAGCAGCCCGAGCCCGACCGTCGCCACGGCGACCGCGGTCGGGTCGGCGCCGCGCATCCGGCGCACGACCAGGAACTCGAACAGCGCACCGAGCGCGACGGCGAGGACCAGTGCCGCCGCGGCACCGACGAACCACGGCAGGCCCTGGTCGGTGACCAGGATGGCGGCCAGGAACAGCGCCGCCGTGCCGACCTCGCCGTTGGCGAAGGTGAGCACTCCGGTGCCGCGGTAGACCAGCACGACACCGACAGCGAACAGCGCGTAGATGCCTCCGGCGATGAGCCCGAGGACGAGGACCTGACCCACTACGGCCGCCCGACGCACAGGCGCGTCGTGCGCCAGTTGACCTTGTCGCCGCGACGGTAGGTCTCGAGGAAGTTCAGCTCCTCGGCGCCCCGGTAGCCGTCGCCCCGGGTGAAGTCGATCGTGCAGGAGCTGGAGCTGGGTCGCTTGTTGTAGTTCCTGAGGACGTCCACGAAGCGGTTGCGCGTGCAGTCCTTGCCGCAGTCGAGCAGCTGCGCGGCCAGGGCCTTCTGCGCCGTCCAGTTCAGGAACAGCAGGTCGCCGGCGACGCCCTCGAGGTCCGCGTCGGGCTTGTACGTGGCGTACTGCCGCTCGAACTCCTTGATGTCGTCGGCGTAGGCCGCGAACCCGCCGCTGGTGTCACCGCGGCTGTAGCCCGGGTACATCGCCACGCCGTCCAGGGGCGGCGAGAGCGCGTCGTCCTTCAGCGTCTGGCTGGTCAGGTTGAAGGGGAACAGCAGCCAGTTCGGGCTGTAGTTCTGCGCCTTGGCCTGCGTGATCAGCTGGGTGGAGACCAGGGCGTTCTCCCAGCCGAAGACGACCTCGGCGCCCTTGTTCTTCATCTCCAGGATCTCCTGGGTGTAGTTGCCCTGGTTGATGGCGACCTTCTTCTGGGCGACGATGTTCAGCCCGAAGCGCTTGGCCGCGGCCCGGAAGGCGTCTGCCCCGGGGACCCAGTTGGCGCTGTCGCGCTCGATGATGCCGATCTTCTTGTCCTTGTACTTGCTGGCGGCCAGCTGCGCGAAGGCCTCACCGGTGCGCTCGACGGTCGGCAGCTCGGTGAAGGAGTACCGCTGCCCCTTGGTGCCCTGGATGGTCGCGGTGTGGTGCAGGTAGAGCACCTGCGCCTGCTCGGCGTAGTTGCGCACGGCCGGGATCTGGTCGAAGCCGATGCCACCCAGGATCATGAAGGGCTTCTTGGCGTTGCAGGCCGTGGCGGCGGTGACGGCCTGGGTGGCCTGGTAGTTGTCGTTCTCGTAGGTCACCTCGACCTGACGGCCGTGGATGCCGCCCTTCTCCTTGTTCGTGGCGGTCCAGAAGACGTTGAAGTCGTCCGGGGTGGCGTTGAAGGCCTTGCCGAAGGACAGCGCCGCATGGGCGCACATGACCAGCGTGTCGTCGGAGATGCCGATGTTGTCCTGCTGCGGGGTGAACAGCGTGCTCCCGCCCGTGGGGACCCGCGGCTGGCCGGCCGTCGCGGGTGCGGCCCTGCCGCCAGCGGGGGCGGCAGCCGCCCCGGCGGTACCGGGGGCGGCCTTCGCTCCTGCTGCCGGTGCACCGGCAGCGCCCGGCTCCGCAGCGCTCCCGCCGCTACCCGCGGCCGCCGGCTCGCCGGTCACCGGGTCGACGACCTCGCCGGTGACGGCGTCGACCGTCTGCCCGGTCTGCGGGTCGATGACCGTGCCGACGGGGGCCTGACCGCCCTGCGCCAGCTCCTCCTTCGGGAGGGGGGCGCTGCTGCAGGCCGCCACTCCCCCGAGCAGCAGGGACAGGCCGAGCGCGGTGGCGCGCGAGCGCAGAGCAGGTGTCACAGAGATCCCCCAACAGGACGGCGGGCATGGCGAGCACCTGTGAGGTTCGTCACCGCTGTCGGGAGTTCCTCCCGTGTTACGGGGTGATTCTGCAGGACCACCTTGTGAGATCCACAAGTCTGGTCCGGCTGCCGCGTTCCTGCACGCCCCGGAACGGCGACGGACCCGCCACCCCAGCGGGGTGACGGGTCCGTCGTACGAGCGCGACCTAGTAGCGGTACATCTCGCTCTTGTACGGGCCCTCGACGTCGACGCCGATGTACTCCGCCTGGTCCTTGCGGAGCTTGGTGAGCTTGACGTTGAGCGCGTCGAGGTGCAGGCGCGCGACCTTCTCGTCAAGGTGCTTCGGGAGCACGTAGACGCCCAGCGGGTACTGGTCGGTCTTCTGGAACAGCTCGATCTGGGCGAGCACCTGGTTGGTGAAGCTGGCGCTCATCACGAACGACGGGTGGCCGGTCGCGTTGCCGAGGTTCAGCAGGCGACCCTCGCTGAGCATGATGATCGAGGTGCCACCGGGGAAGACCCACTCGTCGACCTGCGGCTTGATGTTGATGCGCTCGATGCCCTCGAGCTGCTGCAGCCCGGCGATGTCGATCTCGTTGTCGAAGTGGCCGATGTTGCCGACGATGGCCTTGTCCTTCATCCGGGCCATGTCCTCGACCATGATGATGTCCTTGTTGCCGGTTGCGGTGATGAAGACGTCTGCGGTCTCGATGACGTCCTCGAGCGTGGCGACCTGGAAGCCCTCCATGGCGGCCTGAAGCGCGCAGATCGGGTCGACCTCGGTGGCGATGACGCGGGCGCCCTGGGCGCGCAGCGACTCGGCCGAGCCCTTGCCGACGTCGCCGAAGCCGAGCACGACAGCGGTCTTGCCAGCGAGCATGACGTCGGTGGCGCGGAAGATGCCGTCGACGAGCGAGTGCCGGCAGCCGTAGAGGTTGTCGAACTTGCTCTTGGTCACGGAGTCGTTGACGTTGATGGCCGGGAACAGCAGGGTGCCGGCCTTGAAGAACTCGTAGAGGCGCATGACGCCGGTGGTGGTCTCCTCGGTCACGCCCTTGATACCGGCCGCGATCTTGGTGTAGCGCTGCGGGTCCTCAGCGAGCGAGCGGCGCAGCGTGTCGAGGATGACGGTGTATTCCTCGGAGTCGTTGTCGTCAGCGCTCGGCACCACGCCGGCCGCCTCGAACTGGACGCCCTTGTGCACCAGCAGCGTGACGTCGCCACCGTCATCGAGGATCATGTTGGGGCCGGCACCGTCGGGCCAGGCGACGACCTGCTCCGTGCACCACCAGTACTCCGGGAGGGTCTCGCCCTTCCAGGCGAAGACCGGCACACCGGCCGGGTTGTCGACGGTGCCCGTCGGGCCCACGGCGACCGCAGCCGCGGCGTGGTCCTGGGTGCTGAAGATGTTGCAGGACACCCAGCGCACCTGCGCGCCGAGCTCGACGAGGGTCTCGATGAGGACGGCCGTCTGGATCGTCATGTGCAGCGATCCGGTGATGCGGGCGCCGGTGAGCGGCTTGGTGGTGCCGAACTCCTTGCGCATCGCCATCAGGCCGGGCATCTCGTGCTCGGCGAGCCGGATCTCGCGACGACCGAAGTCGGCCAGGGAGAGATCGGCGACCTTGAAGTCTTGGCCTGTCGTGATTGTCATGGGACTCCTGTTTCAGAGGTTGAGGAGGTGCTGGTGCTTGTCCTGCTCGAACGCGAGCCACCGGTCGTCGGCAACGCCCTCGGGCGCGACCGGCTCGGCCTCGAACCAGGTGTCGAGTGCCGAGGCGAGCTCCGTCTCGCGGCGCAGCCGCAGGGCGAAGCCGACGTCACCGAGCTCGACGCCGTGGCTGTCGAGCAGCGACCGCAGGGTGCGCAGTCGCTGCAACTGCGCCGGGCCGTAGAGCCGGTAGCCCGCCGCAGACCTCGCCGGCTCCACAAGACCCAGCTGCTCGACGTAGCGCAGCATGCGCGGCGACCAACCTGTGGTCGTCGCGGCCTCGTGAATGGTGAGCGTCATCGCTGCCAAGGCTAACAGAATCGTGTCAGCCCCGCACCTGATGAGCCGTGATCCCTCACACAGCTGTGTTAGGGCAGGGAGCACCTGCGCGCGGCGATGCCGGCGTGTCAGGGCGCGAGCTCCCGCAGGTGCGCAGGGAAGCGGCCCTCCCGACTGACGAGCACCTCCCCCGCGACGTGCAGCACCCAGCGCTCCGCGGTGTCGAGATCGGCCACCTCATACCGGTCCACCCCCGGCTCCGGCCCCTCCGTGCGGGCCCAGCCGTGCGTCACGGTGCGCGCCGCGCCGATGGGCTGGGCCAGCTCGACCAGCGTCACCCGCTTCGACTCCCCCACCGCGAGCCCGAGCATCCGCACCATCGCCAGGTCGAAGCCGGGGCTCGAGCCGGTGAAGCCGGCCGCCTTCGCCGTGTGCTCGTCCTCTCCGCGCACCCAGTACAGCTCCTCCCCGACGGATCCCCCGCGGACCTCCCACCCGTCGAAGGCCGCCAGCAACCGGCGTACCCGGCCTTGGTCGTCGACCGTCAGGTCGAGGGTGTCGCCGAACTCGTCGGTCGACGTGTAACGCCCTCCACCGCACGAGAACCGCTCGACGCGCTCCCCCACCTGGTAGCGGCCCCTCACGCGCGCCAGGTGGAGAGATACCGCTCCTGGTCCGGCGTCAGGTCGTCGAGGGTGACGGCCATCGCGGCCAGCTTGGTGCGCGCCACCTCGGTGTCGATCGCTGCTGGGACCTCGTGGACCCCCGGCTCCAGCGTCGCGCCGACCAACCACTCCAAGGTCAGAGCCTGTACGGCGAACGACACGTCCATGACGGAGGCGGGGTGACCCTCGGCGGCCGCGAGGTTGGCGAGGCGACCCTCCGCGACAAGCAGTAGCCGTCGGTCGTCGGCCATCAGGTGCTCGTCGACGTGCGGACGCACCCGGCGGTGGATCTCGACGCTGAGGGCGGCCAGAGCCACGACGTCCACCTCCACGTCGAAGTGACCGGCGTTGGCCAGGACGGCGCCGTCCTTCATCACGGCGAAGTGCTCCTCACGGAGAACGCCTCGGTTGCCGGTGGCGGCGATGAAGACGTCACCGATCGGCGCCGCGGCGGCCATCGGGAGGACGCGGTGACCCGCGAGGACAGCCTCCAGTGCTCGCCCCGGGTCGACCTCGGTCACCACCACGTGGGCACCCAGACCCCTTGCCCTGTCAGCGATCCCGCTGCCGCACGGCCCGTAGCCCGCAACGACAACGACAGTGCCGGCCAGCAGGACTCCGGTTGACCGAAGGATCGCGTCCAATGTCGACTGGCCAGTGCCGTGGCGGTTGGCGACGAGCAGCTGCACGGCGGTGTCATTGGCCGCAACCATCGGGATCTTGAGAGCTCCGTCGGCCGCCATCTGGCGCAGCCGCAGCACCCCGGTCGTCGTCTCCTCGACGCCGGCGCGGACGCCCTCGCATAACGCCGGGGTCGCGTGCAGGAGGTTGACGAGGTCGCACCCGTCGTCCAGAACCAAGTCCGGCTTCGCGTCGAGAACCGCCCGCAGGTGAGCGTTATAGCCCTCCCTGTCGACGCCATGCCGTGCGTGCACGCCGACGCCCTCGGCAGCCAGGGCGGCCGCCACGTCGTCCTGGGTCGACAGCGGGTTGCTCGCCGCCAGGTGTACCGCGGCGCCGCCCGCGGTCAGGGTGCGGACCAGGGCGGCAGTCTCAGGCGTGACGTGCATGCACGCTGCGACGGTCAGACGCTGGAGTGGACGGTCGACGGCGAAGCGCTCTCTCAGGAGTGCGAGCACCGGCATCGCCCGCTCGGCCCAGGCCACCCTGCGTCGACCCTGCTCGGACAGGGAGGTGTCGGCGACGTCGTACAGGCTCACGGGCGGCACACTACGCAGATGACTTCGGTGCACATGCGCTCGGAACGCAGATGAACTCGATGAGCGGTCCTGACCTCAAGGAGGTCGTGGAGGGCGGCAGCCCCTACGCCCGCACTCTCGGCCCGACGCTGGTGTCGATCGGCGGCGGCGAGGCGGTGCTGCAGGTCGAGGCGCCGGAGTCGCTGCACAACCACGTCGGCGGTCCCCACGCAGCGACACTGTTCGGCTTCGCCGAGACGGCAGCGGCGGGGGTCGTGATCAGCCTGTTCGAGGACCTGGTCAGCAGCGGAGCGGTGCCGCTGATCAAGTCAGCGGAGATCTCCTACCGCACCATCGCGACGGGACCTGTGACGGCCACCGCCCGGTTCCTGGGCGATGCGGAAGGGGTGCGTGCGTCGTACGCCATGAGGGGTGTTGCCGTGTTCCCGGTCGAGATCACGATCGCGACCGCCGAGGGCAGCGAGACAGCGCGCATGACGGCACAGATGGCCCTCAAACGGTTCTGACCGTGCCTCGGGGCCCTGGTCAGGACCCCGAGGCGGCGGTCACAGGACCTCGGTGAGCCTGCCCTTGGCGACGTCGTAGACGAAGCCGCGGACGGAGTCCTTCACCGGAATGAAGGGGTCAGCCTTGATGCGGGCGATGCTCTGACGCACGTCGGTGTCGAGGTCGCTGAACGCCTCTGCGACCCACGTTGGCTTGATGCCCGTGTCCGCGAGGATCTGCGCCCGGAACTCGTCGTCGGTGAAGGTCAGCATCCCGCAATCGGTGTGGTGGATGAGCACGATCTCCTTCGTGCCGAGCAGCCGTTGGCTGATCGCCAGTGACCGCAGCTCATCCTGGGTGATGACGCCACCCGCGTTGCGGATCACGTGGGCATCGCCCTCCTGGAGGCCGAGCAGGCCGTAGGGGTTGAGGCGGGCGTCCATGCAGGCCAACGTGGCGGCGCTTCACCAGCACGAGCGCCCCACGGAACATG
>JBKJQQ010000072.1:0-29161 GCA_046593875.1 Mycobacteriales bacterium | reverse complement strand
GGCTTCCATGGGGTCACGGCGGGCTGCCGGCGTCAAGGGCTCGGCGCTTGCGGTTCCGTCCGGGCACGGCACGATGGGCCGATGAAGACCCTGCACCTGTCCCAGGACCCGGACGCGCTGCTCGACGCGTCCGACCTCGCGCTGCCGCCGGACCAGCAAAGCGCTTGCCCACGGAGAGGCAGAGGCTGACCCCGTGGGCTTTCACATCGCCAACGAGCCTGCCGCTGACGCAGTGCTGGACGAGCACCCCTTCGCGGTCCTGGTCGGCATGATGCTCGACCAGCAGTACGGCATGGAGCACGCCTTCCGAGGCGGCTGGAAGGTACTGAGCAGGCTGGGGACGCTCGACCCGGCAGCTGTCGCGGCAGCCGATCCCGCAGCCTTCCAGGCCCTCTGCAGCCAGCCTCCCGCTATCCACCGCTTCCCCGGCTCGATGTCGGCGCGGTTGCAAGAGCTTGCCGCCCTGATCGTCGAGAAGTACGACGGTGACGTGACGCGGCTCTGGACGGAGCCGACCACCGGCGCAGAGCTGTTCCGCCGCGTGAACGAGCTTCCCGGCTTCGGTGAGCAGAAGTCGCAGATCTTCGTGGCGCTGCTGGCGAAGCAGCTCGGTGTGCGCCCAAGGGGTTGGAAGCAGGTCGCGGGGGACTACGCGCTTGCCGGCCACAGGTCCGTGGCCGACGTGGTTGACGAGACCAGCTTGGGCAAGGTGCGGGAGTACAAGAAGGCAGCGAAACGCGCCGCAGCTGCCGCTGCTGGCTGATCTGCAGCTGCCGCGCTGGGCAGCGAGGCAACGGTCGTTCCGGGTCGCGATGCAGGGATCCAGGTCGCAGCGCCGGTCGCCAGATCGACGTCGTCTGGCTGAGCCTGCTCAGGCACGTCCCCTTCCTCCGCGACGGCCGGGCGAGACGCGACGGGTGCCCGGGTAGCCGTCGTCCAGCGGAGCCGGGCCGGTCAAGTCAGGAGCTGGCGCGAGACGCTGGTCGCGTGCCAACGTCGGCCTGTGGGAGCCAGTAGTCCCTTCACGTTGAGGGCTGCTGAGATGGTGGCCGGAGAGGCATGCGTCCTCAGGGAGGCCACCAAGGCCTCGATCTGCGCTGCGTGGTCCGGACAAGCCGGGCCGGACGGCCGGTCGACCGGCGTCGGATGCAAGGCGTGGCGCGGCTCAGGACGCGCGAAGAAGTAGCCCTGCGCGAGGTCGACGCCGAGGGTGCGAACGGCATCTGCCTCGGGCTGAGTCTCCACCCCCTCCGCGACGACCTTGGCGCCGGTCGCGTGGGCGAAGCCCGTGAGTGCCTGGCACAGCGACCGTTTGGCAGCGTCGGAGTCGATCCCTCGCACCAGGCTGATGTCCAGCTTCAACACATCAGGCTCGAGCAGCAGAACGTGGCGCATGCTGGCGAACCCGGCTCCGGCGTCATCGATCGCCAGCCGCATGCCCGCGGCCCGCAGTGGGGCAAGGACAGCTGTCAAGATCGCGTAGTCCCCGACGACCTGGTGCTCGGTCACTTCCAGGACGATCCGGCGCAACGGCAGTTGGAGGAGCAGGGTGCTAGCCGCTGGGTCCAGCAGCGCTCGAGGCGACAGATTGAGGTGGACATCCAGATCGGCCGGCAGATCAGCCAGGTGATTGCGCACCTGGCGCACGCACGCCAGTTCCAGCTCGGTCCCGGCCCCGGCGGCAGCGGCCTCCTCGAACCAGCTGGCCGTGGTTCCACCGAGAGCGGCGGGGAAGCGGGCCAAGGCCTCGACACCTGTCGTCCGGCCGGTAGCCAGGTCCACCAACGGCTGGTAGGCCATGTCCAGGCGGGGGTCAGCCAACAGGGTCCTCACCCGCTCGGCGGCTGCTTCCCGGGTCCGCTCCGCCGCCTGGTCGACCCCGAGAGCCCGGGCGACGGTATCGGCGACCAAGCCCATCATGATCCCGGCCTGCGCGGTCAGGTTGAGACGAGTGTCGTGGCTGTAGGCGCACAGCGTTCCGTAGACCGTCCCGTCCTCCAGCACGACGGGCACGCCCAGATGTGCTCGGATGTCGAGCTCGGACGTCGCGGCGATCGCCATGGCCAGGACGTTCTGCGAGGTGTCGAGGATCATCTCCGGAAGGTCGCCGTCCACGATCGGTTGGCAATAGGTCTCTTCTACCGGATCAGAGTCACCAGGACCGAAGGGCACCGACTCATCGGTGTCCACGACGTCGATGACCCGGCGGCCATCTTCGAAGTGCGACACCAACGCGACGTCCATCCGCAACCGGCGGCGCAGGTCGCCCAGGATGTGCCCGATCGCGGTCACCGACATCGGACTCATCAACGCAGGAACGGTCGCAGGCACCGCGACCGGCCACGTGGCGTCCCGAACACCCGCACCCATGACGGCGCCGACGGCAGGGGAAGCGTTGCGGAGCACAGGCGTCACCTCACGTTGGGTGACGCGCGCAGGGTCCGGACGCGTCAGAAAGCCGATATCCCCTCTATCGGCGCGATCTTGCGACCGATTGAACCAGAATGGCCGTTACCTAAACGGTAGTTTTCACTTACCGCTGCCCGCACTGCTCCAGCGCGGCTGCCTGACATCTGCCGGGCTCAGCGGGGCGTCAGCGGGCGAAGGCGGAGAACGACCGCAGGGAGCCCGATCCCGGGCGGCGCAGCCACGGCCACGGGTGCAGGGCGGCGACGTCGAGGGCGGCGCTGCGCCGGCGGAAGCCCGGCACCGGGGCGAAGGTGACGGCCAGCGGCCGCCCGGCGAGCTCGACCACCGGGTCGCCGAGCCGGACCTCGCCGTCGAGCTCCGCGAGCGCCTCGGCCAGGAAGACCAGCCGCTTGCCGGACAACCTGAGGCGCGCCAGCAGCGGTGCGTCGAAGACGAAGACGCGCGGCAGGTCGGGGTGGGCCTGCTGGGCCGGGTCCTCGCTGCCGAGCGACTCGGCCGTGAGCCAGACGGCCTCCGGCGTGCCGGTGACCTGCGGCCCTGCCGGCCCGCCGTCGGTCTGCCCGCCGCCCAGCCCGGCAGGCGGCGCGACCTGCGGACCGGCCGCGGTCTCCGGCCAGTCCTGGATCGGGCAGGCCTTCTTGAGGGCGCAGGTGTGGCAGAGACCGGGGGCACGCTTCTCCACCTGCCAACGCGAGAAGCCGTACGCCTTTGCCGATCCCGAGCCGGTCGTCCACTGCCAGCCCAGTCGGTTCGCGGCGCGCGAGCCGTCGAGCAGGTTGCGGAACATGCGGTCCTCGCCCTCCCACCAGGCCCGTCCGCCGCGGACCGACCACTGGCTCGCGAGCCACATGCGGGTCTGGTTGACCAGCCAGCCGTCCTGCTCGAGCTCGCCGACGACCAGTTCCATGCAGGCCATCCGCACGTCCCAGGGGTCCTGCCCCTCGGTGGCCGTCACCGGCGGCTCGGTGCGCAGGGAGCGACCCAGGTCGGGGCCGATCCGGGCGTACAGGTGCCGCGCGTACTCCTGCCACAGCAGCTCGTCGCGGTACTTCGTCCGGTCCGGACCGGGGGCCGACCCGACGGCGTCCCAGACCTGGGGGAGGGTCACGAGTCCGTGCCGGATGTAGGGCGACATGCGGCTCGCCCCCCGGGCGGAGACCGGCAGGACCTGCGAGCGCTTGCGGGCGTAGCCGGTGATGTCGAGGGCGGCCAGGGCAGCGTCGGCGGCAGCCTGCCCGCCGCGGATGCTCGACGGCCGGACGTCGTCGGCGGACAGGTGGCCGAGGTGGGTGCGGACCCAGTCCACGACGTCGGGACCGGGAGGTACGGGCGGCAGAGCGGGCATGGCCCCAGGGTGGGCGCTGCGGGCTGCCATCGCGACTCGAGAGCGCTGACGGTGACTTCTGCTTCACAACAGCATCTTTCGTGCTCCCTAGGCTTGCTCTCGAACACCTGTTCGAGTAAGATGCCTCCATGGCCAGCCAGGCGGACCTCCGAGCCCTCGAGGACGAGTGCCCCTGGCTGCGCGAGGACTTCCAGGCCGACCTGGCGGCGCTGCGGACCTCCACCGCTGAGGCGGCCATGCGCTTCGCGGGCGACATGCGCGTGCTGGCGCGCCTGGCTGCACAGGTGCCCCGCTGCCCCTTCGACGAGCGTGGTGCCACGCCGTGGACGTCGTTCCGCCGTGAGGTCGCCGTCGCCCGCTGCGTCTCGGACGTGGCCGCGGCAAACGAGATCCGCACGGCCACCGCCCTCCTGCGCTGCCTGCCGAGGACCCTGGCCCTGCTCACCGAGGGACGCATCACCGTGGCCCGGGCCCGCACGCTCGTGGACGAGCTGACCCCCTACGACGACGACCTCGCCCGGCAGCTCGACGAGCTGCTGGCCGAGCGGGTGGCCGGACTGCCCGCGTGGCGCATCGTGCAGGAGGTCCGACGGGCTGCAGCGAGGCTCGATCCTGAGGCTGCAGCGCTCCGCACCGCGGCCAAGAACGCCGACCGGAGCCTGCAGCTCGAGCCGCTGGCGGACGACCAGGCGCTCGTCCTTGTGCAGGGTCCGGCAGTGCCGGTGACCCGCTGGTACGAGACCGTCGACGCCCGGGCCCGGGCGCTCAAGCAGGCCGGTGACCCGCGGACCCTCGCGCAGCTGCGCTTCGACCTGGCAACGAGCACCTACCCCTGCGCGACCCACGCCCCGGACGACCCGACTGCTGCACAGTCGGCACCTGCCGGGCTGCGTGCCAACCACGTCGAGGCCGCGTCGACCGACTGTCGCCTGAGCCGCCCGGTCCAGGCCAGCATCACCGTCCCGGTCGAGACCGGGCTCGGGCTCAGCAACGAGCCGGGCTGGCTCGACGGCTACGGCTGGGTCAGCGCGCCCACCTCCCGACTGCTCCTCGTCGACGCTGAGCTGCGTCGGGTGTGCACGCGTACCGGGACGGGTGAGCTCGTCGACCTGGCCGGCCGCGACGTCCGGCCGCCACCGACCCCGGCCCAGCTCCGGCAGGCGCTGCTGGACATGGTGCTCGAGCCGATCGTCGCCGGCGACGTGGCGGCGCGCGTGGAGGACCAGCACGACCCCTCGCCACCGCTGCGCGCGCTCGTCGCGCTCCGCGACCGCTACTGCGACGGACCCACCGGCACCAGGACGCCGGCCTTCCGCTGCGACCTCGACCACGACACCGCCCACCCCACAGGGCCGACGGCTGCCTGGAACCTGCGCGCCCGGTCGCGGCGGACGCACCTGCTCAAGCACGACGGCTGGACGCCGCTCTCCACCGGCACATCGACGATCTGGTTCAGCCCGGCGGGGCAGGTGATCGAGGTACCGCACCACAGCGGCCCGACGGCCGGGGTGGACACCGACGCCCGGGCAGAGGCCGTGCTCCCGGACGCCGGCGACCTGGCCGCGCTCGACCGTCAGCAGCTCGAGCGCGAGGACGGCCCGCAGCGGCCGTGCATCTCGCCGGGCGACCGACCGCCGCCCACGGAGTGGGCCGTCTTCCACGACGACGACCTGCCGTTCTGAGGGCTGCACCTCGACCAGGACCGCGGACGGGTTGTTGCAGGTGTCGTGCATGCAGGTGTCGAAGACAGCCCCCGACCCCGTCGAAGGAGCACCGCCGTGCGCACCACCGTCCGCCTGATCGCGGCCACCACCTGCCTCGCCACGCTGGCCGCGGGGACCGTCGCCGCCAGCGCCGGCCTCACGCCCGTCGACCTGGCCGACGTCAGCGCCTACGTCGCGTCGCACGGCGCGGCACCAGCGGACGCTGCGGCGGGTGAGGCGAAGGTCGCCGGCGCCACTCCCCGCGCCACGTGCGGCCCCGGGTCGATGCCCGAGACGGGCCGGCAGGGCCGCGTCTCGGCCGCGGACTACGCGAGCGGGCGTGCGGCCAAGGGCTACACCTGCAACGCCGTCCAGGTGGCGAAGTCCGGCACCACGGGCGGCTACAAGGTCTTCCGCTACACCGACAAGACCGGCCGCACCTGCGCCTACTACGACAGCACCCTGCTGTTCCCCAAGGACGTCGCCAAGGCCGGCACGGCCACGACCGGCGTCTACGTCCTGGACATGACCGACCCGGCCAAGCCGGTGCACGTCAACACGCTGCGCACGGTGGCGATGCAGTCGCCGCACGAGTCGCTCAACCTCAACGAGAAGCGCGGCCTGCTGGTCGCCGTCATGGGCTACCCGACCACCATGCCCGGGGTCGTCGACGTCTTCGACGTCTCCCAGGACTGCCGCCAGCCGGTGCTGAAGTCGACGTCGCCGCTCGGCATCCTGGGCCACGAGAGCGGCTTCTCGCCCGATGGCAAGACGTACTGGGTCGCCGCGACCTCCCGTCCGCTCGTGGTCGCCATCGACCTGACCGACCCCTCCCGCCCGTCGATGCTCTGGCGCACCGAGGCCTACCGCGTCCACGGCATGGGCCTGTCGGACGACGGCAACCGGCTCTACACCACCGACCTCGTACGTCAGGGCGTCACGATCCTGGATGTCTCGCAGATCCAGGCGCGCAAGCCCGACCCGCAGGTCGCGGAGGTGTCCGGCCTCACCTGGCCCGAGGTCAGCATCGGCCAGAACGCCCTGCCCGTGACGATCAAGGGCCGGAAGTACCTCGTCGAGGTGGACGAGTTCGCGCGCAACGTCACGTCGTACGACCCGATGTCGCCGGTCGGCGCGGCCCGCATCATCGACATCGACGACGAGAACAAGCCGAAGGTCGTCTCGAACCTGCGCCTCGAGGTGCACCAGCCGGCCGCGCGCCGCGACGAGCAGAAGGACGACCCGCAGGCGCAGAACGGTTTGCAGGGCTACGCCGGCCACTACTGCGCGGTGCCGTCGCGCAAGGACCCGACGATCGTCGCCTGCAGCTTCATCCTGTCCGGGCTGCGTGTCTTCGACATCCGCAACCCCGAGAAGCCCCGCGAGATCGCCTACTTCAACAAGCCCGCGCTGCCCGGGACCAACCCGCGTGAGAGCGGGGCGTACGCGATGAGCGCGCCCGCCTTCGACATCGCGCGCAACGAGATCTGGTACACCGACGGCAACAGCGGCTTCTACAACGTCCGCCTCACGAACGGCGCCTGGCCGAAGCGGTGAGCCGCAGGGTCCTGGTCACCGGCGGGTCGCGCGGCATCGGCCGGGCCATCAGCGAAGCCTTCGCCGCGCGGGGCGACCGCGTCGCCGTGCACAGCACGAAGGGCACCGAGCTCGACGTCCCGGGGGCCGTCGCGGTCGCCGGTGACGTGTCGGACGCCGACGCCGTCGAGCGGTTCGTCGCCGAGGCGGCCGACCGGCTCGGCGGGCTCGACGTGGTGGTCAACAACGCCGGCGTCTACGAGGAGCTCGACCCGCTGACCGCCACCTACGCGCAGTGGCAGGCGAACTGGCGCCGCACGGTCGACGTCGACCTGCTCGGCCCGGCCAACGTGGTCTTCTGCGCACTGCCCCACCTGCAGGCCTCCGAGCACGGTCGCGTCGTCAACGTCGGCTCGCGCGGGGCGTCCCGCGGCGAGCCGACCGCCGTCGCCTACGCCGCCGCCAAGGCGGGCCTGACCGCCATGGGCCAGTCGCTCGCGGTCGCGCTCGCGCCGTACGGCATCGCGGTCGGCAGCGTGCTTCCCGGCTTCGTCGAGACCGACATGGCCCAGCACGTCCTGGACGGGCCGCGCGGCGACGCCGTCCGCGCGCAGAGCCCGGCCGGCCGGGTGGCGACGCCGGACGAGGTCGCCGCGGCGGTGCTCTTCCTGGCCAGCGAGCAGGCGTTCTGGTCGACCGGCGCAGTGCTCGACGTCAACGGCGCGAGCTACCTGCGCAGCTGACCTCAGTCCTGGTCGATGACCCGACCGGGCTCGAGGGCGATGCGGACCGGCTCGAGCGGCTCGGGGCGGCTCACCAGCGCGGTCTTCTTGCCGCGGCTGACCGTCGGGCCGGCGTTGGCCATCACGACGCCGAACCACGGCAGCGCAAGGGCGCCGAACATGAAGACGCCCTTCCAGGCCAGGGAGACCGGGAGCATCGTGGCCAGCACGACGCAGGCGATGCGGCAGCTCTGCGTGATGACGTAGCGCCGCTGTCGCAGTGAGATGTCGTCGGTGTGGCTGAGCCGCGCCGCGGTGACGACGGCGACCTCGGGAGCCGAGCGGTCCTGCCGCACGAGGGCCTCCTGCCGGGCGCTGCACCCCTGCGGGTCAGTGGGGGCGCCTGGTCCATTCTGCGCCTGTCCGGCCGTCGGCGCACGCCGGGGCAGACGCGGCCCGTGGCCGTCGTCCGGCCCTGGCTCCTAGGCTGCCGTCATGAGCAAGGTCGACGCCATGAGAGCCCTGCGCGAAGCGCGCCGCACCGCGGCCGAGAAGGCGGCGCCCGCCGCCCCGCGGCCCTCCACCCAGGCCCGCCCCGCGCCGCGCAAGGAGGCGGCGGCCCCGGTCGAGCCGGCGGTCGCCGAGGGCCTGTGCGGCCATCGCAACATGGGCGGCCGCAGCTGCACCCGCGAGGCCGACCACGTCAAGAGCGGCACCAAGAACCACCGCTACGGCTGAGCGAACTTCGGACCAGGCCGAGGGAGGGGAGTGGACGCATCGCGTCGAACACCTCTGACACCACCCCCGGTGCCTGTCGAGGAGCTCTTCGTGCGTTCGCCCCGTCTCCTGCTCGCCGTCGTCGCGGCCGTCTCCGTCGGAGCCGCGTCCGGCGCCTACGCGCTGACGCCCGCTGCGCCGGCCGACACCGTGTCCGGTCGCTACGTGCTGAAGCTGGCCGAGGGCCAGCGCGCCGCCGCGCTGGAGAGCCGCCTGCTCTCGCTGGGCGTCACCTCGGCCGTGGCCTTCGAGACCATCGACTCGCTCGCCGTGACCGCCCCGCTGTCGGCCGTCCAGGCGCTGCTGCGCAGCGGCGCCGTGGTGTCGGCGCGACCCGAGCGCCGGATCGAGCTGAACCTCGCGGAGTCGGTGAAGTACATCGGCGCCGACCGGGCCGTGCTGGACAAGGCGGCCACCGTCAAGACGCGCACCGGCAACGTGGTGCGGCCGTCGGTGGACGGCACCGGCTCGACCGTCGCCGTGCTGGACACCGGCATCGCCGACATGCACCCCGACCTGCTCGGCCAGGTCGTGACGCACCGCAACTTCGAGCTGGCGCACGCCGCCGACCTGCTCCTGGACGCCGGTCAGCTCGACAGCTTCGCGCTGGCCACCGGGGACAGCGCGCGCACCGACGACATCGGCCACGGCACGCACGTGGCGGGCATCGTGGCCGGCAACGGGGCGGCCGCGCAGAAGCGCAGCAACGACAACCGCGGCGTCGCTCCCGCCGCCAAGCTGGTCGATCTGCGCATCGCTGCCGGCCCGATCCAGGGTGCGGTCAACGACGCAGGCTGGGAGCGCAACGCGATCGCCGCCTTCGACTGGCTGCTGCGCCACCACAAGGACAAGGAGTTCGGCGCCCGGGGCATCGCGATCAACACCAACAGCTGGGGCCTCAGCCCTGAGGACCTGTTCTACGGCAAGCCCGGCTACGACCCCCTCGCCGCGATCATCACCAAGGTCGACAGGGCCGGCATGATCACCGTCTTCTCCGCCGGCAACGGCGGGGCCAAGGACGACGTCTCGGCCAAGAAGGTCCCCAATGGCCTGCCCGAAGTCATCTCGGTCGCGGCGTCCTGCAAGCCCGGCGCCAAGACCCAGGGCTGCGGCAACCCGGCGGCGAACGACATAGCCACGTTCTCCAGCCGGGGAGCGGCCGTCGACATCGCCGCCCCCGGCGTCGAGATCGTGTCAACCGTGTCCCCGAGCTTCGTCGGAGCCATCGGCAAGGGATGCGCTCCGAAGGAGCTGGGAGCCGCCCCCTGCGTCCTCACGCCGGGCAGCTACGGCGGCGAGGGAGCCACCCCCGCCGACGTCGCCGCGAACTACGCGCTCTACGGCTCGCTGAACGGCACCTCCATGGCCGCTCCGCACATCGCGGGCGTCGTCGCCCTGCTGCTGCAGGCCAACCCCGACCTCACGCCGACCCAGGTTCAGGTGATCCTCGCCGGCACGGCCAAGGACCGGCAGGCCAAGGGCCGGGACATCGAGGCCGGCTACGGCCTGGTGGACGTGCCTGCTGCCCTCGTGGCCGCCGCGCAGGTCAAGGCGCGCCAGCCGCTCTCGAAGGTCTTCCCGGGCTTCCGCTGGAAGCACAGCCGCTGACCCTGAGGGACGCCGGCCCTAGCCGAGGGTCTCGACGACCGTCACGTTGCCGTACTGGCTGAGCAGGTTCTCGGTGGCGTCCAGACGGTGCTCGTGGCACGCCGCCGTCTCGGTCGTGTCGGGCGGCACGGCGCTCTCGCGCACCGACGACAACTGCCACTCGGCGTGCTGGCCGCAGTCCTCGCACAGGCGCGTCACGGGTTCGACGTCACCGTCAGCCGAGGCTGCCCTTGGCGGTGCCGATCCCGAGCGGGCTGGTGAAGGCCAGCTCGGCCGGGGCCGCCAGCAGCCCCGGCGTCCCGGCGGCCGCGAACAGGTCGGCGACGTACGGCTGACCCATGTGCGCGTCGAGGTCGGCCTGCGAGCGCCAGCGCTCGATCAGGACGAGGTGGTTGGCATCGGCCGCATCGCGGTGCAGCGCGTAGTTGAGGCAGCCCTGTTCCTCGTGCGTCTTCTCGATGCAGGTCGTGAAGGCAGCGATCACCTCGTCGACCTTGCCCTCGGCGGCGCGGACATGGACCACGGCAACGACTTCGCTCATGGGCTGAACCTAACCGGTCACAGCCCGCGCGGCTGCGGCAGCAGCTCCGGGAACACCGCGGGCCGCTTCTCGCTCTTGGCGGTGAAGGCCTCCAGCATGTCCGCCGGCTGGAACATGCCCGACTGCCACGTCGCGATCTGGTCGAGGCTGTCGTCGACGGAGTGGTCGCGCGCGTAGTTCATCGCGACCTTGGTGCCCCAGATCGCCAGCGGGCTCTTGCTCGCGATCTCCCTCGCGGTCTCGAGCACGCCCTCGAGCAGCGCGTCGGCGTCCGGGTAGACCTCCTGCACCAGGCCGACCTCGTGCAGCCGCGCCGCCGGGTAGCGCCTACCGGTGTAGGCCATCTCGCGGGCGAAGCCCTCCGAGGTCACCTTCCCCAGGCGCTGCAGGGTGCCGACGTCGGCGGTCATGCCGATGTTGATCTCCTGGACGCAGAAGAACGCGTCGGCGCTGGCGTACCGCATGTCGCAGGCGGTCACGAGGTCGACGGCACCGCCGATGACGCCGCCCTGCACCGCCGCGAGCACCGGCACGCGCGCCTTCTCCAGCGCGGTGAAGGACCACTGCAGGACCTTGGCGTTGGAGCGCAGCCGGGCGTTGCGCCGCCCCGGCTCGGCGTCCTCGCCGCTGAGCTCGCCGCCCATGAAGACCGACAGGTCCATGCCGGCGCTGAAGTGCTTGCCGGTGCTGCTGATCACGACGACGCGGGCGCTCGCGTCATCGCTGATGCCGGTGACGATCTCCGGCAGCTCGCGCCAGAAGTCCGGCGTCATGGTGTTCAGCTCGTCCGGGCGGGACAGGCGCACATGGGCGACCTGGTCGGTGATCTCGACGTCGAAGCAGCGGTAGGTCATGGACCCAGTGTTCCAGCGGCGGGTCGGCAGAGCGCAGCAGGCCGGGCGGGTTACCTTCGCGGCGATGCCCGAGCCCGTGCTGCAGATGTCCGGTGTCGCCGTCGTCCGGGACGGCTCGACGCTGCTCGCCGACGTCGACTGGACGGTCAGCGACGGCGAGCGCTGGGTGGTCCTCGGCCCCAACGGCGCCGGCAAGAGCACGCTGCTGCACGTCGCGGGTGCGTCCCTGTTTCCGTCCCGCGGGACGGTCGACCTGCTGGGGGAGCGCTTCGGCGCCGCCGACCTCGGCGAGCTGCGCACCCGGGTCGGGCTGTCCAGCTCCTCGCTGAGCGACCGCATCCCGCCGCACGAGAAGGCGCTGGACGTCATCGTCACGGCGGCGTACGGCGTGGTCGGCCGCTGGTCGGAGCGCTACGAGCCGGCTGACGTCGCGCGGGCGCAGGAGCTGCTCGGCCGGATGGGGCTGCGGGCCTTCGCCGACCGTCGCTTCGGGACGCTGTCCGAGGGCGAGCGCAAGCGGGTGCTGCTGGCCCGCGCCCTGATGACCGACCCCGAGCTGCTGCTGCTCGACGAGCCGGCGGCCGGTCTCGACCTCGGTGCGCGAGAGGCCCTGCTGCGCCTGCTGACCCGGCTGGCGGCGGACGAGGACGCGCCGCCGACCGTGCTGGTCACCCACCACGTCGAGGAGGTGCCGGTCGGCACCACCCACGCGCTGCTGCTGTCCCGTGGCCGCTCGATCGCCGCCGGTCCGGTGGCCGAGGTGCTCACCGGTCCGCTGCTGTCCCGCGCCTTCGGCCTGCCGCTGGTGGTCGAGCAGCGCGAGGGCCGCTTCACCGCGCGCGCCGAGGCCTTCTAGAGGACGGCGAGGTCGGCGACGACCGCGAGGTGGTCGCTGCCGGGGATCCGCACCTCGCGGACGTCCAGGACGACCGGGCCGCGGACCAGGACGTGGTCCAGGTGCAGGAGCGGCGCCCCGGCCGGCCAGGTGCGCGCGAGCCCGCGTCCGCGGCTGTCGTGCGCGTCGCGCAGGCCGATGGCGAGCAGGTCGCGGAAGGCCGCGTGGTCGCGGTCGGCGTTCAGGTCGCCGGCGACGACCAGCGGCAGGTCGACGTCGACGGCCTCGTCACGCAGGTCCTGCAGCGAGGCGCGCCAGAAGTCGGAGAAGACCGAGATCGGCGGGAGCGGGTGCGCCGTCAGGACACGCACGTCCTGCCCGCCGACCGTGACGGTGGCCCGGGGCAGCGTCCGGGCGGCGGCGGCGCGGCTGGTGATGTCCCGCAGCGGCAGGCGGCTGAACAGCCCGACCGTCTCGCGGCGGCCGTCCAGGTCGACGACGTCGTACGGCAGCGCGTCCATCAGTCCGGCGGCACGCAGCCCGGCCAGGCCCTCCGCGGAGAGCTCCGGCACGACCAGGACGTCGGGTCGCAGCGCCAGCAGCGCCCGTCCCGCCGTCTCGGGGTCGGGGTTCAGCACGTAGAGGTTGGCGGTGACGACCCGCAGCCGCGGGGCCTGTGCCGCGCCGGACGGCAGGGCGTCCGCCCCCAGCGCCGGCGCGATCACCAGCAGATGGGCGACCACCAGAGCAGCAGCCCCCGCCGCGAGCAGCCGGCGCCGCAGGGCCGCGGCCAGGACGAGCACCGCGTAGGCCGGTAGCAGCGTCAGGGGCAGCGCACCGACGAGCAGCGCCAGCGCGGAGCCGCGCTCCAGTCCGAAGGCGCGGACGACCACGACGGCCAGCAGGGACAGCACCACGAGCGTGGCGAAGACCCGCACCAGGTCCAGCAACGCCGACGGCCGCCGTACCCCGGGCGGGGACGGCGGCCGTCGGCGGCGGAGCAGGCTCAGCTGTTCAGGGTCGCGGTCTCGTCGACCCAGTCGACGGCCGAGGCGCGGAGCTTGTCCTCGTACGCCTTGGCGTGGTGACCGCAGAACAGGAGGTCGCCCGCGGACAGGACGACCCGCACGAAGGCCTGCGCGCCACAGCGGTCGCAGCGGTCGGCGGCGGTGAGGGTGGGGGCGGTGGGTGTCACGGTTCCGGTCACGCTGTACACAACACCACGTTCCGGCTCGACGTTCCCGTCGAAAGGCAGGATGGGCGGCGTGTCGTCCCCTTCCGCCGGTCCTCCCCTCGACGGGCTGCTCGTCGCCGACTTCAGTCGGGTGCTGGCCGGTCCCTTCGCCACGATGATGCTGGCCGACCACGGCGCCCGGGTGGTCAAGGTCGAGCGGCCCGGCTCCGGCGACGACTCCCGCGGCTACGGGCCGTTCTCGGACGGCCGGTCGCTGTACTTCGCCCGCGTCAACCGGGGCAAGGAGTCCGTCGCGCTCGACCTCAAGGACCCGGCCGACCTCGCCGTCGCCCGCGCGCTGGCCGCACGGGCCGACGTCCTGGTCGAGAACTACCGCCCGGGCGTCATGGACCGGCTCGGGCTCGGCGTCGACGAGCTGCTCGTGCGCAACCCCGGGCTCGTCTACTGCTCGATCAGCGGCTTCGGCCACAGCGGCCCGTGGTCGCAGCGACCGGCCTACGACGCCGTCGTGCAGGGGATGAGCGGGATCATGGCCGTCACCGGGGTGGCGGGCGGCGCGCCGGTCAAGCCGGGGGTGCCGGTCGCGGACCTGTCGGCGGGCCTCTACGCCTTCGGCGGCATCACCACCGCCCTGCTCGGGCGCGCCCGCAGTGGCCGCGGGTGCCACGTCGACATCGCGATGTACGACGCGACGGTCAGCCTGCTGGAGGGTGCCGCGCTGTCCTACCTCGCGACCGGCACGGACCCGGGGCCGATCGGCAACGCGCACTTCGCCATCGCGCCGTTCGACACGTTCTCCTGCCGCGACCGCGACATCACGATCTGCGCGGCCAACGACACGCTGTTCCTTGCGCTGCTGCGGGCGCTGGGCCTGGACCTGGGCGGCTTCGCGACCAACGCCGAGCGGCACGCCCGGCGGGACGAGCTCAAGGTGCTGCTCGAGGGCGCCCTGCGGGCGCAGGACGCGGCCCACTGGCTGGGCGAGCTCGACCTGGCCGGCGTCCCCTGCGGGCCCATCAACACCGTCGCCGAGGCGGTCGGCAGCGAGCAGACGGCCGTCCGACGGATGGTCATCGACGCCGGCGGACTGCCCGGGCCGGGCAACCCGGTCAAGGTCTCGACCGCCCCCGACCCCGTGGTGCGCGTGCCCGCTCCCGAGCTCGACGAGCACGGCGACGCGGTGCGGTCGGAGTTCGCGGGGTAGGGGCCGCGGGCCCGCGCCTGGTCGAGCTGCGCGCCCCGGACGGCATCGCGCTGGAGCTCTCCGCGACCTGACCCTTGCTCCGGAGGGAGGACAGGTCCATGGTGACGGCGTCCGGCAGGGGGTTGGACTGGGGGGATGCGTGATGACGACGATCGACATGGCAGACACCGAGCTCAAGAGCAAGCACCGCGCCATGTGGGGCAAAGGTGACTACGCGCGCATGTTCGACACCTTCCGGCTGCCCGTGGGCCAGCGGCTGGTAGGCGCCTTGGACCTCGGGCCCGGCGTGCGCGTGCTCGACGTCGCGGCGGGCACGGGCAACGCTGCGATCCCGGCGGCGCAGCGCGGGGCGAAGGTGACCGCCAGCGACCTCACGCCGGAGCTGCTGGCTGCGGGTGAGCGCCGGCCGGAGGCGGCCGGGCTCGACATGGAGTGGGTCGAGGCCGACGCCGAGCACCTGCCCTTCGACGACGCGTCGTACGACGTCGTCATGTCCTCCATCGGGGTCATGTTCGCGCCGCACCACCAGGAGGCTGCGGATGAGCTGGTCCGGGTGTGCAAGCCGGGCGGCACGATCGCGCTGCTGAGCTGGACGCCGGAGGGGATGATCGGCGACCTGTTCCGCACGATGAAGCCCTTTGCCCCACCGCCCCCGCCCGGCGCGCAACCGGCACCGCTCTGGGGCGGCGAGGAGCACCTCGCGAACCTGTTCGGCGACCGGGTCGCGTTCAGCGTCATGGAACGGGACAACCTCGAGGTCACCGCCTTCCGGGAGAGGGGGGAGTACGCCGCGCACTTCAAGGCCTACTACGGCCCGACCATCGCGACCCGCGCCTTCGCGGAGAGCCAGGGCCGGGAGCAGGAGCTCGACGCCGCACTGGACGCCTTCTGCGACACGTGGAACCGCGGTTCCGGCGACGCCGCGCGCTTCGAGCAGGAGTACCTGCTGTCCGTCGGCACGCGCCGGGCCTAGCCGCCCAGCACGGTGACGAGCCCGCGGATCGAGCGGCGCTCCAGCTGCTGGTCCAGCGAGGTCTGGCCGCTGACCAGGCGCCCGAACAGCCCGAACATCCCGGGCAACGAGCGCATCACCTCGTGCACCAGCCGCGGGTGGCGGGTGAACGCGGCCAGCGCCCGGCGCCCGGCCGCGACCTCTGCGCCGAGAGCGCGCTCCACCTCAGCTCGGTAGGTCGCAGGGTCGCCGGCCGCCGCAGCACCGGCCAGCGCGCCGGACCGCAGCGCGAACGAGATGCCCTCCCGTGTCCACGGCTCGAGCAGACCGGCGGCGTCACCGGCGACCAGCACGCGCCCCTTCACGAGCGGCGATCCCGCGGCGCGGACGCGGGTGAGGTGGCCGCCGTCGACGTGCGCCGTCGCCAGGTCGAGCCCGAGCTGCGCCACGAAGGACCGGTAGTAGGCCCGCACCGCCTCGCCCTGCGCGCGGTCGCCGATGACGCCG
Source organism: Mycobacteriales bacterium (assembly GCA_046593875.1). GTDB lineage: Bacteria > Actinomycetota > Actinomycetes > Mycobacteriales > SCTD01 > SCTD01. The sequence goes on along the minus strand of JBKJQQ010000072.1, from coordinate 12,952 downwards.
ACGGTGAGGGTGTCACCCTTCGGGAAGACCCAGCCGTACGAGCCCGGCACCGGTCCCCAGTCGAGCAGCACCCGGCCGCCCCAGTCGCTGCCGGGCGGCGTCGGCAGCTCGGCCTCCATGCCGAGGTCGACCTGGTCGCAGACGACCCCGACGTGCGCGGCGGCGCGGCTGCCGGAGCCGTCGGCGCCGACGACCGCGCCCGCGGTCACGACCCCGTCGCGGGTGCCGAGCCGCACGCCTGTCGCGTCCTGCTCGTACGAGGTGACCGTCACGCCCTCGCGCAGCTCGACGCCGGCCTCGAGCGCGACCTGCACGAGCGCGGCGTCCAGCTGAGAGCGCAGCACCATCGGCAGGAACGGGTGCGTCTCGCGGGTGAAGGAGGCGCGGCCGCGGGAGGTGAAGGTGAAGCGCCCGACCCGGTCGAGCGAGAGCGGGCCGAGGTCGACGCCGGCGACCGCCACGGCCGCCTGCGACGCGCCGATCATGCCGCCGCCGCAGCGCTTGTAGCGGGGGAGGCGCTCGCGCTCCAGCAGCACGGTCCGGGCACCGGTGCGGGCTGCCGCGAGGGCGGCCGCAGCGCCGGCGGGGCCCGCGCCGACGACTGCGACGTCGTAGTCGGTCACCCCAGCAGGCTGACGGGGACGTCCACGTGCCGCGACCGGAGGTACTCGCCCAGGCCCTTGGCCTGCGGGTCGAAGCGGGTGCTGCTGGCGACCCCCTCGCCGAGCAGGCCGTGCACGACGACGTTGACCGCACGCAGGTTCGGCAACGGGTGGACGTCGACGGCCAGACCGTCGGCCTCGGGGAGCAGCGCGCGGAACGCGGCCTCGTCCAGCCAGGCGAGCAGCCAGGCGGCGGCCTCGTCGGTGCGCGCCCAGAAGCCGACGTTGGCGTTGCCGCCCTTGTCGCCAGAGCGCGCCCCGAGCACCCTGCCGAGAGGCACACGCTGCGTCTCCCCGCCGATCATGCAGTCGTTCCTCACCTGCTGAGCGGGCGCGGTGGGCAACAACGGCATGATCGGCGCAGCAGCGGGTGGGGTGTGCGGGACGACCTCGCGGTGGCCGTCGGCGTGCACCACGACGTGCTCGACCTCGGCGGCGTCGACCAGCGCCGGCCAGTAGATGCCGTACGGCGTGGCGTCGCCGGGCTGGGAGGTCAGCGTGAAGCCGGGGTAGCTCGCGAGCGCGAGCTCGACCGCCGCACCGGAGAAGGCCCGGCCGACGACCTTGGGGTCGTCGCCGCGCACGTGCACCTTCAGCAGGGCGGCGGCCTGCTCGTTGGTGGCGGCGTCTTCGCGGTCGAGCCGCACCAGGCGGTGCTCGAAGGGGTGCGGATAGGCCTCGCGCAGACCGTCCAGCGCGAGGGCCGCCTTGGCCTCGACGTCGAGCCCGGTGAGCACGAACTCCATCTTGTTGCGGAACCCGCCCAGCATGTTCAGGCAGACCTTCAGCCGGCCGCTCGGGGCGCTCCCGCGGGCACCGGACAGGCGCACCCGGTCCGGGCCGTCCTCCTCCACCGAGAGCGTGGCGAAGTCGGTGACCACGTCCGGCCCGGCGTAGAGCGGTCCGGCGATCTCGTACAGCAGCTGGGCCGTCACGGTGCCGACCGTCACGGCCCCGCCGGTGCCGGGGTGCTTGGTGATGACCGCCGAGCCGTCCGCCGCGACCTCGGCCACGGGGAAGCCCATGCGCAGCGGCTGGGCGACCTCTTCGCGGACGAAGGAGTAGTTGCCGCCGGTCGCCTGCGTGCCGCACTCCAGGACGTGCCCGACGGCGACCGCGCCGGCCAGGCGGTCCCAGTCGTCGCGCGCCCAGCCGAAGTGCGCCGCCGCCGGCCCGACCACCAGCGAGGCGTCGGTGACTCGGCCGGTCACGACGACCTGCGCGCCGGCCTGCAGGGCGGCGCAGATGCCCCAGGCCCCGAGGTAGGCGTTGGCGGTCAGGGGTGAGCCGGTCAGCGGCGCGCCGGTGTCCAGGTTGGGGAGCGGCAACGAGGCGACGCGGGGGAGGAGGTCGTCCCCCTCCACATGCGCGACCGGCAGCTCCAGGCCGAGGGCCGCAGCCAGGTCGCGTACGGCGGAGGCGCAGGCCGCGGGAGCCAGGCCGCCGGCGTTCACGACGATCCGGGTGCCCCGGTCGACGACGGCCCCGAGCACAGGCTCGAGCTGGCGCAGGAAGGTTGTCGCGTAGCCGCGGGAGGGATCCTTGGCCCGAGAGCGAAACAGGATGAGCATGGTGAGCTCGGCGAGGTAGTCCCCGGTGACGACATCCACCGGTCCGTCGTCGAGCACTTCGGACAGCGCGCTGGCCCGATCGCCGTAGAAGCCGGAGCAGTTCGCGATCCGCAGCACGTCCGCATCGTCGCACCGAGGGTGCGGCGCCGATCGAGAGGCAGGTCCGTGCGGCTCTCGCCGACCCTCGTGGGCAGCGCTCTGGTCGCGACCCTGGTGGCCGGCGCGGTGGCGACGACCACGGCCACGCCGACGTCGTCCGCCCGCCCGACCCCAGCCGTGGGCGCCGTGGCCCCGCTGGACGCGCTGCCGCCCGAGGCCCTGCCGCCGCCGGCCGCGAGCCGTTCCGCCGCTCCGGCGCCCGCTGTCGCGCCGCTGGCCGACCTGCGCGCTCCCGACCTCCTGGTCACCGTGAAGCGGCCGCTGACCGCTGCGCAGCTCACCGCGCTCGAGGCGGTCCGCAAGGTCGAGGCGCTCACCGTCGTCGACGCCGGGACGGTCCGGGTGGGCGGCCGCTCGGCCCGCGTCCTGGGCGTCGACCCGTCGCAGTTCCGCGCGTTCACCCCGCAGGAGACCGCTACCTCGGACGCGCTGTGGCAGGCGGTGGCCCGTGGCGAGCTGGCTCCGTCGTACGGCCTCGCGCGCTCCCGCGACCTGCCGCTCGGCGGCACGATCACCGTGGACGCCACCCGCGACGCCGAGCTGCGGATCGGCGCGGTCGCGGCGTACGGCTTGCCGGGCGTCGACCTGGTCACCGGGCGCGAGGTCGCGCAGGGCCTGGGCGTCGTGCCGTCCAGCGCGGTCCTCGTCAGCGCGCCCGACCGCGGCATCAAGGCCCTGCGCCGGGCGGTCCGCGAGGTCGTCGGTGACGACGCGGTCGTGGAGGTGCTGCGCCCGGAGGCCGTCGCGGCCCGGACCGGCCGCCCGCGCAGCTACCGCGAGCTCTACATCGACTCGGTGCGCTACTGCCCCGGGCTGTCCTGGACGGTGCTCGCCGCCATCGGCCAGGTCGAGAGCGCGCACGGCAAGCACCTCGGCCCGTCCAGCGCCGGGGCGCTCGGCCCCATGCAGTTCCTGCCGAGCACCTGGGCGGCCTACGGGATCGACGGCGACGGGGACGGCAAGGCCGACATCATGAGCCCGTACGACGCGGTGCCCTCAGCCGCGGGCTACCTGTGCCGCTTCGGCGCGAACCGCGGCCCGGACGGGCTCTACGACGCGATCTTCGCCTACAACCACGCCGACTGGTACGTCCGCAAGGTCCTCGGCGTCGCCGCGCAGTACCGCTGAGCGTGTCCCGCTAGGCCTCCGCGAGGAGCGCCACCAGCGAGGGCTGCGCCTCCAGACGCGCGCGCGTGGAGGCGGCCGCGACGCGCATGACCTGCTCGACCCGGCGGTGCTGCATCGGGTTCAGGCCCATCGCGGGCAGGTCCTGCGGTCCGGGTTGCAGCACGACGACCACCGCGCCCCGGCGACGCAGGCCGGCCACCTCGCGCGCCAGGTAGCGCCGGACGGCCAGGCGCAGCGCGAGATCGGCGCGCGGCAGGCGGGTCGTCCCCCTGCCCAGCGACATCGGCGAGAGGACGACGACGAGCGACGGCCGGTCGGCGGCCACGACGTCGGCGTTGCTGGGGGAGTGCGCCCCGCCGTCGACGTAGGCCCTGCCGGCGATGTGCACCGGCGCGAAGTAGGACGGGATCGCGCACGAGGCGGCGACCGCCGTGCCGACGTCGGTAGCGGGGGCGCCCGGCGCGCCGAAGACCACCCGGCGGGCGTCGGCGGCGCGGACGGCGCAGATGCGCAGGTCCCGCTCCGGCCAGGTGCTGCCGTGCAGGCGCTGGACGCCGCGGGCGATCATGTCGGTCCGGTTGCGGCCGGGGGGCAGCAGGCTGGAGGCGACGGCGCCGGGGCGCACCGCCCAGGGGCGCCGGGCGGCGGCGAGCAGCGCCTGCGGCGCGAGCGGCCGGCGGCGCGGCGTCGTGACCGCCGGCTCGGGCATCGTCAGGGTCGCCTGGCGGGTCCCGCGGATGCGCCGGCCCTCGGCCGACAGGGGCTCGCCGAGGACCTCGGCCCGCATGTCGGAGGCCGACAGCCCGGCAGCGAGGCCGGCAGCGACCAGGGACCCGGCGGACGTGCCGACCAGGGTGGTGGCGCGCCGCGCGTCGAAGGAGGTGACCTCCTGCAGGGCCAGCAGCACGCCGAGGTGGAAGGCCTGACCGATCAGGCCGCCGGCGCCGAGGACGACAGCGGTGGACATGCGTGCAGCGTGTCAGCAGTCCGCTTCGGCGTACGGGGCGAGGCCGGTCATGCCGTCGTAGACCTTCTCGCCGCAGGCGAAGGGCACGCCCTGATAGATGCGGTCCAGGGCGGCGAAGCCCGCGACCCCCACGACGTGGGTCGTGCTCGTCTCGCTGGCATGACCGGCGAACGGTGAGGTCTGGCCCGTGGGCAGGTACCCGTCGACGGTGGTGCCGGGCTCGGTACCCGCCTTGCGGGTCACCGCCGTCCACATGTCGAGCTTCACGCCCTGCGCGCGCAGGAGCGTCTGCAGCTCGCGGCTCTGGTTGTGCGTGACGAGCCCGTCGACCAGGCCGTGCACGACGTACACGCCCTTGAGGCCGGCGCCGGCGATGTCGCGGGTGCGGTTGACGACGGTGCGGTTGGCGTAGACGTCCGGCTTCTGCGCAATGCTGCCGCCGAACGCCTCCTCGATGTCGGCCACGGCGTTCGCCGCGAACTCGTTCGCCGGCGCCAGCAGCCTGGCCCCGAGGTAGGTCTGGCTGACGTTGACTGCCGGCTCGACCGCGACCCAGTAGTCGAACAGCGGGCTGCCGTCACCGCGCTTGGGCTGCGCGGCGACCACCAGGCCGCTGGTGTTGCCGCCCATGCTCACGCCGTAGACGACGTTGGTGCCGCCGGGCTTGCACAGCTTCTCGAAGTACTGGACGTAGGCGATCGAGTCCGCCGCGCCCTCGGCGACGCGCCAGCCGCGGCTCGAGATCTGCTTGCCTGCAGGCGGAACGGTCTGACCGCGGTAGTTCGGTGCGATGGCGATGACGCCGAGGTTGGTCGCGGTGCGGGTGATGTGCGCGCGCCAGCTCTCCATCGTGTGGCCGTAGCCGTGGTCGAAGACGACGATGCCGCGCGGCTTCTTGCGCGGCATCGCGACCAGCGCCAGCGCCTGCTGGCCGTCGACGGCCAGCGGCATCCGCTGTACCGCCGTCGGGTCGCCGGTGCAGGCACCGGCGCTCGCACTGCCCCGCCCGTCCTGGCTCTTGCCCTTGCCGTTGTCGTGCCCGGCGTACGAGGGCACGACGGCGGTCACCGCGACGGCGGCGACGACGGAGGCGAGGACGGTGCGGCGGAGGCTGAGGCGCATGTCAGAGAGGTTCGCCACGCAGCGTGCATGTCCTGCTACCGGCAGGTAACTACGGGAGCAGCACGACCTTGCCGATGGTGCCCCGGTCGCCGAGCCGGGCCAGCGCGGCCGGGGCTTCGGTCAGCGGAAGCTCGGCCCCGACGAGCGGGTCGATCGCGCGACGCCCCCACAGCTCGATCAGCGCGGCGTGGGTGTCGACGAAGATCTGCGGCTCGAACTTCCGGTACAGGCCCCAGTGCAGCCCCACCACCGAGTAGTTCTTGACCAGCGCGTGGTTGGTCGGGGCGTCGGCGATCCGGCCGCCGGCGAAGCCGACGACGACGATCCGCCCCTCGAACGCGATGCACTTGCGGCTCTTGTCGAAGGTGTCACCGCCGACGGAGTCGTAGATGACGTCAGCGCCGCGACCCGCGGTCACGTCCTTGACGATCGCGACGAAGTCCTCGCTGCTGTAGTCGATCGCGACGTCGGCGCCGAGGTCCTTGCAGACCTGCACCTTCTCCGGTCCGCCCGCCGTGGCGATGACGCGCGCGCCCGCGGCCTTGCCGAGCTGGATGGCGGCGCTGCCGACGCCGCCCGCGCCGGCGTGCACCAGCAGCGTCTCGCCCTCCTGGAGCTGCGCCCGGCGGTGCAGGCCCACGTAGCCGGTCTGGTAGGTGATGAACAGGCTGGCGACCTTCGCCGCCGGCATGTCGTCCGGCACCACGTGCGCTGCGGCCTCGGGCACGACGACCTGGTCGGCCATCCCGCCGCGCGGCAGCGCCGTCCCGGCCAGGACCCGCTCGCCCGCCCGCGGGCCGTCCAGCACCGTGCCGCACACCTCGAGCCCCGGCGTGAAGGGCAGCTCGGGCTTCTCCTGGTAGGTCCCGCGGCACAGCAGCAGGTCCGGGAAGTTGAGCGCGACGGCGTCGACCTTCAGCCGCAGCATCCCCGGACCCGCCTCGGGCTCCGGGACGTCCTCCAGCCGCAGCACGTCCTGCGGCTCGCCCAGCTCGTGCACCTGCCACGCCCTCATGCCGTCCTCCACTCGCTCGTCGCCTGCAGGACCGCTTCGTCCAGCGCCTCGGTGCGCAGATGGGTCCCCGCGCCGTACTCCGGGTCGCGGACCATGTCGCTGAACGCCTGCCGCGTCGGGTAGCGCACCAGCAGCACGGCGTCCCAGGACTGCCCCTGCTCGGCGACCAGCGCCGTCGATCCGTCGCCCACGTACAGGACCTCGGCGCCGTACGGCACGGCGGTGCGCCGGAAGTGCTCGACGTAGTCGAGGTAGCGCTCGCGGCCGCCGTCGGGCTTGAAGCGCAGGAGGTTCAGCATCACCACCGGTCCGCCGGGGTCCTCAGCGAGATACCGCTTGAGGTCGGATCCACGGGGGTCGACGGCCACCAGATCTCCTGTCGTGAGGTAGGAACGGCGCCATGAGCTACGCCGACTTCCAGAACGAGGTCTACCTCAAGGGACTGTTCGGGGAGCAGCCGACCCTGCCGTTCGGCTGGCGGGAGACCGAGGCGGCGGCGTACGCGGCGATGACGCCCGGCGCGGTCGGCTACGTCGCGGGCGGCGCCGGGGGAGAGGACACGATGCGGGCCAACCGCGAGGCCTTCGACCGGTGGCGGCTCGTCCCCCGGATGCTGCGCGGCATCCCGGCGCAGCGGGCGCACGAGACGACGGTCCTCGGCACGACGATGCCCGCGCCGGTGATGCTCGCGCCGGTCGGCGTCCTGTCGATCGTGCACCCGGATGCGGAGCTCGCGGTCGCCCGTGCGGCGGCGGCGCTGGGGCTCACCATGATCGTGTCGACCGCGTCCTCGAACACGATGGAGGACGTCGCGGCGCAGGCTCCGGACGCCTCGCGCTGGTACCAGCTCTACTGGCCGGCCGACCGCGATCTGGCCGCCTCCTTCGTGCGCCGCGCCGAGGCCGCCCGGTACGAGGCCGTCGTCGTCACGCTCGACACCTGGCAGCTCGGCTGGCGCCCGCGCGACCTCTCGCAGGCCTACCTGCCGTTCCTCAAGGCCCAGGGCGTCGCCAACTACTTCGCCGACCCGGTCTTCCGGCAGGGGCTCGAGAAGACGCCCGAGGAGGACGAGGGACCGGCGGTGCTGAAGTTCGTCGGGCTGTTCAACAACCCGACGCTCACCTGGGACGACATCGCCTTCCTGCGCGACCACACGTCACTCCCGCTGGTGCTCAAGGGGATCCAGCACCCGGACGACGTGACCAAGGCGCGCTCCATCGGTGTCGAGGCGATCGTCTGCAGCAATCACGGGGGACGTCAGGTCGACGGCGCGATCGGCTCGCTGGACGCGCTGCCCGGGATCGTCGAGGCGGCCGGCGACCTGCCGGTGCTGTTCGACAGCGGGGTGCGGACCGGTGCGGACGCCTGCAAGGCGCTGGCCCTGGGCGCGTCCGCCGTGCTGCTCGGCCGGCCGTGGGTGCACGGCCTGGCGCTCGGCGGCGAGCAGGGCGTGCACCACGTGCTCCGCTCGTTCCTGGCCGACATGGACCTGCAGGCCGGCCTCGCCGGGCACAGCTCGACCTCCGAGCTCTCCGCAGCTTCGCTGCAGCGCATCTAGGCACAACGGCTCAGGCGCGCCAGGACCGGCACGAGGACGCTGACCGCATGGCCCGTCGGCTCGTCCTCGCCCTTGCTCTCGCGCTGCACTTCGCGACCGGGCTGCTCTACGCAGCGGCGGGTCTGATCGCTCCGACCTGGGCGGTGCTCCTGCTGTGGGGCGCGTGGGTGGTCCTGCTGTGGCTGCTCGTGCGGCTGTGGCGGCGGCGGCCGGTCCTCGCGCTGCTCGTGCCACCGGCGGCGATCGGGCTGTTCGTCGGCGTCCTCGGTGCGGGCGGGGCCGTGCTCGGCTGGACGGCCTGACAGGCTGCACGCCATGACGGACGCACCCTGGCTGGTCGGCGTCGGCAGCGCGGACGTGACCGGCGAGCCGTGGGGCGCCGGGATGATGGGCTACGGGATGCGCTTCCAGCGCACCGCCGGCATCCACCTGCGACAGCGGTCGCGCGCCTTCGCCGTGCAGGACCCCGCCACCGGTCGCCGGCTCGTGCTGGTCGTCGCCGACATTGGCATGTTCTTCGCCAACGTGCGCGCCGAGATCCTGGCCCGCCTCGACGTGCGACCCGAGGAGCTGCTGCTCACCGCGACCCACACGCACGCCGGGCCCGGCGGCTTCTCCGGCTACCGGATGTACAACACGACCAACAAGGGGCTGCGCCCGCACACGCTGGCTGCCGTCGTCGACGGCGTCGTCGCGTCGGTCGAGCAGGCACTGGCCGACCTCGCGCCCGGGCGGCTCGTCCTCGCGCAGGGCGAGCTGCACGACGCCAGCGTCAACCGCTCGCCGGAGGCGTTCGACCGCAACCCCGATCGCGGGCACTTCCCGGACGGCATCGATCCCGCGACCACGCTGCTGCGGCTCGAGCGCGAGGGCCGCGTGGTCGGCGTCGTGAACTGGTTCGCCACCCACGGCACCAGCCTGACGAACCGGAACCTGCTCATCAGCGGCGACAACAAGGGCTACGCCGCCCGGGCATGGGAGGCCGAGGCGCCCTTCGTGGCGGCCTTCGCGCAGACCAACTCCGGCGACGTCTCGCCGAACGTCCCGAACGCCACGCAGGGACCGACCGGCGACGAGGTCGAGAACACCCGGGTCATCGGCGACCGTCAGCTCGTCGCAGCCCGCGCCCTCGCCGCCCAGCCTGGCACCGACGTGGTCGGCGCGCTCGAGACGCGGCTGTCCTACGTCCAGCTCTCCGGGCTCCAGGTCGACGGGCACCGGCTGTCCAAGGCCGTGCTGGGCGCGGCCTTCGCCGCCGGGACCAAGGAGGGTCCAGGGGTCAAGGCGCTGCACGAGGGCGTGGACGGCAATCCGCGGGTGTCGGCCTGCAGCCGGGTGCTGTGGCGGCTGCGGCCCGGGCTGCGCGATGCCCAGTCGCCCAAGGCGATGCTGCTGCCGGTCGGGGCGCTCGGCTGGTGCGCGGACCGCGTGCCGATCCAGCTGGTGCGCCTGGGCGACCTCGTCCTGGTCGGGCTCGCGCAGGAGGTGACGGTCGTGGCCGGGCTGCGGATCCGCCGTGCTGTCGCTGCCGTCCTGGAGGTGCCGCTCGAGACGGTGCTCGTGCAGGGCTACGCGAACGACTACGCCGGCTACGTGACGACACCCGAGGAGTACGACGCGCAGCGGTACGAGGGCGGCCACACGATGTTCGGCCGCTGGCAGCTGCCGGCCTACCTGCAGGAGATCACCAGGGTGGCGCTCGACCTGCGCGACGGGCGCCCGTCCGTCGATGCCGGTCCGCCGCGGCTCAAGCCCCAGAAGCCCGCGCCCGCAGACGATCCGGGGCCGGGCACGTGCATGGTCGGAGCGCCTTCGGTCGCCGCCGGGGTGCTCACGGTGGACGTCCGCGGCGACGACCCGCGCGGCCCGGCCCGGGCGTCGTACTTCCGGGTCGAGACCCCTGACGGCACCGTCGTGGCCGACGACACCGACTGGTCGACCACCGTGCGCTGGCGCCGGGCAGGCGAGACCTTCGTCGCGGTCGTCACCTGGCGACCGCCGCCCGGGACGACGGGCCAGCACCGGGTCGTCTGGCGCGACAGGTCAGGGAGCGAGCATGTCAGCCAGGCGCTGTCCCTCTCCCCACCGGATTGACCCGTGCGCACACATCGTGATCGCGGAGGGGGCGCTGCACGCGCGCCCGCCTCAGCTGTGGATCACGATGTGTGCGGTTGTGCCGCGCCGACGGGCTAGGCCGGCGGGGGCTCCGCCATGCCGGTGGGGATGCCGGTCGGGTCGGCCGGCATCGCGGGCGCACCGCTCTCGTTCAACGGTCCGGGAATGCCTCGGAACCTGTAGACCATCACGTCGCGGCCGGCCTGCAGCAGCCAGGCCTGGCCGCTCTCGCTGCTGTCGAAGGCCTGCAGCACCGCCTCGCCGGCGACCTCCACCGGGATGATCGGCACGCCGCTGGCCTGCAGCGTCGACTTGATGTCGGTGATGATCTTCGTCTCGGCGAAGCCGGGGCAGAAGGCGTTGACCTTGATGCCGTCGGGGGCGAGCGCCGGGCCGAGCGCGCGGACCAGTCCGACGACGGCGTGCTTGTTCGCGCCGTAGACCGGGTCGAACGGCGTGCCGGTCAGCCCGGCCATCGACGCCGTCGCGACGATCGAGCCACCACCGCGGCGACGCAGCGCCGGGATCGCGGCATGCGCCCCGTAGACGACGCCGTCGAGGTTGATCCCGTTGGCCCGCTTGTACTTCTCGAGGTCGAAGTCGTCGCCCACGCCGCAGCCGGTCGAGATGCCGGCGTTGAGGAACACCAGGTCCAGCCCGCCGTGGACCTCCTCAGCGGACTTGGTCATGGCGACGACCTCGTCGTAGTCCGAGACGTCGCAGTGCAGGTAGGTGGCGCCGAGCTCGTCGGCGACCGCCTGCCCGTCCGCGTCGTTGACGTCGCACAGCACGACCTCGTCGCCGCGCCGGACGAGCTGGCGAGCGACCTCCCTGCCGAAACCGCTTGCGCCTCCGGTGATGAGGGCGACGCTCACGAAGCCGCCGCACCTGCCGCGACGCCGGAGCCCTGCACGCCGGACGTGCCGCCCGCCGTCACGCCGCTGACCTCGTCGACAGCAGGGGCGCCGTCGATGAGCAGCCCGGCGATCCGCTCCCGGTGCTGGGCGGCGTCGCCGTACGCGCCCTGCAGGCGCTTGCAGCGCTTGAAGTAGAAGTGCGTGTCGTGCTCCCACGTGTAGCCGATGCCACCGTGGAACTGGATCATCGCGGCGGTCGCGAGGTCGGCGGCGTCCGCAGCCTTGGACTTCGCGATCGAGGCGGCCAGCTGGCGGTCCGGCGCGTCCACGTCGGCGGCGAAGGCCGCGTAGTTCGCAGCGTGCTCGGCGAAGGTCACGGCGACGTGCAGGTCGGCCAGCTCGTGCTTGACCGCCTGGAACGACCCGACCGGCTTGCCGAACTGCACGCGCGTCTTGTCGTACTCGACCGTGTCCATCAGCGCCTTGCGGGCAAGCCCGACCAGGTCGCTGGCGACCAGGATCGCGGCGGCGTCCAGCAGCTGCTGCACGAGCTCGGGGCTGCTGCCCTCGAGCTTCTCGCCCGGAGCGCCGTCGAGGGTCACGGTGCCGACGCGGTGACCGAGGTCGAGCGAACGCTGCGGAGCGATGGTCACGCCGGCGCCGCGAGGGTCGACGAGGTAGAGGCCGGCCCCCGACTCAGAGACAGCGGCGACGAGCAGGACATCGGCGACCTCGGGGTAGTCGACCAGGTCCAGGCGGCCGGACAGGACGCCCCCGGAGGCGGTCGCTGGCGCGCCGGCGGGGGAGGGCGACGAGCCCTGCTTGAGCAGCGCCACCGCTCCCTTGATCTCGCCCGCGGCCAGAGCGGGCAGGCGCTCGGCCTGCTGCTCCTTGGACCCGGCGAGACGGAGCGCCTCGGTGACCAGCACGGTCCCGAGCCACGGCCCGGGGACGGTGCCGGCGCCGAACGCGCGCGCCAGGACGGAGGCGTCGAGCAGCCCGAGGCCGATGCCGTCGTGCTCCTCGGGGACGAGCACGGCCAGCCAGCCCTGCTCGCCGAGCGCCTGCCACAGGGCAGCGGGAAGGCCATCGCTGTCAGGGTTCTCGTACAGCTCACGGACCTGGGTCGGTCCGAACCTGTCGCGCAGGTAGGAGCGGACCGCGTCCTGGAGGGCGCGCTGCTCATCGGTCAGCTGGAACTGCATCTCGGTCTCCTCGTTCTAGCGGGGGAGGCCGAGCACGCGCTCGGCGACGACGGTGCGCTGGACCTGCTGGGAACCGCCCCAGATGGTGCAGCTGCGCGACCACATGGCCATGTTCGTGAGCTTGCCGACCGACAGGCCCGGACGGGGGTCGGTGACCTGGAAGCCGCTGCCGACGACCTTCTCGTACGCGTCGGAGACCCGGCGGAACGTCTCCGACCACATCATCTTGGTCATCGACGCCTCGAAGCCGAGGTCCTTGCCGCGCGAGGTCTGGGTGAGGACGTGCCAGGAGTGGTACTTCAGGCACTCGAGCTCGATGAGGGCGGCGGCCAGCTCCTGGCGGATCACGGGGTCCGCACTGGCAGGACGGCCGTCGCGGTCGATCTGCCCCGCGACGTCGACGACCTCGCCCCACATCTTGCGGAACTCCGTGTACTGACCGATCGCAGAGGAGCCGCGCTCGAACGACAGCAGCAGCATCGCGGTCTGCCACCCGTTGCCCTCGCCGCCGAGGACCTCGGTCTGCGGGACGGTCGCGTCGGTGAAGAAGACCTCGCCGAACTCGCTGGCGCCGGTGATCTGCTTGAGCGGAC
>JBKJQQ010000123.1:0-4086 GCA_046593875.1 Mycobacteriales bacterium | reverse complement strand
CGCCGGCGTCATCACCGGTATCGGCCGGGTGTCGGGCCGCGAATGCGTCATCGTCGCGAACGACGCCACCGTCAAGGGCGGCACCTACTACCCGATGACGGTCAAGAAGCACCTGCGCGCGCAGGAGGTGGCGCTGCACAACCGCCTGCCCTGCATCTACCTCGTCGACAGCGGTGGGGCGTTCCTCCCGCGTCAGGACGAGGTGTTCCCCGACCGCGAGCACTTCGGCCGGATCTTCTTCAACCAGGCCACGATGAGCGCGCAGGGCATCGCCCAGATCGCCGCTGTGCTCGGCAGCTGCACCGCCGGCGGCGCGTACGTCCCGGCCATGGCCGACGAGGCCGTCATCGTCAAGGACCAGGGCACGATCTTCCTCGGCGGGCCGCCGCTGGTGAAGGCCGCGACCGGTGAGATCGTCAGCGCGGAGGACCTCGGCGGCGGGCTGCTGCACAGCCGCACCTCCGGTGTCACCGACCACCTGGCCGACGACGACGCGCACGCGCTGCGCATCGTCCGCCGCATCGTCGCCACGCTGGGCCCGCGGACCGAGAAGCCCTGGCACACAGCAGCTCCGGAGGAACCACGAGAAGATCCGGCCGAGCTCTACGGCGTCGTCCCGGCCGATGCGCGCACGCCGTACGACGTGCGCGAGGTCGTCGCGCGCCTGGTCGACGGCAGCCGCTTCTCGGAGTTCAAGAGCGAGTACGGCACGACGCTGGTCACCGGCTTCGCGCACGTGCACGGCCACCCGGTCGGCATCATCGCCAACAACGGGGTGCTGTTCGGCGAGAGCGCGCTCAAGGGGGCGCACTTCATCGAGCTGTGCGACAAGCGCTCGATCCCGCTGCTGTTCCTGCAGAACATCACCGGCTTCATGGTCGGCCGCGAGTACGAGGCCGGCGGTATCGCCAAGCACGGCGCCAAGATGGTCACGGCCGTCGCCTGCGCCCGGGTGCCCAAGCTGACCGTCGTCATCGGCGGCTCCTTCGGGGCGGGCAACTACTCGATGTGCGGCCGGGCCTACTCGCCGCGCTTCCTGTGGATGTGGCCGAACGCGCGCATCTCGGTGATGGGCGGCGAGCAGGCGGCGAGCGTGCTGGCTGCGGTCGCCAAGGACGGCACCGACGTCGAGGCGCTGCAGGCCGACGTGCGCCGGCAGTACGAGGAGCAGGGCAACCCCTACTACTCGACCGCCCGGCTCTGGGACGACGGCGTCATCGACCCGCTCGACACCCGCACGGCCCTCGGCCTGGCGCTGAGCGCGTGCGCGAACGCGCCGCTCGCCCCGGTCTCCTACGGCGTCTTCAGGATGTGAGCATGTTCGACACCGTCCTGATCGCCAACCGCGGCGAGATCGCCGTGCGCGTGACGCGCACCCTGCGCCGCATGGGCATCCGCTCCGTCGCCGTCTACAGCGACGCTGACGCCGGTGCGCGCCACGTCCGCGAGGCCGACGTCGCCGTGCGGCTCGGCCCGGCGAACGCCCGCGAGTCCTACCTGTCCATCGAGCGGCTGCTCGAGGCCGCAGCGCAGACCGGCGCGCAGGCGGTGCACCCGGGCTACGGCTTCCTCGCTGAGAACACCGCCTTCGCGAACGCCTGCGCTGCAGCAGGTCTGGTCTTCGTCGGTCCGCCCGCGAGCGCCGTCGACGTGATGGGCGACAAGATCCGCGCGAAGCAGACCGTCAGCGCTGCGGGCGTCCCCGTCGTCCCCGGCCGCAGCGAGCCCGGCATGACCGACGCCGACCTGCTCGCAGCCGCCGACGAGGTCGGCTTCCCGGTGCTGGTCAAGCCCAGCGCCGGCGGCGGCGGCAAGGGCATGCGGCTCGTGCACGAGGCCGCCGACCTGGCCGAGGCCCTGGCCTCCGCGCGCCGCGAGGCAGCGAGCAGCTTCGGCGACGACACGCTGTTCCTCGAGCGGTTCGTCCTGACGCCCCGGCACATCGAGGTGCAGGTGCTGGCCGACACGCACGGCACCGTCGTGCACCTCGGCGAGCGCGAGTGCAGCCTGCAGCGCCGGCACCAGAAGGTCGTCGAGGAGGCGCCGTCGGTGCTGCTCGACGAGGCCGCCCGCGCCCGCATCGGCGGCGCCGCCGTCGACACGGCCCGCTCGGTCGGCTACACCGGCGCCGGCACGGTCGAGTTCATCGTCAGCGCCGACGCCCCCGACGAGTTCTTCTTCATGGAGATGAACACCCGCCTGCAGGTCGAGCACCCGGTCACCGAGCTGGTCACCGGGCTGGACCTCGTCGAGCAGCAGCTCCGCGTCGCCGCCGGCGAGCCGCTGTCCTTCGGCCAGGACGACGTGCGCATGACCGGTCACGCGGTCGAGGTCCGCGTCTACGCCGAGGATCCGGCCCGCGGCTTCCTGCCCACCGGCGGTCCCGCGCTGCTGGTGCGCGAACCGGCCGAGGAGGGCGTGCGCATCGACAGCTCGCTGGTCGAGGGCACGACGGTCGGCACGACGTACGACCCGATGCTCAGCAAGGTGATCGCCTGGGGTCCGGACCGTGCGACCGCGCTGGCCAAGCTGGACCGGGCCCTGGCCACCAACGTGGTGCTCGGCGTCGGCACCAACACCGCATTCCTGCGCACGCTGCTCAAGCACCCCGAGGTGCGCGCTGGACGGCTCGACACCGGCTTCATCGAGCGCGAGCTCGAGGCGCTGACGCAGGCCAGCACGCCGGTCGAGGCCTACGCCGCCGCCGCGCTGGCCGGCCTGCTGCGCCGCCACCGCACGGGGGTCGACCCGTGGGAGTCCGCCGACGGCTGGCGCCTGTCCGGGACCGCGACCTCGGTCTGGCGCGTCGCCGGTCCCGGCGGCGAGCCGCTGGAGCTCGTCGTGACCGGCGACCCCACCGGCGCGACCGTGCAGGTCGGGGACGACGCGCCCGTCCAGGCACGAGCAGAGCAGCTGCCGGACGGACTTCTGGTCACCGTCGACGGCCGCACGACGACTGCGCTCGTGGCCGTCGACGGCGCGACCAGCTGGGTGCACGTCCTGGGCGGCACGCACGCCGTCACCGAGCTCCCGCCCGCGCGCCTGGGCGCGGCTGCCGGCGACCACGACGGCGACGTCCGCAGCCCCATGCCCGGGGCTGTGATCGCGGTGCGCGTCGCGGCCGGCGACCCGGTCAGCAAGGGGGAGGTCCTGCTCGTCGTCGAGGCGATGAAGATGGAGCACGCGCTGACCGCGCCCTTCGACGGCGTGGTGGCCGACCTCCAGGTCCGGACCGGCGACCAGGTCAAGGTCGACCAGCTGCTCGCGACGGTGACTGCGCACTAGGACTCCTCGTACCAGTCGCGGATCTCCTCCTCGAGCGAGGGCGAGCGCCATCAGGTCGGCGCGGTCGAGGTCCGCTGCAGGCGGACTGCTTCGCCGGCCCCTGGGCGGCGCACGCGGACGACTGGATCGTCCAGCAGTGGGGGCTAGTCGGCGGCCAGACCGACCGAGGTGCCGCGGGCCATCGGACCGAAGAGCAGGACGGCGAGGTCGGGGACGTCCGCAGGCGCGACTCCGATGACCGGCCCGATCACCGCGCCGACGGCGGCCCTGTCGCGGTCGCGCTGCGCGAGGGCGCGGGTCGGGTCGTCTTGCGGCTGCGCTCCGGGGGACTGCCCCTCGCGACAGCCGTTCTGAACTCCCGGCTGCGCGGACTCCTCCTCGTCGCAGTACCCGTCGATGACCTCCTGGTCCACGGGGAACGGTCGGATCGGCGCGTTGGGCGGCAACCCGCGGCAGGTCGGTCCGTCGTCCTCGCCGTAGGCCGGCTCGTCACCGGGGCGGTAGCCGTCCTGGTCCTCGGTGAACTCCAGCGTGATGTGCAGGCCGGGCTGCGCGCCGCCGAACGCCTCGAACCCCAAGGCCTCCGTCGCGACGAGCGCCCTGGACAGGCAGGGGAACTGCGGCGCGTAGCGGGCGTAGACCTGCAGCGAGGGCAGGCTGTCTCGGGCCAGCGTGATGAGGCGCTCGTCGTTCTCCTCGAGGAAGCCGCCCATCTCGTTCGCGAACCCGGTGGTGGAGTTCAGGAAGGTGTTGAGCTCCTGCTCCTGGTCGACCAGGTTGCGGTTGATCGCGGAGAGGTTG
>JBKJQQ010000016.1:0-7793 GCA_046593875.1 Mycobacteriales bacterium | reverse complement strand
CTGGAACCCGAAGATGAAGCGCTTCATCTTCACCGAGCGCAACGGCATCTACATCATCGACCTGACCCAGACGCTGGGTTACATCGACCGCGCCTACGACTTCGTCAAGGAGACCGTCTCGCACGGCGGGACGATCATGTTCGTCGGCACCAAGCGCCAGGCGCAGGAGGCGATCGCCGAGCAGGCCGGTCGCGTCGGCATGCCCTACGTCACCGAGCGCTGGCTGGGCGGCATGCTCACCAACTTCCAGACCGTCTACAAGCGCCTGCAGCGCCTCAAGGAGCTCGAGCTCATCGAGGCCACCGGTGGCCAGACGGTGCTGACGAAGAAGGAGGCGCTGGTCCTGTCCCGCGAGCGCATCAAGCTGCAGCGCACCCTCGGCGGCATCCGGGAGATGACCCGCACCCCCAGCGCGATCTGGATCGTCGACACCAACAAGGAGCACCTCGCGGTCAACGAGGCGCGCAAGCTCGGCATCCCGGTGGTCGCGATCCTCGACACCAACTGCGACCCTGACGTCGTCGACTACAAGATCCCGGGCAACGACGACGCGATCCGCAGCATCCAGGTGCTCACCCGCGTCATCGCCGACGCCGTGGCCGAGGGACTGATGGCCCGCGCCGGCGCCAGCAACAAGGACGAGAAGCCCGGTCAGCTCGCCGGCGACGAGCCGCTGCCTGAGTGGGAGACCCAGCTGCTCACCGGCCAGGCGTCCGAGTCGGCCGGCCTGGCCGACGGCGCCGCTGTCGAGGGTGCCGGCGCCGCCGAGACCCCCGGCACCGAGGCGCCCGCCGCTGAGACGCCCGCCGACGCTCCCGCCGAGACGACCGGCGACACCCCCCAGCAGTAGCCCGCCCGTACGGCCGGCGGCGCCGGGGGAGACCCCACCCGGCGCCGCCGACCTGCGTCCAACCCCCACCAGGAGACACACATGGCTTCCATCAGCGCTGCGGACATCAAGAAGCTCCGCGCGGCGACCGGCGCGGGCATGACCGACTGCAAGAACGCCCTGGTCGAGGCCGACGGCGACTACGACAAGGCCGTCGAGCAGCTCCGCATCAAGGGCCTGAAGGGCGTCGCCAAGCGCGAGGACCGCTCGGCCAACAACGGCCTGGTCATCGTCAAGCTCGACGGCACCACCAAGGGCACCATGCTCGAGCTGGCCTGCGAGACCGACTTCGTCGCCAAGAGCTCGACGTTCCAGGCCCTCGCGCAGTCCGTCATCGACGCTGCCTTCGGCGTCACCGACGTCAGCGCCGTACAGGTCGACGGCCGAGACCTCAAGGACGTGCTCGACGACGCCAACGCCTCCATGGGCGAGAAGATCGAGGTCCGTCGCCTGACGACCTTCGAGGGCGCCTACGTCGGCAGCTACCTGCACCGGACCAACCCCGACCTGCCGCCGCAGCTCGGTGTCCTGGTCGAGCTGTCCGCCGAGAACGCCGCGGTCGCCAAGGACGTCGCGCAGCACATCGCCGCCTTCTCCCCGACCTACGTCTCCCGCGCCGAGGTCCCCGAGGACGTCGTCGCCAAGGAGCGCGAGATCGCCGAGGCCACGGCCAAGGAGGAGGGCAAGCCCGAGGCAGCCCTGCCCAAGATCGTCGAGGGTCGCGTCAACGGCTTCTTCAAGGAGCAGGTCCTGCTCGAGCAGGCCTTCGCCAAGGACAACAAGAAGACCGTCGCGAAGGTGCTCGAGGAGGCCGGCGTGACGCTGGCCGGTTTCGCCCGGTTCAAGGTCGGTCAGGCCTAGCAGTAGGTTCGCCCGAGACCGCACGACCACGTACGAGCAGGAGGCCGCCACCCCGTGAGCAACGACAGGGAGGCGGCCTCTGCTCCGTATCAGCGGGTGCTGCTCAAGCTGTCCGGTGAGGTGTTCGGCGGCGGCGCCGTCGGGCTCGATCTCGACGTCGTGTCCGACATCGCGCGGCAGGTCAAGGACGTCGTGCAGAGCGGCGTGCAGGTCGCGATCGTGGTCGGCGGGGGCAACTTCTTCCGCGGGGCCGAGATCGCGCAGCGCGGTATGGACCGCGCCCGCGCGGACTACATGGGCATGCTCGGCACCGTCATGAACTGCCTGGCGCTGCAGGACCTGCTGGAGCAGCAGGGCGTCGACACCCGCGTGCAGACGGCGATCACCATGGGGCAGGTCGCGGAGCCGTACATCCCGCGTCGCGCCATGCGCCACCTGGACAAGGGCCGCGTCGTCATCTTCGGCGCCGGCGCCGGCATGCCGTTCTTCTCGACCGACACCGTGGCGGCGCAGCGCGCGCTCGAGATCGGCTGCCAGGTGCTGCTGATGGCCAAGTCGGTCGACGGCGTCTACGACGCCGACCCGCACAAGAACCCCGACGCCGTGAAGTTCGACCGGGTGACCTACTCGGAGGTCCTGTCCAAGGACCTCAAGGTCGCCGACGCGGCGGCGTTCAGCCTCTGCATGGACAACAACCTGCCGATCATCGTCTTCGCGCTGCAGGAGGACGGCAACATCGGCCGGGCCGTCCGCGGTGAGAAGATCGGCACCCTCGTGAGCGGAGCACACGCATGATCGACGAGACCCTCCTCGACGCCGAGGAGAAGATGGAGAAGGCGGTCGCCGTCGCCAAGGACGACTTCGGCGGCATCCGCACCGGTCGGGCCACGCCGGCGATGTTCAACAAGATCGTCGTCGACTACTACGGCGCGATGACCCCGGTGAACCAGCTGTCCTCGCTCACGGTGCCCGAGCCGCGGATGGCGATCATCGCCCCGTACGACAAGGCCTCCCTCGGGCTGATCGAGCGGGCGATCCGCGACTCCGACCTCGGCGTCAACCCCACCAACGACGGCAACATCATCCGCATCGTCTTCCCGCAGCTCACCGAGGAGCGGCGCCGCGAGTTCATCAAGGTCGCCAAGACCAAGGCCGAGGACGCGCGCATCTCGATCCGCAACATCCGCCGCAAGGCGATGGACGAGCTCGGCAAGCTGTCCAAGGACGGCGACGTCGGCGAGGACGACGTGACCCGCGCGGAGAAGGAGCTCGAGAAGACGACGCACTCCTACGTCGCGTCGGTCGACGAGCTGCTCAAGCACAAGGAAGCCGAGCTGCTCGAGGTCTGATGGAGATCCCCCCCATCGAGACCGCCCCCGCCCCGCCCGAGGGCGCCCCCGGCAAGAAGAGCGCCGACAGGGCCTCGCGCGCCGGCCGCAACCTGCCCGCGGCGATCGCCGTCGGACTGGGGCTCGGCGTGATCATCACGGCGCCGCTGTACTCCCCCTACCGCTGGCTGTTCATCGGCGTGCTGGTCGGGGCGGTCTCGCTGGGGATCTACGAGATCGTCCAGTCGCTGCGCCGGCTGGGGGCGCTCCCGCCGATGCCGCCGCTGCTCGTCGGCGGCGCCGCGATGGTGGTGCTGGCCTACCGCGAGGGCGCGGAGGCGCTGTTCCTCGGCCTGGTGCTGACGCTGCTGGCCTGCCTGGCCTGGCGGATGGCCGACCCCGCGGAGGGCTTCCTGCGTGACGTCGCGGCCTCGGCGTTCACGGCGGCGTACGTCCCGTTCCTGGCGGCCTTCTGCGCCCTGCTGGCGATCCCGGCCGACGGGCCGCGCCGGGTGACGGCCTTCATCGCCGTCGTGGTCTGCAGTGACGTCGGGGGCTACGCCGCGGGTGTGCTGTTCGGCAAGCACCCGATGGCGCCGTCGGTCTCGCCGAAGAAGTCGTGGGAGGGCTTCGCCGGCTCGCTGGCGGCGTGCGCGATCGCGGGCGCCGTCTTCTTCGCGACGCTGTTCGACGTCAACCCGCTGCTCGGCGTCGTCTACGGGCTGGCCGTCGTCGGCACCGCCACCCTCGGCGACCTCGGCGAGTCGATGGTCAAGCGCGACATCGGCATCAAGGACATGGGCACCCTGCTGCCCGGCCACGGCGGGATCATGGACCGGCTGGACTCGCTGCTGCCCACCGCGCCGATTGCCTGGCTGCTGCTCGCCGCCTTCGTGCCCTACCCGTAGGCCCGTCGGCGGTCAGCGGGCCGGGAAGAAGCGCACGTGCGCACAGAACTGGTCACCAGGCGCGTGCCGATGTGGATCTCTCGCGCGTTGCCCGAGCCTGTCGCGGAAGGTCCGCCCGGCATCGGGGGAAGGGATCGCGTCGTCCGGGCGCTGCACCGGGGGTGATCTCCCTCCCGCTCGTCTTCGACGCGCCCGCGCGCGGCCTCCCGCCGCGGCACCTGGCCGACCTCGACGCGCCCGGCCGGCGCGAGGCGGTCCTTGCGCTGGGGGAGAAGCCGTTCCGCGCCGAGCAGCTCTCCCGGCACTACTTCGCCGGCCACCTGCCCGCGCAGATGACCGACCTCGGCGGTGCGGTGCGCGACAAGCTGGTCGGCGACCTGCTGCCGCCGCTGCTGACGCCGGTGCGCGAGGTGGAGACCGACAGCGGCGACACGGTCAAGACCCTGTGGCGTGGCCACGACGGCACGCTGGTCGAGTCGGTGCTGATGCGCTACGCCGACCGCACCACGATCTGCATCAGCAGCCAGGCCGGCTGCGGCATGGCCTGCCCGTTCTGCGCGACCGGCCAGGCGGGGCTCACCCGCAACCTGTCGACCGGCGAGATCGTCGAGCAGGTCGTCGCCGGTCAGCGCACCGAGTCGGCCCGGGGCGGCCGGGTCAGCAACGTCGTCTTCATGGGCATGGGCGAGCCGCTCGCCAACTACAAGCGCGTGGTGGACGCCCTGCGCCGCATCACCGATCCGGCGCCGCACGGCGTGGGCATCGGCCAGCGCAGCGTCGTGGTGTCGACGGTCGGCCTGGTCCCGGCGATGCGGCGGCTCGCGCAGGAGGGCCTGCAGGTCACGCTGGCGCTGTCGCTGCACGCGCCCGACGACGAGCTGCGCGACACCCTCGTCCCGGTCAACACCCGCTGGCCCGTCCGCGAGGTGCTCGGGGCCGCGCTGGACTTCACCGCGACGACCGGGCGCCGGCTTTCGATCGAGTACGCGATGATCCGCGACGTGAACGACCAGCCGTGGCGGGCCGACCTGCTCGCCCGGCTGCTGAAGAACAAGCTCGTGCACGTCAACCTGATCCCCCTGAACCCCACCCCCGGCAGCGAGTGGGACGCCAGTCCCAAGCCGGTGGAGCGGGAGTTCGTCCGGCGGCTGCGTGCTGCCGGGGTCAACGCCACCGTGCGCGACACCCGGGGCCGGGAGATCGCCGGCGCCTGCGGCCAGCTGTCCGCGCTCGAGGTCTGAGTCCGCAGGGCAGATCGACGCAGGAATCCATGATCACGCGCGACCCGCCCCGGCGTGTCACACGTGATCATGCCGTGCGGCCGGCGGGGCCGTCGGCCGGTACCTCAGACGCCGAAGAACTGCTGTGCGAGCTGGGTGAGCTGCCCCGCCGGCACGTCGCCGGCCAGCTCGCTGCGGTTGGTCGCGGTGCCGCGGGCCCACTGGGCGTAGACCTCGGCGAAGTCGCCGGCGGGGGTCGCGAAGTCGGTGCAGCCGCTGCAGCCGTACCAGTCGGTGCCGGCCGGGATGCCGCGCACGGCCTTCCAGGCGCTGCGCGTGGCGCTGCTCATGTGCGTCGTGTCGTAGGCGTGGCCGAGCTCGTGCGCCATCACGTGGCGGAGCAGCGTGTCGGTCTGCGTGCCGCAGGCGCGGACGAACATCTGGATGCGGCGCTCCTGCAGGTGCGTCAGCCCCAGGTAGCCCTTGCGCGCGCCGGTGAACTCCACCCGGAAGCCGGTACGGGCGGCGCCACCCTTGAGGGAGGCGAGCGCGGCCTGACCGCGGCGCTGCTGCCAGCCGGAGCCCTCGCACAGCGCGGAAGCGGCGGGCCGGGCGACGGCCGCCTTGACGACGGGGCGGGCGGCGGCCGGCTTCCCCACGGTGCGGACAGGCGTGGCGACGGCAGGCTCGACGGTGGCCGGTCGTACGGCGGTGGCGCTGGCCGGGCGGCGGTCGTCGGCGCTGGCGACCGGCGCGGCGGCGGGGATCTCGGGGGCGTCGGCGGTGGCCGGCAGCTGTCCGGCGACCAGCACGGTCAGCACGGTGGACAGGCCGACGACGGCGCTCCAGCCGCGCGGGCCGTGCAGCGAGGTCCGGGAGAGGCGCATGCTGGTCTTTCGGCCAGCACGGTCACACCCTGTAGCGACAGGGCGGCCACATGCCCGGTTCGTCCCGGTCTAGCCGCACAGATGGTAACGCTCAGCGTTCGCTGCGCGGGTCCGTGCCCTCACCGGTGACGTCGAGGCTGACCTGCGGACGGACCTCGGCGGTGCGCCGCAGCAGGCCGAACGGCCCGTAGCCGAGCCGCACCCGCACCGTTCCGGGGCGTACCGACCCCTTGTCGTCGGGCGTCACGAGCAGCCGCAGCGTGCAGTCGTCCTGACCCGCCGGCAGCCGGTAGCCGGTGACGTCGCGCCCCTCGTCCTCGGTCGGGAAGCCGAGGATCGGGGTGGCGTCCGCCGGCGGCAGCACCAGGCGGGTCGTGCTCCCGGCCGCCTGCTCGACCTCCACCGACAGCACCTCGGAGGCGACCGTGGCCGAACCCAGGCAGACGGCGCCGTCGAAGGCGTAGGTGGTGCCGACGTAGGCCTGCTCCAGGCCGATGACGACCGGGCTGGAGGCCGACGGGCGGGCCTGCAGCGCGAAGATCGCCAGGCCGCCGACCAGGCCGACGCAGAGCAGGACCAGGACCGCGGGCTTGCGCCTCACACGTCCCTTCAGTCGTGGTGCCATGTCCTCATCGTCCCGTACGGCGCGCGGCGGCGCCCGGCGGCTCGACCTGGGAGACTGGGAGCGTGAGCGCTGCCAGCCGAACCGGGGAGCCCCGTGAGGTCGTGCTGCTCGGCGCCACCGGGTCGATCGGCACCCAGGCCATCGACGTCGTGCGCGCCGACCCCGACCGCTTCCGCGTCGTGGGACTCGCGGCGGGCGGCGAGCGGGTCGACCTGCTCGCCCAGCAGGCGCTCGAGCTCGGGGTCGAGGTCGTCGCGGTCGCCCGCGCCACGGCCGCGCAAGACCTGCAGCTCGCCTTCTACGCCGCGGCCCAGGCCCGCGGCTTCAGCGCCGGCGACTACCCCATCCCCAAGATCCTGGCCGGGCCGGACGCCGCCACCGAGCTCGCCGCCTGGCCCTGCGACGTGGTGCTCAACGGCATGACCGGCTCGGTCGGCCTGGCGCCCACGCTGGCCGCCCTCGAGGCCGGCCGCACGCTCGCGCTGGCCAACAAGGAGTCGCTGGTCGCCGGTGGGCCGCTCGTCACGCCCTACCTGGACCAGATCGTCCCGGTGGACTCCGAGCACAGCGCGCTGGCCCAGTGCCTGCGCGGCGGGCGCGCGCACGAGGTGCGGCGGCTGGTGCTCACCGCCAGCGGCGGGCCGTTCCGGGGGCGCTGCCGCGACGAGCTGGCAAGCGTGACGCCCGAGCAGGCCATGGCCCACCCCACCTGGGACATGGGTCCGGTCATCACGATCAACTCCGCGACCCTGGTCAACAAGGGCCTCGAGGTCATCGAGGCGCACCTGCTGTTCGGGACGCCCTACGACGCGATCGACGTGGTGGTCCACCCGCAGTCGCTGGTCCACTCGATGGTGGAGTTCACCGACGGCTCGACCTTGGCGCAGGCGAGCCCGCCGGACATGCGGCTGCCGATCGGCCTGGCGCTGGGATGGCCCGAGCGCGTGGCGCGGCCGTCGTACGGCCTGGACTGGACCTCGCCGGTGAGCTGGGACTTCGAGCCGCTGGACGAGGCGGCCTTCCCGGCGGTGGCACTGTGCAAGGCGGCCGGCGAGCGCGGCGGGACCTTCCCGGC
>JBKJQQ010000222.1:0-10231 GCA_046593875.1 Mycobacteriales bacterium | reverse complement strand
CCACGACTCCAGGAGTGCCAGTGACCGCGACGACCGCCCGCCCCACCCGCAGTTCGGTGACCCCGGCTGCTGATGCCATGCCCTCCGAGATCTCGGCGAGCAAGGTGCAAGCCCTGCCGGAGGGCTCGTACCGGCTGCTGGACGTGCGCTCCAACGGCGAGTTCCGGACGTGCCACATCCCCGGCGCCGTCAACGTGCCGTTGGACCAGGTGGGCCGGTACCGAGACCAGATCGTCGCCGCTGGCGAGCCGGTCGTGGTCGTCTGCCAGCAAGGTGGACGGGCCAAGCAGGCGCAGGACAAGCTGACTGAAGCGGGCGCCGACGGCCTCCACGTGCTGATCGGTGGGATGGTCGCCTGGCAGCAGGCCGAGGGCGCAGTCGTCAAGGGCGAGCAGCGGTGGGGCCTCGAGCGGCAGGTGCGCCTGGTCGCCGGCCTGTTAGTCCTGCTGAGCATCCTCGGCAGCCTCGCCGTCCCGGGCCTGAAGTTCGTCGCCGGGCTCGTCGGTGCGGGCCTGACCTTCGCCGCGGTGAGCAACACCTGCATGATGGGCAACGTGCTGGCCCGCCTGCCCTACAACCGGGGCAGCCGTCGCGACGTCGAGCGCGCCGCAGCGTCGTTCAGCTCGGCCTGACCGGGGCCGTTGTCGGCTGCTCGCGGGAAGCGCAACGACGACGCTGCGGCTTTGACAGGAACGCGACGGGGTCAGAACGAGGCGCCCCGCGTCCGCCGTGTCGTGACGGGCCGGGGCCCGCACCTGGCCGGCGATCCTTCGACCCGCGCCGGCCAGCGGTGGGCTGGTGCGAAGAGGATCTTCGACCTCATGGGTCGGGCACCTGAAGCGGGTGTCCCCTTCTGACCGTCGTCTGGCGCGACGTCCGGTCTCCTCAGGAGTCGGGCTCCGCCCACTGGTACGCGAGCCGCTCGATCACCTCTGCCACTTCCGCAGGACTGCGTCCGCCGTCCGCCCCCCGCCCGGTTGCCAGACCCATGAGGTAGGTCGTCAGCGGCGCGGCGGGTCGTTCGACCGCGTGCGCCACCTGTCGCGACAGGTCCAGGAGCAACCGCACGTCGATGGTGTCCTCGAGCCCTAGTTCACGTTGCACTGCCGACAGCCAGTCCGCCAAGGGCTCCATGTCGTCACCCTCTCAGAGCGGCGTGGCGAGGTCGAAGGCTGCGGCGAGTGCCGTGGCGACGACGCATGCGGTGACTGCCCAGTTGCTGCGGCGGGCCAACGGGGAGCGGGCACTGTCGACGTGCCTCAGGGTCCGCCGGTAGCGGACGGGGGCTACGACTGCCCCGACCACCGTGCCGGCGACGAGGTCCAGCAAGCCGACCACCTGGGACAGCCGCCCGGCCCCGCCGCCCCCGACGTGCAGGAGCAGCGCCCCGACGCCGAGCAACGCGAGGCCGGTGCGCTGCCAGGCAAGGGCCGTTCGTTCGGCCTGGGCCCCGCCATCCAGGAGCGGCGGTGCCGGCATGCGTCAGCCCGTCCCCACCAGCACGACGATGATGAGCGCGAGGGTCACGAGCACCACGCCCAGCGCGAGCACCCTGGTGAGGGAGGTCATCGGCAGGGCGGTGCCCATGCGCAGGGCGCGCTCGTTGCGGTCCCACCGCCGGTAGGCCATGGCGGCGACGGTCATCCCGAGCAGCAGCAGGCCGAGACCCAGCAGCGACCGGATCCCCGGGGAACCCAGCTCGGGCAGCAGGCTCGTGACGGCCGCGCCCGCAGCGATGAGCGCCAGCGACGTCCGGATCCAGGCCAGGAAGGTGCGCTCGTTGGCCAGCGTGAAGCGGTAGTCCGGGTCGCCGCCCACGTCGCGCAGAGGCGGCTTGCGCCGGTGTGCGAACGGCGTCACGGTGTGCTCCGTCCGGGTGAGCAGTGGGCGGCGCCCCTGTCGCGGGCGCAGATAGCCTAACGTCCGACCCAGAACGTCCGGACAACACTCGGACCGAGGTGGACGGGGGTCGCCGTGGCTCGTCAGCCGGCAAGGTGGCGGAGCTGGACCGCACCGAGCCGCGGCGATGTCCTCGCCGCCGCGACCGTGGCGCTGGTGCTCATCCCCCAGTCGCTGGCCTACGCGGAGCTGGCCGGCATGCCGGTCGTGACGGGGCTGTACACGGCGGTCACGGCGACCGTGGCCGCGGGCCTGGTCGGGTCGTCGCGCTACCTCCAGACGGGACCGGTCGCCCTGACCAGCCTGCTGACGCTGGGTGCGCTCACGACCTTGGCGCAGGTGGGGTCGGAGGACTACGTCGGGAAGGCGGCACTGCTCGCGATCGTGGTCGGCGTGGTGCGGGTGCTGCTCGGGCTGCTGCGGTGGGGCTTCGTCGCCTACCTGATGAGCCAGCCCGTCGTCGCGGCCTTCACCGTCGCCGCGTCCCTGCTCATCCTGGCCTCGCAGGTCCCCTCCTTGCTCGACGCCCGCAGCGACGCGGCGAGCCCCGTCGTGGCTGCGGGACAGGCGCTGTCCACGCCGGGGGAGTGGGACGTCGTGGCCATCGGCGTAGGCCTGGCGATGATCGCCGTCATCCTGCTCGGGCGGCGCTGGAGCCCGCGGTTCCCCGGGGCGCTGCTGGGCGGCGTGGGTGCGCTGATGCTCAGCGTCGCGGGCATCATCTCGATCACCGAGGTCGGTGCGGTCCCCAGCGGGGTGCCACCCTTGCGGCTCGACCTGCCCTGGGCGGACCTGCCCCGGCTGCTCGTGCCCGGGGCGGTCATCGCGCTCGTGGGCTTCGCCGAGGCGGCGAGCATCTCGCGTCGCTACGCGACCGAGGACAGGGAGTCGTGGGACCCCGATCGCGAGTTCGTCGGCCAGGGCCTGGCCAACCTCGCGGCGGGAGCCTTCAACGGCTACCCGGCGGGCGGATCGTTCTCGCGCTCCTCCCTCAACCGGCTGTCTGGGGCCCGCACCCGCTGGAGCGGGGTCCTCACCGGGGTGATCGTCCTGGCCTTCATGCCCTTCGCCTCCGTGTTGTCCGACCTCCCCAAGGCCGCCCTGGCCGGCCTGGTGGTCGCCTCGGTGTTGCCTTTGATCCAGGTGCAGCCGTTCGTGCAGGCATGGCGGCTGTCCCGCCCCCAGTTCATGATCGCCGCGCTGACGTTCCTGTCGACGCTCGCCTTCGCCCCGCGGGTGGAGCGTGGCGTGCTGGTCGGTGTGGGCTTGTCCCTCGCGGTCCACGTGTGGCGGGAGCTCGACATCAACGTCGAGACGTGGCGCGAGGGCACGACGCTGCACGTACGGCCGCAAGGGGTGCTGTACTTCGGCTCGGCTCCAGCACTGGAGGCGCAGGTCGCCACGCTGGTGGCCACGGACGATGACGTCGAGTGCGTGGTCCTCCACCTCGAACGGGTCGGCAGGTTGGACGCCACCGGGGCGCTGGTGCTGCAGTCCTTCGTCGAGCACCTCCGGGGCTCGGGCACGCAGGCGCGGGTGCAGGGCGCGTCACCGCAAGCCGCCCGGCTGCTCGACGTCGCTCTCGGAGAAGGCTCGGGCGGCGGACGGTAGTCCGCGCACGAGGGTCCCAGGGCACGAGGCTGCCGGCCCCCGCTCTCAGGGCGGGCCTGTTTGACGTGTCCGGACGTTTCCCGCACCCTGGTGGCCGTGCCGCCGCCGGGCACACGACGAGGGAGCAGCATGACGACGACTGACGCCAGAGCCGGTTCCACCGACCGCCCTCTCGACGGGGACGTGTCCGCGAGCCGCGTGCAGGCCCTGCCCGCAGGCAGCTTCCAGCTGCTCGACGTGCGCACCGCCGGGGAGTTCCGCACCTGCCACATCCCGGGCGCCGTCAACGTGCCGCTGGACCAGGTCGCTCGGCACCGCGACCAGCTGGCTCGCGCCGCGGGCCCGCTCGTCGTCGTCTGCCAGGCCGGGTCACGGGCCGCCCAGGCGGTTCAGCAGCTGAACGCAGCGGGCGTGCGCGATGCCCACGTCCTGCTCGGAGGCATGACCGCGTGGCAGCAGGCGAACGGCGACGTCGAGCGCGGCGAGCCGACCTGGGCGCTCGAGAGGCAGGTGCGGTTGGTCGCGGGCGTGATGATCGTGGCAGGCGTTCTCAGCAGCGTCTGGGTGCCGGGAGCGGAGTGGATCTCGGCCGCGGTCGGAGGGGGCCTGGCCTTCGCTGCCGTGACCAACAGCTGCATGATGGGCAACCTGCTCGCGAGGCTGCCCTACAACCGCGGCAGCCGGGCGGACGTCGAGCGGGCGGTCCGCGCGCTGGTCTGAGGACGTCGGGCTACCGGTAGCGGCAGCCCTTGCTAACTTCAGGAGCATGACGGCGTCCGATGGTGCGCTGGCCTCTCGGCTCGACCGCGCATCCTCGGTGCCCCTGTGGGCGCAGCTGATCGACGACTGCGAGCGGAGGTTGCAGTCAGGCGAGTTCGCCGTGGAGTTCCCGGGCGAGCACGACCTGTGCCGCGAGTACGACGTGAGTCGCCACACAGTCCGTGAGGCGCTCCGGCGGCTGCGCGACCGGGGCGTGCTGGACAGCGGACGCGGCCGGATGACCAAGGTTCGCCGAGATCGGATCGAGCAGTCCCTGGGGGCGCTCTACAGCCTGTTCCGGGAGGTCGAGGCGCGCGGGATGCTGCAGCGCAGCACGGTGCTCGCCCGCGAGCAGGCCTTCTCCCCGGTCGCGGCGCGCAAGCTCGGTCTCGAGGACGACGAACCCCTCCTCCACCTCGCCCGAGTGCGCTTCGCCGATGAGGAGCCCTTGGCGGTGGACCGCGCCTGGCTGCCGATGAGCCTGGCTGCACCGCTGCTCGACGTCGACTTCTCGCACGCCGGTCTCTACGACGAGCTGGAGGCCCGGGCGGGCCTCCGGCTCACGGGCGGACGCGAGACGATCACCGCCGTCGTCCCGTCACCCGAGGACGAGGAACTGCTCGCGCTGCCCGACGGCGTGGGCGTCCTGCGGATCGAGCGCACTGCCTCGGTCGACGACCGCCCCGTGGAATGGCGGTCGACGCTCCTGCGCGGAGACCGCTTCGCCGTGGCCTCCGAGTGGTCGAGGCGCTCGGGCTACCGCCTCGACGTCCGGCACTCCTCCGAGGATCCTGAACAGGCGTGACCTAGACCGGCTCCAGCCCCAGCGAGAGCCCCACCAACGAGCGCCTGACGGGGCGGACGGCAGAGGCGATCGACCGCAGCGCCACAGCGGAGACGCTCGACGGGGCTCCCACGACGACCGGAACGCCGTCGTCGCCCGCCTGCCGCAGCGCCATGTCGAGCGGGACCTGACCGAGCAGCGGGACCTCCAGCTCCTGGGCGAGCTGCAGGCCTCCGCCAGCGCCGAACAACGGGGTGCTGTCGCCGCACCGGCTGCAGACCAGCTCGGACATGTTCTCGACGACGCCGGCGATCGGCATGTGCGCGTCGCGGGCCATGACCCCGACGCGGCTGGCCACGCCGCGGGCCGCCTGCTGCGGAGTGGTCACGACGATCAGCGAGGCGGTGGGCAGGAGCTCGAGCACGGACAGGGTGACGTCGCCCGTACCGGGGGGCAGGTCGAGCAGCAGCACGTCGAGGTCGCCCCAGTGGACGTCCTGGACGAACTGCGTGAGGGCCTTGTGCAGCATCGGACCCCGCCAGACGATCGGCGTCTCGTCCTCGACGAGGAACCCCAGAGACATCAGGCTCACCCCGTGGGCCTGCACCGGGAGCATCATCTCGTACATCGCGATCGGGCTGTGGCGGGCGCCGAACAGCTGGGGGACCGAGTAGCCCCAGACGTCCGCGTCGAGCAGGCCGACCCGCTTGCCCTGCTGGGCGAGGCTGACGGCGAGGTTGGCCGCGACACTGGACTTCCCGACCCCGCCCTTGCCGCTGGCCACGGCGTAGACCTCCCGCGCGGGCGCCTCCCGGACGGGTGCCCGGGTCGCGAAAAAGCGCTCGGCCAGCGACCTGCGCTCCTGCTCGGACATGACCGTGAAGCGCACCTCGACCGAGGTGACCCCCTCGAGGGCCCTGGCGGCCGTCGTCACCTCCTGGGTGAGCCGAGTGGTCATCGGGCAGCCGGCGGTGGTGAGGGCGATCTCGACCTCGGCGTGGCCGCTGCGTGACAGGCGGACGTCGCGCACCATTCCGAGGTCGGCCAGCGACTGGTGCAGCTCGGGATCGGGGACAGCCCCGACGGCGGTCCGCAGTGCAGTCGTGGCCTCGCGGTTCAGGCTGAGCACGAGTCCTCCACCTGCGTCGGCGTTCCTGTCACGATGCTCCTTCGGACATGCCGACCCGACCGGCCAGCTCGGTGAGCGCCGTGGCTGTGCCGGCGGCGCGTGCGGACCACCAGGAGCAGGCGTCGTTCGGCCCCCCGTGCGCGTGGGCTGCGTGCACAGCGGACCAGTGGTCGGCGTGGGCGGCCAGCATCCGCAGCGTGGCGGCGGCGTCCTGCTCGAACAGGGCCTTGAGGGCGTAGCGGCGCTCACCGCGCCGCACGCCGAGGCCGGCCCCGGCTGCAGCCGCCTCCAGGTCGGGGTAGGTGAGGATCATCCCGGAGCGGACCGGAGCCACCAGCATGTCGAGCGTCTCGTCGAACGAGGGATCGGCGTCGAGCGGAGCGGGGGCCTCTCGCAGCGCCAACGGCAGCATCGTGGCGGGCTCCACGTCCTCGAGCTCGGCGCGCATGGCCTGCCCGGCGAGCTCGGCCCACTCGGCCACCGACGAGACGCCGAAACCGCTCACCGCTGCCAGGTAGCCGGGCGCCCAGCTCCACAGGTGCTCGTGGAACAGGGCTGTGCGGGCCCGCCGCATCTGCGCCCTGACCTTGTCCGAGCGAGCGCACGTCTCGGCCTCGCCCAGCTCGGCGTAGAGCAGCAGCAGCGTGCCCAGGTGGTCAGCGTCCTCCGGCGCGGGCAGGCCGAGTGCACGCCAGAAGCCGCTGATCCGGTCCAGGCCCTCGCCGCCCAGCTTCCCCTCGGGTCCCAGGTGGATGGCGGCGTGTGGCGGCGCACCCAGGACGAAGACCTGGGTGTGCTCGGCACCGGTCTGGCCGGGCAGCCCCAAGGCGTCGCAGGGGGCAGCGTTCGCCGGCGGGGGGGTCAGCACAGCTGCACCGATCGCCCGCAGGAGCTCCCACCGCGCCGAGGCCGGAGCCGGCTCCGTCGCGTGCTGCTGCGGCGGAGCGGTCGTCTCGATCAGGGCCTCGGCAGGACGTAGGTGTCCGGGTGGGGCTTGAGGGGGCGCATCAGCCAGGTGGGCCGACGCAGGCCGTCCGGCGACACCTGACCCGCAGGGCGGGTCATCTCCAGCCACTCCCGGTAGACCTCACGCGCCTTGGCGGTGTCCACGGCGATGTCGCCCTGCTCGTCGCCCGGGCCGGCGGGCGTCACGCGTACTGCCTGGTGCCAGCAGTGCATCCCGGAGATCGGGTCGGGATGCACGGGCATGGTGAGGTTCTGGTGCACGCCGGTGTCGCTCCACCAGATCCGCTTGGTGTCCGGGTCGCTGCTCGCGTACGGCCCGACGGACTTCACCTTGTGCATGCTCCAGTCGTCGCCGTCCTGGGCGATGTCCACCGTCGCCATCATCTGCCGCTGGCCGTCGTCCTGGTTGGTCGGGCGCCACCGGCCCATGTGGTGGCTGCAGGCCACGACGCCCGGCCGGATGCCCTCGGTGATCCAGGCCTTGGCCACGAAGTGGCCGATGTCGGTCTGCACCCGTACCAGGTCGCCGGTGCGGGCCACGCCCAGGCGCGTGGCGTCGGACGGGTGGATCCAGACGGGGTTGGTGTGCGCGAGCTCGTCCAGCCACTTGGAGTTGGCCGAGCGAGTGTGGATCTGCGTAGGCAGCCGGAAGGTGGACAGCAGCACCATCTGGTCCGGTGCCATCGCGTCGGGGTGCACGTGGCTCTTGATGTAACCGGGGATGGCGTGCTCCGGCCAGCCCCAGCCGGCCAGGGTGGACGAGTAGAACTCGAGCTTTCCCGAGGGCGTCGGGAAGCCCCGGCGCACGACCCCGTCGACGTCGATGCCCACGGCCCGCCGGCCCTCGTCGTCGGGCACGGGCGCGCCCATCGGCACGATGTTGGGGTTGGCCGGCTTGGGGGAGGAGCTGTAGGCGCGGCCCAGAGGGTTCACGCGGAGATCGGTCAGCTCCTCCTGAGGCACCGCGACCGCGTGCTGGGCGCCCAGGCCCTTGGAGATCTCGAAGGCCCCGTAGCGCCGCATGAACTGCAGCGGCGTCAGGCCCTCCTTCGCCGCGCGCTCCGGCAGACCGGGCACGGAGTTCTCGAACATCCAGCCGTAGTACTCGTCGACGCTGAGCTTCGTGCCGGGGCTGGTCTTGGACTCGTGGTACTGGCGGATGCCGAGGCTGCCATCAGGGTCGATGCGCCACGACAGCTCGATCCACCACTCGTTCTCCTCCCACACCTCGCCGGGGTTGACCTGGCGGGTGTCGGTGATGGTCTCGCCCATGCGCTCGCGCGCCGCACGCAGCACCGGCTGGCGAAAACCCAGCCACTGACCGTCGTACTGCTCGTAGGAGTGCGTGTCGTGGCGTTCCGAGCCGTGGCCCATCGGCAGCACGTAGTCGGCGAGGTAGGCCGACTCGTTCCAGGTCGGCGTGAGCGCCACGAAGCAGCCGACCTTCTCCGGGTCGGACAGGACCTCCATCCAGGACATCCCGTCCGGGTTGGTCCACACCGGGTTGTAGACGCGGATGAAGTAGGTGTCCAGCTTGCCGCGGCCGTCCTTGAGGAACTGCGGGAGCAGGAAGGACAGCTCGTTCTGCGCGAGCGGGTACTCCATCGGCCAGCTCAGCTCCTGCCACACCCCCGGGTGGGGCGGGGTGTAGATCGGCTTGGGGACGAACTTGTTCCAGGAGTTGGCGAACAGGCCGCCCTCGGTGCCGATCGAGCCGAGCAGTGCGGACAGCAGGACCAGCGTGCGCGTGACCTGCCAACCGCCCAGGTTGGCTGCGGCAGCCGACCGCCAGGAGTGCGAGGAGAAGCGCGTGCCCGCGCCGGCCACGGTCTCGGCGACCTCGCGCAGCGTGTCGGCGTCGATGCCGGACTCTGCGGCGGCGTAGTCGAAGGTGAACTCGTCGTACAGCGTGGCGAGCTCGGCCTCGAAGGAGGCGAAGGTGGCAGGCAGCTCGGGACGACAGGTCTGGAGGTACTCCTCCCAGTTCCACCACTGCCGCACGAACTCGCGGTTGTACTGCCCTGTCGTGATGAGGTGCCGGGCCACTGCGAGGTTGATCGCCGCTTCGCTGCCGGGCTGCGGGGACAGCCAGTAGTCGGCATGGGTCGCGGTGTTGGACAGGCGGGTGTCGAGCACGATGAGCTTTGCGCCGTTGGCGCGGGCCTCGGTGATGCGCTGGGCGTGCGGGTTGAAGTAGTGACCGGCTTCCAGGTGGGAGCTGATCAGGTAGATGACCTTGGCGTTCCCGTGGTCCGGGCTGGGGCGGTCGGCGCCCATCCAGAACTGGTAGCCCGTACGGCCGGCGGCCGAGCAGACGTTGGTGTGCGAGTTGTGCCCGTCGACGCCCCAGCTGGCCAGGATGCGCTCGGTGAAGCCGTCCTCGCCGGGGCGTCCGATGTGGATCATGATCTCGTTCTGCCGCTGCTCGACGATGGCAGCCCGCAGCCGGGCGGCGATCCCGTCGAGCGCGTCGTCCCAGCTGATGCGCTCCCACTCACCGCTGCCGCGGGGGCCGACCCGCTTCAGCGGGTAGAGGATGCGGTCGGGGTCGGTCACCTGGTTGATCGTCGACGGCCCCTTGGCGCAGTTGCGCCCTCGTGAGCCGGGGTGCTCGGGGTTGCCCTCGAACTTGCGGACGTGCATGTCCTCGCGGTCCACGTAGGCCAGCAGCCCGCACGCCGACTCGCAGTTGAAGCAGGTCGTGGGCACCAGCATGTAGTGGTGCTCCTCGCGGCGCGGCCACGCACGGGAGTCCAGCTCCACCCAGTCGTCCCACCGCTCCTTGGGCGGGAACGCCGACAGGTGGATCCCGCTGGCCCCCTGGTAGAACGTCTCGCCGCGCGCCTCGACGTCCTTGCGGGCAGCGGACACCCGCTCGCCGCGGGCGGACAGCGACAGCCGGTCGCGCATCGTCTTCTTGGCAGCCATGAGGAGCCTTTCAGGCCAGGGGGACGGACTGGCCGGCCTGCACGTACGCATGCTCGTGCGCCAGCAGGCCGATCAGGGCGAAGGGGACGGCGAGCACACCGATCCAGGGGGCCGCGACCGCGACGGCCACAGTGACCAGGCCGACGCGGAAGAAG
>JBKJQQ010000050.1:0-5201 GCA_046593875.1 Mycobacteriales bacterium | reverse complement strand
CCGGAGGCTTCGTCGACGCTTCGGCGCTCGGGCTCGCGGGGGCGCCCCCGGCCTGGCGATCACTCGCTTCGTCGGAGTTCGCGACAGAGGCAGTCGTCGGACCGTTCGCCGTGGTGCTCGGGCCCGTGTCCGTCGCGGTGGTGCCCGTCGTCGCCTCGCCGCTCGCCGGTCGGCTCGTGCTCGCGTCCGACGCCTTGCTCTGCGTCGTGGCCTTGCTCTCGGCGACCGTGTCGGCCTTGCTCTCCTCCGGCGTCGTCGCCGGGACCGACGGAGCGACCGCGTCCGGGCCCGCGGTGCCTGCCTTCGCCGTGCCTGTCGCGTCCGGCACGGACGCCGCAGTGGTCGGCGGGACCTCATCCCCTGCCGCCGGCGGTGCCGCGGCGTCCAGGGCGACCTGCACGCTCGGCACCTCGGGCATGACGTCCACCCGGCCGCGCCGCTCGGTCGCCTTGCCGGTGTCCGCGGAACCGCGCCCGCCGGACGCCTTCCGGGACGGTACGGCCGCCGTCTTGTTCTCCGCCGCCGTCGGCTCAGCCTTCGGCACGTCCTTGCTGTCCGTCGCCTTCGACCCGCTCGCCTTGGACGGCCCGACCTTCGACGACCCCGCCTTCGACGGGACAGCCTTCGACGACCCCGCCTTCGACGGGACAGCCTTGCGAGAAGCAGCCTTCGACGTTCCCGCCTTCGACGGCACGCCCTTGGACGGCGACACCTTCGCCGGACCGGCCACAGCACCGGAGACCGCGTTGGCCGTCGCCCCCTTGCGGGGCGGCGCGGCGCTCACGGCCTTCGCCGGCCGCTTGGCCGGCGAGGACGGCCCGGCCGCCGGTGCAGGTGCCGCGGGCGCAGGTGCAGGTGCAGCCGGCGCAGGTGCAGCCGCCGCCTCGGCGCGACGCGCCTTCGCCGCCCGTGCCGCCGCGGCCGTGGCGGCGTCGTCCGGCATGAGCTTGCTGAGGTCCTCCGGCACGTCCGTGACCGGCGACACCGGCTGGCCGACGGCGCTGCGGAAGCGCTCGGCGTCACGCGCATCGCGCCGCCGCGACACGGCGTCCGTGACGCGACTGGCCAGCGCGGTGCGCTCCTTGGCCGACAGCCCGGCGGCGAAGGAGTCCAGCACCTCGTGCAGCACGCGGTCGCGGTCGGCCTCCAGCAGCCGGTCCCGCTGCTCCAGGTAGGCGACCAGCACCTTGCCGGCGCGCGACAGCCGGTCGGTCCCGGAGTCCAGACCTGCCCGGGCCCCCTCGACCCCCTCGGTGGCGCGGGCGAGCTCCCCGCGCACCCGTTCGAGCTGCGCCTCGACCTCGGTCCGGACCTCGTTGACGACGCCTTCGGCCACGGCCTTGGCGCCCTGCACGACCTCGAAGGTCCGCGTCGGCCACTCCGACCGGAAGCCCTGGACGGTCTCCTGCAGCGAGCCGGACGCCCCCTCCAGCGAGGCCAGTCCCTCCGTCGACCGCTGCGTCGCCTCCGCCGCGCGCTCGACGGTCTTGTCCATCGCGGCCAGGCGCTCCACGACGTCGGCCGTGGTCTCGTCGACGGTGGTGTCGAGGACGGTGAGGCGCTCGTTGAGCGACGCCACCTGCTCCGCCGTCCGCTGCATCAGCTCCTTGCGCAGGTCGCGGGTCGCCTCGACGACGTCGTCCCGGACCCGGTCGAGCAGCTCCTCGAGCTGCTCGCGCTGCTCGCGCACCCGGTCGGACAGCGCGAGCAGGCGCTCCCCTGCCTCGCGGGTGCTGTCCTTGCTCGCCCCGACGGTCGCGCCGAGCTGGTCGACCCGGCCGCCGACGCCCTCGAGCCCGCCGGTGACGGTGGTCTCCAGCCCGGACAGGCGGCCGGTGACGTCGTCGGAGAGCCGGGTCGTGCGATCGCCCAGCAGCTCGGACAACTCGGTCACGCGTGCGGCGACGTCCTGCGAGACGGCCGAGGTGCGCTCGCCGACGGTGGCCTCCAGCGCCGCGTTGCGCGACCGGACCGTCGTCTCGAGGGCCTCGACCCGCGCCTCGACCGTGGCCCGCAGCGCGGTGAACCGCTCGCCCAGCTGCTCGAGCTGCTCGTCCGCCCGCGCCAGCAGGTCGGTGCGCAGAGCCGTCGTCGACGTGTCGACGGTGCCGCGCAGCTCGTCGAGGGTCCGCTGCACCTCGTCGCTGGTGGTCGCCAGAGCGGCCAGCCGCTCGCCGGACTCGCGGGTCGCGCCCGTGGTCCCGGTGACGTCGGCGGCCAGCTCGCCCAACCGCGTGACGACGGCGTCGTACTGCTCCTCGATCCGGGCCAGCAGCTCGTCGCGCAGGGCGCGCGTCGTCTCGTCGACACCGGTACGGGTCTCCGTCATGGCGCCGCGGAGCTGCTCGACCGACTCCCCCGTCGTCGCGATCAGCCGCTCGCGCAGCTCCTCGACGGACCCGGTCACCTCGGTGCGCAGGGAGCGCAGTGCCTCACCGGTCGCCGTGCCCGCGATGTGCATGTCCTCGAGACGCGGCGCCAGGGAGCCGATCTCACCCGCGACGTCGGTGCGGAGCGTCGTCATGGCTGCGGTCACCTGCGACCGCACGGCCTCGATGCGCGACTCGACCGAGGTCTGCAGCCCGGCCAGCTGACCGGCCGCGACGTCGTCGCGGCCCACGAGGTCCGCGCGCAGCGCAGCGACGGCCCCCGTCCACCGCGATGCCAGCTCCTCGAGCTCACCGCGCGACTGCTCGCGCCCCTCGCCCAGGGCGCTGATGACCGAGCCGCCGAGGCTGCCGAGGGAGCGGTCGAGCACCGAGCCGAAGCCGTCGAGCGCGCTCCGCACGGTGGCGGCGAGTTCGCCGATGGCCTCGCGGTTCTCGGCCGTCTCGGTACGGGACGACTCGAGCGCAGCGAGCACGTCGCGGCGCAGCTCGTCGTTGCGGATCCGGAGCGCGTCGGAGAGCCGGTCGAAGACCGTGGTCTCCAGCTCCGACAGCCGGGTCTCGGTGACGTCGCGCAGCCGCCCGACGAGCAGGTCCGCGGAGTCGCGCCCCTCGTCGGCGATCCGGCGGTCGAGGTCGCGGACGGTGCCGGTCAGGGTGCTGAGCAGATTGGTCGTCGTGCTGGCACCGTCGCGGGCGAGCGCCTCGATCCGCTCGCAGAGCCCGTCGAGGGCGTCCTCCAGGACGGCCAGCCGGCTCTCCAGCGCACCGCGCGCGTCCTCGAGCGCACCCTGCGCATCGGCCGCGGTCTCGGCCTCCCGGGTCAGCACGGCGTCGACGCGGTCAGCGATCTGCTGCGCGACCCCGTCGACCCGGCTGCCGACGGCGTCGGTCAGCCGGTCGGTGAGCTGGTCGATCCGCTCGCCCGTCCGGGTGGGCACCTCGGCCAGACCCTCGCGCAGCTCGCGCGACAGGCTGGGCAGGCCGTTGCGGACGTCGTCCACCCGCCCGCCGACGCCGTCGATGCGAGTGGCCAGCTCGGCCACGCGGCGCACGAGCGTGCCGGTCTCGCTGCGGCTCGCGGCGACCGAGCCGGTGAGCCGGCCGCCCAGCCCGTCGAGGTCGCTGCGGACGGCGCCGGTCTCCGAGCGCAGTGAGCCCAGTTCTGCTCGCACGGCGCCGATCTCGGCACGCAGCGCGCCGATGAGCGCGGCGACGGCGGCGCTCTCGCTCTCCGGCTCGTCGTTCGAGGCCGCGGCGAGCTGCTCGATCCGGCGCGTCAGGGCGTCCGGGTACTCTGCGGTGCTCACGACCAACTCCCAGCCTCGAGGTGAGCGCAGCGTAGTGGCGGCAGCCACGCGCAAGGGGGAGCCTGCGGCACGCGATCGGCGCGGCGCACGGACGACGCCGCCGGGGTCAGTGGTGGGTCGTGCGCTGCCGCGCCAGCACGTCCAGCCCCACGTCGGCGGACGGGTCGCGCCAGACCGAGTGCGCGTGGTTGGCACCGCGCTGCGTGTCTGCTGCTCGCGTGGGGCACTCTCGCAGCACGGCGCGCTGCGCGTCGTCCAGCTCGGCGGCGGGCCCCCTTGGGCTCCGCGACGTAGGACACGGCCGCGTGGTCGGTTCCTGCTCCACGAGAACTGGGCGTCCGACGCGGACCTCGACACGCACCTGTCGGCCCCGCACCTGACGTCGTTCGCCGCCCGGATCCCCGAGCTGCTGGACGAGCGCGGCCTGACCGTGAACCGGGTCCGGCGCATCGCCTGACGACGATCGGCCGAGGGCTCAGCCGAGCAGGGGGAGCGCGCGCCGATCGGTGCGCGCGGCGCGCCACCGCTCCTCGGGCACCTCGCCGTAGGTCGTCGTCCGCTGCCGGGCTGTCCGCCCGGCGTCGCGCACCATCTGCTCGAGCTCCTCGACCGACTTGCGCGAGCCGTACGACGACCCGGCCATCCGGCTGATCGTCTCCTCCATGAGGGTGCCGCCCAGGTCGTCCACGCCGCCGCGCAGCACCTGGCCGCACTGCTCCGGACCGAGCTTCACCCACGAGCACTGCACGTGGTCGATGCGTCCGTGCAGGATGAGTCGGGCCACGGCGTGGACGGCGCGGTTGTCGCGCGCGGTCGGACCGGGCCGGGCGACGCCGGCGAGGTAGAGCGGCGCCGAGGTGTGCACGAACGGCAGCGGCACGAACTCGGTGAAGCCCCCCGTCTCGCCCTGCAACCGGGCCAGGAGCTGGAGGTGCGCGACCCAGTGGTGCGGCTGGTCGACGTGGCCGTACATCATCGTGCTCGTCGTCGGGATGCCCAGGGAGTGCGCGGTGGTGACGACCTCGTTCCACTGGGCCGTCGGGAGCTTGCCCTTGGTGAGCACCCACCGCACGTCGTCGTCGAGGATTTCTGCCGCCGTGCCGGGCAGCGAGTCCACGCCGGCCTCGTGCACGGCAGTCAGAAACTCCTTGATCGACAGGCTCATCCGGGCCGCGCCGTTGACGACTTCCATCGGGCTGAAGGCGTGCAGGTGCAGCCCTGGTGCGCCGGACTTCACCGCCCGGGCCAGGTCGAGGTAGGCACTGCCGGGCAGGGCCGGGTCGATGCCGCCCTGCATGCAGACCTCAGTCGCACCGACGTTCCAGGCTTCACTGGCCCGCTCGCTCACCTCGTCGAGCGACAGCGTGTAGGCATCGGCGTCGGTACGTCGCTGGGCGAACGCGCAGAAGCGACAGCCGGTGTAACAGACGTTGGTGAAGTTGATGTTGCGGTTCACCACGAACGTCACCTCCTCGCCGACGGCGTCGCGGCGCAGGTCGTCGGC
>JBKJQQ010000269.1:0-7432 GCA_046593875.1 Mycobacteriales bacterium | reverse complement strand
CGGACCCGTCCGCCGTAGGACTCCAGGCGCGTCTGCAGCGCCTCGCTGAGCATCCCGCTGCCGCCCTTGGGGTGCCCCGGGGGCAGCAGGTGCATCACGGTGTTCCAGCCGACCAGGTCGGCCGTGGCGACCTCGTGCGTCGGTGGCCCGGACTGCGCGCCCATCCACGCGAGCGCGGTCTTGAGCCGCTCGTCCTCGAAGTGCTCGTCGAGCAGCGAGTCGGCGCTGGTGAGGAACTGGCGGGACAGCTCCATGCCGTCCAGGCCGGTCGACTTGCCGACGCCCCAGAGGGTGCGGCCGAGGTGGCTCATCGTCGGCGCGCCCTGGAAGGCCTGGAAGACGCGGATGTTGCGGGCCGACCAGTCCAGGACGAAGGCGCGGTAGGCGTCGGCGTCGCGGGTGCCGCAGACCGCCTCGATGGAGGCGCAGGTGCGGTCCAGGTCGACGTGGAAGTGGATGCCCTGCTCGCCGAAAGGGGCGAAGCCCCAAGGGTCGAGGTCCTGGTACTCCAGGCCGGCGGCGACCAGGTCGAGGTCCTCCACGATCCCGGTGTGCCGGACCATGATGTGGGCGCTCGAGCCGCGGTCCATCCGGTAGCCGGGGAAGCGCTCGACGGTGCTCACCGCGCCACCGACGACGGTGTCGCGCTCGACGACCTCGACGTCCAGGCCCGCCTTGGCGAGGTAGCAGGCGGCGACGAGCCCGTTGTGCCCGGCACCCACCACGACAGCGCGATCGGTCACGCAGGCGAGCCTAAGCGGAGCGCGAGCACGGCGAAGGTCCTCGGGTCGCCGGGGAAGCGCAGGTCGCGGCGCAGGTCGACCCAACCGCCGGCGCGGTAGAAGGCACGCGCCCGCGTCTCGGTGTCGGGGGTCGTGAGCACGGCGGTCCGGCACGGCAGTCCGGACAGCAGGGCGGCGAGCAGGTCGCGGCCGAGCCCGGCGCCCTGCTGCGCCGGTCGCACGTGCAGCTCGCAGACCTCGAAGGAGCCGTCCAGCCAGGTGCGCGCCTGCACGGGCGTGAGCGCCTCCTGCACCTGGTCGTGCCACCACTGGCCCGGCCCGCCGACGTA
Organism: Mycobacteriales bacterium; assembly: GCA_046593875.1. GTDB lineage: Bacteria > Actinomycetota > Actinomycetes > Mycobacteriales > SCTD01 > SCTD01. The sequence continues at coordinate 6,360 of JBKJQQ010000269.1, read as the reverse complement.
GCCGTAGGCCACGCCGACCATGCGTCCGGCGTCCTCGGCGACGACCGCGCGCAGCCCGGTCCGGTGCAGGTGGGCCGCGATGATCGAGCGACGGGAGCGCGCCGTCGCGTGGGGCACCTCCATCGCCTCGGCGTAGACCTCGAGCACCTCGTCCACCCGGGCGCCGAGCTCCGCGCGGGTCAGCGAGACCAGCTCGACCGTCACGCGAGCAGGTCCCGTCCGTCGAACGTGCCGCGGCCACCGACGACGTCGAAGCGGGCGAACAGCTCCTCGGCGTACCAGCGCTCGGGCTCGGTACGGGCCACGACGGCGGCGTGCGCCGGGTCGCGGACGAAGTCCTTCAGCGCGGCGGCCGAGTCCCACAGGCTGAACGTCCCCTGCAGGCCGACCGGCGCCTCGCCGATCCCGACCGCGGCCCGCAGGCCGGGTCGGTCCTGCAGGTCGGCCGACACGGGCGGCACGGACCGCCAGAAGCCCGGCGCCGCGCTCGCTCGCAGGCGCGCACGGGTCAGCGCCGCGACCGGCCCCTCGGAGCGCACGGGGACGGGTTCGCCGAAGGGCGCGCGCCCGCTCCAGGTGCCGCGGGACGCGATCGGGCGCAGGTCCAGCCGGAGCGACTCGTCCGCGGCGCGCTCCCAGGACCGGACGACGGCGCCCTGCTCGAAGGCCTCGGCCGCCGCGGCGTCGGTCCAGGTGGCGAGCAGCCCCCACCGCAGCGGGTCGGCGTCGCGGACGGTGAAAGTGCGGCCGTCGCCGGTGCCGAGCAGCTTGGCGAAGCGCAGCCCCGGCGTGCGGCGCACCCGCCCCCGGTCGCGCCCCATCCGGAGCACCGCACCCGGGACGCCGCGCGACGGCACGTGCCACAGGTGCAGCGTGACCAGGGCAGGGACCGCCTCACACGCCGACGGGTGCACGTGGGTCAGGGTGCCACGGCTCAGTAGGAGGGGCTCCCCGAGTCCTCTGTGGCGTCGTCGTCGCTGCCGGGAGCCTCGTCGACCTGCGAGTCCGGGTTGCTGTCACCGGACTGGTCGCTGCTGCAGCCGCCGGTCAGCAGCAGTCCCAGCGCGAGGAGCAGGGCGGAGAGGGCGCGGGTCATGCTGCCCGTGTGCCCCGGAAGAGCTTCCCGTACCCCGGTGTTGGGGTTGGACGTGGAGCTGAAGCCGCTTGCGGAGCAGGCCGGTCGCGACCTCGAGGGCGCGTCGGCGCAGGACGTCCTGCGCTGGGCCGTCGACACGTTCGGCGACCGCTTCGTCATCGCGTCCTCGATGGGCGACGGCCTGCTCGCCCATCTCGTCGGCACGGTGGCCTCCGGCGTGGACGTGCTGTTCCTCGACACCGGCTACCACTTCGCCGAGACGATCGGCACCCGCGACGCGGTTGCGCAGGTCTACGACGTGAACGTCCGCACGATGCTGCCGCTGCTCACCGTGACGCAGCAGGACGAGGCGCACGGGCCGCGGCTGTTCGAGCGCGACCCCAACGCCTGCTGCGCCCTGCGCAAGGTCGAGCCGCTCGCGCGCGGGCTCGCCGACTACACGGCCTGGGCGTCCGGCATCCGTCGCGACGAGGCCAGCACCCGCGCCGACATCGGCGTCGTCGAGTGGGACGCCAAGCGTGAGATGGTGAAGGTCAACCCGATCGCTGCGTGGACCGCGGCTGACGTCGACGCCTACATCGCCGAGCACGGCGTGCTCGTCAACCCGCTGGCCTACGACGGCTACCCGTCCATCGGCTGCGCGCCGTGCACCCGCCGGGTCGCGCCGGGCGAGGACCCGCGCAGCGGCCGCTGGGCGGGCACGAGCAAGACCGAGTGCGGCCTGCACGTCTGACCAGCCCTGTCCGCTTGTCCGCCCGCAGCAACATCAAGTGGCTCCGATGATGTTGCTGGGGACGGACAAGCGCGACGGATCGAGGTGGCTCAGCTCGGGCCGGTCAGGCCCTTGTAGCGGACCGTGAAGGCGCGCAGGCAGGCCTCGCAGCGCCAGTCGGCGTGCCCCTTGTCCGGGTCGTCGCCCCACGGCCGGATGTCCTCCTCGCCGCAGTACGGGCAGTACATCGGCGCCGCCCGCTCTGTCACCGCGAGGTCATTTGAGCAGCGCTTCGTCCGCCCGCCGCGCCCACGTCGCGAAGCGCTCGCCCTCGGCGCGGTGGTCGAGGTAGGAGCGGAGCAGCCGCTCGACGTAGTCGACGGCGCCGTCACCGGTCACCTTGAGACCACGGGACTTCCGACCGAAGCCGGCGTCCTCGCCGAGCCGTCCGCCCAGGTGTACCTGGAAGCCCTCCTCGCCGTCGACGATCGAGCCCTTCAAGCCGATGTCACCGGTCTGGAAGCGCGCGCACGAGTTGGGGCAGCCGTTGACGTTGATGGTGAGCGGCTCGTCGAAGTCGGGCAGCCGCTTCTCGAGCTCGCTGTAGATGTCGACCGAGCGGGCCTTGGTCTCGACGATGGCCAGCTTGCAGAACTCCAGGCCGGTGCAGGCGAGCATGCCCCGGCGGAACACCGACGGGGTCACCCGCAGGTCCTCGGCCTCGAGGCAGGCGACCAGCGGCTCGACGTTCTCGTCCGGGACGCCCAGGAGGACGAGCCCCTGCTGGGCGGTGGTCGACACCTGGCCGTCACCGTAGAGCGCGGCGAGCTCGGCGACGCGCGTGAGCTGCGCGCCGCTCGTGCGCCCGGCGCGCGGGACGGCACCGACGTAGTTGCGGCCGTCCCGCTGCTCGTGCACGCCGACGTGGTCGCGGTCCGGCGACGGCGGTGTGGCCGGCGGCGGCCCGTCGGGCAGCGGCGACTCCAGGTACTCGTCCTGCAGCACCTGACGGAACTTCTCGGCGCCCCAGTCGGCGAGCAGGAACTTCAGCCGGGCGTGCATGCGCGAGCGGCGGTAGCCGTAGTCGCGGAACACCGAGCAGACGCCGGCCCACACCTCGGCGACGCGCGCCGGCTCGACGAAGACGCCGAGGCGCAGCGCGAGCTTCGGGTTGGTGGACAGCCCGCCGCCGACCCACACGTCGTACCCGACCGTGCCGTCCTCGAGCTGCACGCCGACGAATGCCACGTCGTTGATCTCGTGGTTCGTGCAGTGCACGGAGCAGCCGGAGATCGAGGTCTTGAACTTGCGGGGGAGGTTCGAGAAGGCCGGATCGCCGATGTAGCGGGCGCGGACCTCCTCGAGAACACCCGATGCGTCGAGGATCTCGTGGCCGTCGACGCCTGCCAGCGGGCAGCCGACGATGACGCGCGGGCAGTCGCCGCACGCCTCGGTGGTGTCCAGACCGACGGCGTCGAGCCGCTCCCAGATCGCCGGCACGTCCTCGATGCGGACCCAGTGCAGCTGCACGTTCTGGCGGTCGGTGATGTCGGCCACGTCGCGGCCGTACTCCGTCGCAACCTCGCCGATCGTGCGCAGCTGGTCGTTGGTGAGGCGTCCGCTGTCGATGCGGATGCGGAGCATGAAGTACGGCGCCTCGAGCTCCTCGGGCTCCAGCACGGCGGTCTTGCCGCCGGGGATGCCGTCGGCCCGCTGGGTGTAGAGCCCGAACCAGCGGAACCGGCCGCGCAGGTCGCCACCGTCGATCGAGTCGAAGCCGTTCTTGGCGTAGATGTCCAGGATCCGCTGCTTGACCGTCAGCGGATTGCTGTCCTTCTTGGCCTGCTCGTTGGCGTTGAGCGGCTCGCGGTAGCCGAGCGCCCACTGACCCTGTCCGCGCATGGCGGGCATGGATGTCTCCTGATGTTTCGGGGGAGGTGCGCGTACGCCGCGCTTGGCCGGTCTTACGCCGGCGAACAGATGGCGCTGCTGGTCCGCTGCAGGTCGACGTGCAGGCGGGAGGTCAGCAGGGCGGACATGCGGTCAAGCGTGACACAGGTGCCCGTCGGCACTTGTGCAACCCTGATGCCATGACCGGCTCCTTCCTCGTCGCGCGGCTGCATGTGGACCTGCAGCGCGTCGCGAGTGCCGTCTGTCTCCGGGTCGCGTAGTCCGCTTTCTCGCGCGCCTGCACCACCCCCGGAACACCTGTCTGAAGGAGCAACGACGTCATGACCGCTGTCCGTGTGCGCACCGCGCTCGGCACCACCGTCTGGCTGACCGGCCTGCCCAGCGCCGGCAAGACCACGCTGGCCACCGCGCTGGCCGCACGGCTGCGCGAGCAGGGCATGGACGCTGTCGAGCTGCTCGACGGCGACGAGGTGCGCGAGTTCCTGTCCAAGGGGCTGGGCTTCAGCCGCGAGGACCGAGACACCAACGTGCTGCGCATCGGCTGGGTCGCCGCGACGCTCGCCAAGCACGGCGTGCTGGTGCTCGCGAGCGTCATCAGCCCGTTCGCCGCGACCCGCGCCGACGTGCGTGCGCTGCACGAGGGCAGGGGAGCGGGCTTCCTCGAGGTGCACGTCGCCACGCCCGTCGACGTCTGCAGCGAGCGCGACGTGAAGGGCCTCTACGCCAAGCAGCGCAGTGGTGAGCTGTCCGGCCTGACCGGCGTCGACGCGCCCTACGAGGCACCGGAGACGCCGGACGCGCGCATCCCCACGCACGAGCAGACGCTCGAGCAGTCGGTCGACCAGCTGGTCGCCCTCCTGCGCGAGCGGGGGGTCGCATGACGTCGGTCGAGGTCGGCCTGTCGCAGCTGGACCTGCTCGAGGCCGAGGCCATCCACGTGATGCGCGAGGTGGCCGCGGAGTTCGAGCGGCCGGCGCTGCTGTTCAGCGGTGGCAAGGACTCCATCGTCATGCTGCACGTGGCGACCAAGGCGTTCTGGCCGGCCCGCATCCCGTTCCCGCTCGTGCACGTCGACACCGGCCACAACTTCGACGAGGTGCTCGCCTTCCGCGACCGCCGCGCCGACGAGCTGGGTGCTCGCCTGGTCGTCGCCAAGGTGCAGGACGACATCGATGCCGGCCGCAGCGTCGAGGTCCCCGGCGGACTGCGCAACCCCCTGCAGACGACGACGCTGCTGCGCGCGATCGAGGAGGGGCGGTACGACGCCGTCTTCGGCGGAGCGCGCCGCGACGAGGAGAAGGCCCGCGCCAAGGAGCGCTTCTTCAGCTTCCGCGACGCCTTCGGCCAGTGGGACCCGAAGAACCAGCGACCCGAGCTGTGGAACCTCTACAACGGCCGGCACGCCCCGGGCGAGCACATCCGCGTCTTCCCGCTGTCGAACTGGACCGAGCTCGACGTGTGGCGCTACATCGCGCGCGAGCGCATCGCGGTGCCGGACATCTACTTCGCCCACGAGCGCGAGGTGTTCGAGCGCGACGGCATGCTGCTCGGCGTCACGCCGCACTCGCTGCCGCGCGACGGCGAGGTCGTCAGCACGCAGGTCGTGCGCTACCGCACCGTCGGTGACGCCTCCTGCACCGGTGCGGTGTCCTCGCCGGCGCGCACGGCAGAGGAGGTCGTCGAGGAGGTCGCCGTCACGCGGCTGACCGAGCGCGGGGCGACGCGCGCGGACGATCGCGCGAGCGAGGCGGCCATGGAAGACCGGAAGAAGGAGGGGTACTTCTAGTGGCTGACCTCCTGCGCTTCGCCACCGCCGGTTCCGTCGACGACGGCAAGTCGACGCTCATCGGCCGGCTGCTCTACGACAGCAAGTCGGTCTTCCAGGACCAGCTCGAGTCGGTCGAGCGGACCTCCGCCGACCGCGGCGACGACTACACCAACCTCGCGCTGCTCACCGACGGCCTGCGGGCCGAGCGCGAGCAGGGCATCACGATCGACGTCGCCTACCGGTACTTCTCCACACCGGTCCGGTCGTTCATCGTGGCCGACACCCCTGGCCACGTGCAGTACACGCGGAACATGGTCACCGGCGCCTCGACCGCGGACCTCGCGCTGGTGCTCGTCGACGCGCGCAAGGGGGTGATCGAGCAGACCCGCCGGCACGCGGCGCTGTCCGGCCTGCTGCGCGTGCCGCACGTCGTGCTGGCGGTCAACAAGATGGATCTCGTGGACTTCGACGAGGCCGTCTTCGACGCCATCGTCAGGGCCTTCGCAGAGGTCGCGGACGAGGTCGGCCTGGCCGACGTCACGCCCATCCCGATGGCCGCCCTGCAGGGCGACAACGTGGTGCACCGCAGCGAGTCGATGCCCTGGTACGACGGGCCTGCGCTGCTCGAGCACCTCGAGCAGGTCTCCGTCGCGCGCGACCACGGCGAGGCCGGCCCGGCCCGCTTCCCGGTGCAGTACGTCATCCGCCCGATGTCGACCGAGCGCCCCGATTACCGCGGCTACGCCGGCACCCTGGCGAGCGGCACACTTCGTGTCGGTGACGAGGTCGTGGTGCTGCCGTCCGGTCGCCGTACGACCGTGGCGGGCATCGACACGGCCGACGGCGAGCTGTCCGCTGCTGTGGCCCGGCAGG
>JBKJQQ010000162.1:0-8720 GCA_046593875.1 Mycobacteriales bacterium | reverse complement strand
GGGCCTGGACGCGATCTTCCCGACGTTCTTCCTCGCGCTGCTGATCGCCGAGCTGCGCAAGGGGACGCGCACCTCGCTGGGCGTCGCCCTGGCCGGCGCGGCGCTGGCGCTCGCGCTGGTGCCGGCCACCCCCGTCGGCGTGCCGGTGCTCGTCGCCTCCTGCGCGGCGCTCGTCGGGCTGCGCGGCTCGTGAAGGTCTGGACGACCATCGCGCTCGTCGCGCTGGTCACCTTCACCATCAAGGGGATCGGGCCGGCGCTGCTCGGCAACCGCGAGCTGCCGGCGGCGTTCTCGCGCGTCGTCCTGCTGCTCGCCCCAGCGCTGCTCGCCGCGCTGGTCATCACCTCGGCAGCCGCCGACGGGCCGCGGCTCCGGATCGGGGCCGACACCGCGGGGGTCGCCGTCGCAGGGTTGCTGCTCCTGCGCGGCACCACCGTCCTGCCCGCCGTGATCGTCGCGGCGGCCACGACGGCGTTGCTCCGGCTGGCGGGCCTCGGATAGCTCCGCGCTAGCCCGAGGCCACCTCGAGGAAGTGGACCGGCTCGTCGCCCACCACCCAGGCGTCGTGACCGGCGTCCAGGGCCCAGGCGTCACCGGCCGTGATCTCGCCCTCGCTGCCGTCGTCGCTGACGATGTGCAGCCGGCCGCTGATGACGTAGCCGATGTGGGCCAGCTGGCAGGTCGCGGTCCCAGCCGACGGGCCCATGCTGGTGGACCAGCGCCAGCCGGGCTGGGCCACGATGCGGATGATCGTCATCCCGTCGAGCGTCGTGACGTCGATCGTCGCCAGCGGCGGTTCCCTCCGCTCATCCGGCTCGTCCATCGGCCGGACGCGCAGCGGTGCTCGCGTGCTCGTGGTCATGGTCGTTCCTCCCCTTGTCGTCCCGCGCGCGGTCGCGCTCGGGTCAGATCAGCTCGGCGAGCAGTGCCGCCGCGCGGGCCGCCCCGTCGGTCTCGACGGGCAGGTAGTCCACGGGCTCCGCCAGCTCGGCCACCAGTGCGTCGGCGATGTCCTCCGGTCCCACGTCAGCCAGCTGCAGACGGCGCCCGGCGCGATAGCGGTCGAGCCGGTGGGCCACGTGCCGCTGCTGCTCGAAGTGGTTCGCCAGCGGGAAGTACAGGAACGGCCGCCGGTTGGCCGTGAGCTCCATGCAGGTCGTCAGACCGCCTTGCACGAGGGCGATGTCGCAGGCCGCCAGGTGCTGGTCCAGATCGGGCAGGTAGCCGCGGACCTCGACGCCGGGAGGCAGCGCGTGCGCCGAGGCATCGAGCCGCGGGCCGGCGACGACGACCATCCGCAGTCCGGGCAGCTTCTTGGCGGCGTACGGGAACGCCTGCAGGGCAGCCCCCACCAGGCTGCCCCCGACGGCCGTGCCGCCCGCGGTCACCAGGCAGACGACCTCGTCGTCGCGGTAGCCGAACCGCTCCCGCAGGTCCTGCCGCTCCTGCTCGTCGTAGGCCCGCGTGCCGGTGACGTAGCCGGGGAAGTCGAAGTGCTCCTCGGTCCACGCGCGGATCGTCGGCAGGTCCGGACCCAGCGGGTCGGTCACCAGGTCCTCGGGGTTGCCCACGTAGATCGAGCGGTCCCGCAGGCGCGGGTAGCGGGCGATCTGCTCGACCATCTCGGCGTTGTAGTCCGCAGTGAGCCAGGCCTCCTCGTCCTGCATCGGCACCCAGCCGACGAAGTCGGTCAGCCAGGCGTAGGCCGTCCGCTTCAGCTCGGGGTTCTCGTGCAGGAAGTGGTCCACCTCGGCGGCCTCGTCCGCGACGACGAGGTCGTAGGTGTCGTCGGCGAGCACGTCGTGCAGCACCATGAAGTTGCGTGCGGCGATCTCGTCCATCCGGCGAAGTGCCTGGAAGGCGTGCAGGTCGTGGCCGTGCGCCTCCGCCTCGAAGTGCGCCGACTCCGAGGCGCGCCAGGCGCTGGCCGGGTGCACGCGCTCGCCCCCGGCCTCCAGGGCGCGGGTCACGGGATCGGAGGCCAGCCAGTCGATCTCGAGGTCCGGCCGCAGCTGCCGGAGCTCATGGGCGACCGCCATGTCGCGCCGGGTGTGACCGAGTCCGATGGGGGCTGACAGGAACAGCGCGCGCCGGCGGCGGGCGGTGGCGCGGGTCCAACGGCGTTCCCTGGCGACCGGTCGCGGGTGCAGCCGCTCGACGAACTCGCGCACGACCAGAGACACGCGCACGCAGTCGCGCACGATCGGGGTGTGCCCGCCGCCCTCGACGACGAGCAGCGAGGCGTTGTCGCCGACGGCGTCCACGAGCGCGCGGGCGTGGTCCTCCGGCGTGACCAGGTCGTTGTCGCCGGTCACCACGAGGACCGGGCAGAGCACCGCGGCAGCGCGGGCGCGGAAGTCCTCCGCGTCCCTCCCCTCGATGAGGGAGGCGTTGAGGAGCACCTGCATGGAGGTCTCGCTCGCCCAGCCCTTGCCGTCCTCCACCGCCTTGCTGGAGTGCGGCTCGTTGAACACCGACCGCATGAAGACGTCGGCGAACGCGTCCCGGTCGCCGCTCTGAAAGGCCCTCACCGCGTCGTCGCACATCGGTGACCCCAGCGGGGTCTTCGGACCGATCAGCACCATCGCCTGGACGGCCTCGGGATGCTCGGTCGCCAGCACGAGGCTGCGGTCTGTCCCCATCGAGGCGGCCAGCACGATCACGCTGGACGCGCCCACTTCCTGCAGCACGGCGAACGCATCGGCCGCGTGCTCCGCGGCGCTGTAGCGGGACCGGTCGACAGGACGGTCCGACCGCCCGTTGCCTACCCCGTCCCAGCTGATGACCCGGAAGTGCCGCGCGAGGTAGGGCACCTGCATCTTCCAGATGCGGGAGTGGACGATCGCGAAGGTCGGCATCAGCAGCAGGGTCGGCCGACCCTGCTCGCCGAAGACCTCGTACCCGATGCGGGCCCCGGCCCGTTCCACGAACCCGGCCTGCACCGGCTCGATGGCTCTCATGACGCTCCCCCCGTCTCGGCCTGTCTGATCAGCTCCCCCACCCGGCGCAGCGCCGCGCGCACCGGCACCCGCTCCCCCTCGAGGCCGAGCAGCAGCAGCGCCTCGCCGCCCATGGACTGCAGGCCGAGCAGGGTCGCCGCCTCGCGCGGGAGGAAGGGCCCCAGCTGCAGGCCCTGCTCCTGCGCCGCGGTCAGCACGGCGGTGAGCAGGTCGAACCACCGCTGCAGCAGGGCGCGGATCTCGGCGGCGATCTCGGCGTTCGCCCAGCCGGCCGCGATCATCTCCTGGAGCACCCGCACGTAGCCGGAGGCCAGGTCCTCGTCGAGGAAGTCGCAGGCCTGCTCGTAGCGCACCCAGAGCGGGCGCTCCTGGCCGTACATGCCGGCCTGCCGTTCGAGCAGCCGGGCGTTCTCCCGGGCCAGCACGCTGAGGATCAGCTGCTGCTTGCCCCCGAAGTGGTAGTGCAGCTGGCTCAGCGGGACGTCCGCACCGAGGGCGACCTTGCGGGTCGACAGCCCGGCGTACCCGGCGGTGAGCAGGCCGGCGTGCGCCGCGTCGAGGATGAGCTCGCGGGTGGTGCCGAGCGCTCGCGCCACCGCCGCCTCCTGATTCGGTCGATCGACCGAACGAGAAGGTGGCCCTCTACGGGGCCGCTGTCAAGGGGCGAGCCGGGTGGGCCTCCACCGGCCGACGCTCGAACGACGGCCCGGGCCCGTGGCGGAACTCCTGCGTCACCAGCTCAGTCGCCGAGGTAGTCGAGGAAGCGGGCGCGCAGCAGCGGCTCGTCGTCGCCGAGCGGCTCCTTGCCCATCAGCTCGCGCACCAGGTGCACCAGCTCGGTGATGCTGCCGGTGATGGCGCCGGACGAGCCGTCCTCGCCGGCGATGGTCTGCGAGGCGCGCATGTGCTTGACGAGGTCCCAGAAGAAGCCGACGTCCTTCGCGGACTCCGCCTTGTCGAACGCCCGCCGGCGCAGCTCGTCGGTCGACAGCAGGTCCAGGGAGTCGTTCATGCGTCCGACTCTAGGGACTCCGGCGCCGGGGACCTCGGCTCATCCGGACGGACGCAGGCGCGCTCGAGCCACAGCGCCGCCAGCACGAGCCCGAGGCAGGCCACCGCGGAGAAGGCGGCCGTCGTGCTGTCCCGCTCGCTGGCGGCCAGCACGTCACGCCGCGGCAGCGTCCACGCGAGCAGCCCGCCGTAGACGCCGAGCAGCACGCCGCCTCCCGCGCTGGATGCCTTGGCCAGGACGGCAGCGCGGGCGACCTGCATCGGGTGCAGCGGCCGCCCGAGCGGCCGGCCGCGGGGGTCGAGCCGGTGGGCCAGCCGGTCGCGGACGACCTTGGCCATGCCGAGCTCGACCACCGCGAGCAGCACCAGGCTGACGGGGGCGTAGCGCGGCAGCACCGGCAGCGAGCCGTACGCGATCGCCGCCACGAGGTAGGCCAGCACGCCGAAGCCGAGCACCAGCAGGAGCAGCGTGCGGGGGCGGGTTGGCGTCACGGCGTGAGCGCCAGGTCGTCGCGGCCCCGTACGCCTGCCCGGTCCATCGCGTCGAGGAGCGCAGCGACCGGCCCGTGACCGGGGAGGCAGGCGTCCTGGTCGACGTCGGACCAGGGGACCAGGACGAAGGCCCGCTCGTGCGCGCGGGGGTGCGGCAGCACGAGGCCGGGCGGGACGGGTCCGTCGGCCGTGACGACGTCGACGTCCAGGGTGCGCGGTCCCCAGCGCAGGCCGCGGACGCGGTCGGCGCGCTGCTCGGCCTCCTGCGCGCGCTCCCACGCGCTCGTGGCGTCGAGGTCGCACAGCAGCACGGCGTTGAGGAAGTCGCCTTGCGCGACCTCACCGACGGGCGCGGTCTCGTAGACCGGCGAGACGGTGTACGGCTGCAGCACTGCCACGGCCAGCCGCAGGTGGGCGAGCCGGTCGCCGAGGTTGCTGCCGATGCTGAGCACGGCGGTCACGGTCGGACCACGGTCACCGCGACGTCGGCGACGTCCAGCGGGATCGGCGCGCTCGGCTTGTGCACCGTCACCTCCACCCGTTCGACCAGCGCGTAGGACAGGCACGTGTCGGCCAGTCGCTGCGCCAGCGTCTCGATCAGGTCGACGGGCTCCCCCGCGACCACCTCGGCGAGACGGCCGGCCAGCTCGCCGTAGTGCACCGTGTCGCCGACGTCGTCCGAGGCCGCCGCCGCACGGGTGTCGAGGTGCAGCACCACGTCGACGACGAAGTCCTGCCCGTGCTCGCGCTCGACCGGGAGCACGCCGTGGTGGCCGCGCACCCGCAACCCGGTCAGGACGATCCGGTCCTCACCCATCGACGAGCCGGCCCAGCACCGGCGAGCCGTGGTGCACCTGCACGCGCCAGCCGTCCGCTCGACGGACGAGCACGTTGGTGGCGACCACCTGGTTGCCGCCCTGCCCGCTCTCGGTGACCTCGGTCAGCACGTTCTCGGTGCAGGTCACGATCGCGGTGTCGCCGAGCACGCTGACGTGCACGTCAGTCAGGAAGAACTGGATGTAGTCGGTGCCCGCCATGACCGCCGACCACGACCGGAGCACGTGGTCCCGGCCGCGGAGCATCGGCCAGCCGGGGTGCACGCAGACGACGGCCGCCGGGTCGGCGTCGTCCCAGACCCGGGCCATCCGGTCGACGTCCGCGGACTCGAACGCCTCGTACATCGCGGTGTTCGCGAACTCGACCGCCTCGACCTCGCTCACCCGACCGCCTCCACGACGCGCACCGCGTCGGCGCTCGCCCGGGCCTCGTGCACGCGGACCGCCCAGGCCCCCGCCTGCGCGGCCAGCACCGTGACCGCCGCCGTGGCGTCGTCGCGGCCGGGGGCCGACCGCCCGTCCAGCAGCGACCCCAGGAAGCCCTTGCGCGAGGCGCCCACCAGCAGCGGGTGGCCCAGGGCGACCAGCGCCGGCAGGGCCCGCACCAGCGCCCAGCTGTGCGCCGCTTCCTTGGCGAACCCGAGCCCGGGGTCGAGCACGATGTGCGCCCCGTCGACGCCGGCCGCCAGAGCGGCGTCACGTCGCTCACGCAGCTCGGCGCAGACCTCCGCCACGACGTCGTCGTAGACGGCCCGGCTCTGCATGTCGGCGCTGTGCCCCCGCCAGTGCATGACGACGTACGGCACGGCCGCCTCGGCCACGAGCGGGAGCATGGCGGGGTCGGCCAGCCCCCCCGACACGTCGTTGACGAGCTGCGCCCCGGCCTCCAGCGCGGCCGCGGCGACAGCCGCGCGGGTCGTGTCGACGGACACCCGTGCTCCGGCGTCGGCCAGCGCGCGCACGACCGGCAGGATGCGTCGCAGCTCCTCGTCCTCGGCCACGCGCGCTGCGCCGGGACGGGTCGACTCACCACCCACGTCGAGCAGGTCCGCGCCGTCGGCCAGCAGCCGTAGTCCCTGCTGCACCGCGAGATCCGCGGCGGGATAGCCGTCGCTGAACGAGTCCGTCGTGGCGTTGACGACGCCCATCACCAGCGTGCGGGTCATGGCCCGAGGATCAGGCTCATCGCCTCGGTCCGGGTGACCGCGCTGCTCTTGAAGGACCCGCGCACGGCGGAGGTGACCGTGCGGGCGCCGGGCTTCTGCACGCCACGCATGGACATGCACAGGTGCTCGGCCTGGACGACGACGATCGCGCCCCGGGGCTGCAGCTTGTCCATCAGCGCGTTGGCTACCTGCCCGGTGACGCGCTCCTGCACCGACGGGCGCTTGGCGTAGAGGTCGACCAGGCGGGCCAGCTTGGACAGCCCGGTGATCCGGCCGTCCTTGCCCGGCAGGTAGCCGACCGCGGCGTGCCCGGTCCACGGGATGAGGTGGTGCTCGCAGAAGGACGACAGCGGGATGTCCTTCACGATGACCATCTCATCGTGCTTCTCGTCGAACAGCGGCAGCACCAGGTCGTCCGGGTCGGTGTGCAGCCCGGCGAACACCTCGGCGTACATGCGCGCCACCCGGGCCGGGGTGTCGACGAGGCCCTCGCGGTCGGGGTCCTCGCCGACCGCGAGCAGCAGCTCGCGGACGGCTGCCTCGACCCGCGCGGCGTCGTACGTCGGCAACGGACCGGGCGTCAGGAGGCCGGGTCGGTGCCGGTGGCGCGGCGTCGCCGCGCCGGCGCGGAAGACGACTGCCGAGCGGGAGGCGGCGTCGGCTGAGCCGCGCGCGCCGTGCCGGTCGCCTTGCGCGGCGACGACGCCGTGCGGTTGACCGAGGCGCGTGCGCGGGACGGCTCAGCGGCCGGGGCGCGACGACGCGACGGCGCCGCCTTCCCGGAGCCGTTCTTGCGGCCGCGAGCCAGGTCCTCGAGCTCGGCCAGGTCGGCCGGGCCCATGACGGCCAGCTCGGCCGGCGTCAGGACCGGCGGGCGCCGCGACAGCGGACGGCGGCCGTTGGCCGTCGGGTGGTCGCGCAGGGGGCGCTTCTCGATCGGGGCGAAGATCTCGAGGACCTCCTCCTTGTTGAGCGTCTCCTTGTCGAGCAGCTTGAGGACCATGTCGTCGAGCACGTCGCGGTACTCGACGAGGATCTCCCACGCCTCGTGGTGGGCGTTCTCGACGAGCGCGCGGACCTCGGCGTCGACGACCGCGGCGACCTCCTCGGAGTAGTCGCGGCCGTGGCCCATGTCGCGGCCCATGAAGACCTCGCCGGACTCCTGGCCGAACTTCACGGCGCCGAGCTTCTCGCTCATGCCGTACTGCGTGACCATCGCCCGGGCCGTCGCCGTGGCCTTCTCGATGTCGTTGCTCGCGCCAGTCGTCGGGTCGTGGAAGACGAGCTCCTCCGCGGCGCGCCCGCCCATCGCGTAGGCCAGCATGTCGAGCAGCTCGGCGCGCGTCTGGGAGTACTTGTCCTCGGTCGGCAGCACCATCGTGTAGCCCAGCGCGCGACCCCGCGGCAAGATGGTGATCTTGTGCACCGGGTCGGTGTTGGGCAGCGCGTGCGCGACCAGCGCGTGGCCCGCCTCGTGGTAAGCGGTGATCTTCTTCTCGCGGTCGTTCATGAGCCGCGTCTTGCGCTGCGGCCCGGCCATGACGCGGTCGATCGACTCCTCGAGCGTCGTCATGTCGATGAGCTTGCCGCCGTTGCGGGCGGTGAGCAGCGCGGCCTCGTTGAGGACGTTCGCGAGGTCGGCGCCGGTGAAGCCCGGGGTGCGCCGGGCGATGACCTCGAGGTCCATGCTGGGCGCCATCGGCTTGCCCTTGGCGTGCACCTCGAGGATCTGCCTGCGGCCCTGCATGTCCGGCCGGTCGACCGCGATCTGCCGGTCGAAGCGGCCGGGGCGCAGCAGCGCGGGGTCCAGGATGTCGGGGCGGTTGGTGGCGGCGATGAGGATGACGCCGCCTTGGACGTCAAAGCCGTCCATCTCGACGAGCATCTGGTTGAGGGTCTGCTCGCGCTCGTCGTGACCGCCGCCCATGCCGGCGCCGCGGTGCCGGCCGACGGCGTCGATCTCGTCGATGAAGATGATCGCGGGGGCATTGGCCTTGGCCTGCTCGAACAGGTCGCGCACCCGGCTGGCGCCGACGCCGACGAACATCTCGACGAAGTCCGAGCCGGAGATCGAGTAGAACGGCACGCCCGCCTCGCCGGCGACGGCGCGCGCGAGCAGGGTCTTGCCGGTCCCGGGCGGGCCGTACAGCAGGACGCCCTTGGGGATCTTGGCGCCGACGGCCTGGAACTTGGCCGGCTCCTGCAGGAACTCCTTGATCTCGACGAGCTCCTCGAGCGCCTCGTCCGCGCCGGCC
>JBKJQQ010000023.1:0-9288 GCA_046593875.1 Mycobacteriales bacterium | reverse complement strand
ACCCGACGTCCTTGCCGCAGCTGCTCGGTCGGGGCAGCAGCTGGTAGGTCATCCAGTGGTACTCCGCGCCGGTGAGCACCCCCGCCCGGCAGGCAGAGGTCTCCTCAGGCCTGGTGGGCCGGCCGCGCAAGGAGGGCGCCAACGGACCCTGGACCAGCCGGTAGGCGGCGTCCGGCGGGATCAGGTCGCGGGCGAAGACGGGGAAGCCCGCGGCGTCCCCGCGGAAGCGCGAGGGCAGGAACTGGCCGGCGGCGTCGCGGGGGAGCTCGTCGACCCGGGTCGACAGGGCGGCGAGGTCCTCGCTGCGCTGCCCGAGCTCGACCACGGCCAGGACCGCCGCGGCGGCGAGGACGAGCCGGCCCAGCACCCCCCGCACAGCCCGTTCCCTCTTCCGTCGCCTGGGTCCATGTCATCACAGGCTCGACCGCAGCGCGGACCTGCGACGATGGGGCGACAGGGGCGGTAGCTCAGCCGGTCAGAGCAGGAGACTCATAATCTCTCGGTCGTGGGTTCGAGCCCCACCCGCCCCACGACATCGCGGCAGGTCACAGCCCTGCTGGCGATCACCGACCGAGGCCGCCTCGGACCCGATCGTGATCACGCTCACGACCTGGGTGCTCAGCGGTGCAGGCAGACGAGCTTCGCTGCGTCGGAACCCCGGGGCGTGGGCACGGCGCGCAGCGGTCTGACCCGCGGCAGGTGCAACGCCGCCGGGGTGAGGTGGCTGGCTCGCCGAGCGGCGCTCAGGCGAGGGGGACGATGTCGGGTGCGCCGAGCCGTGCCGCGTCGGCGGTGAGGTCGTCCGGCTGGCTCTGCGCGTCGCGCTCGGCCGTGATGCGCGCGAGGTAGTGCTCGATCTCGCGCGCCCGCTGCTCCTCGCTCCACCCCAGGGCGTCGCCCATCAGCTGCGCGACGACCGGCGCCGCCTCGACCCCGCGGTCCCAGGACTCGATGGAGATGCGGGTCCGCCGCGCCAGGACGTCGTCGAGGTGCAGGGCGCCCTCGGCCTGCACGGCGTAGACGACCTCGGCCTGCAGGTAGTCGTCCGAGCTCGGCAGCGGCTGACGCAGCGCCGGGTCCGCCGCCACGAGCGCGAGCACCTCGTGCACGACCGCGCCGTACCGGTGCAGCAGGTGCTCGATCCGCGACACGTGCAGTCCGCTCGACGCGGCGAGTGCGTGGCGTCGGTTCCACAGCGCGGGCCAGCCCTCTGCGCCGACGAGCGGGACGTGCTCGGTGACGCACGGCGGCTGGTGGCCGTCCATCGCGCGCACCGCCTCGTCGACGGCGTCCTTCGCCATCACGCGGTAGGTCGTGTACTTGCCGCCCGCGACGACGACCAGACCGGGGACGGGGTGGCCGACCAGGTGCTCACGCGACAGCTTGCTGGTCTGCTCGGACTCGCCGGCCAGCAGCGGGCGCAGCCCGGCGTAGACGCCGACCACGTCCTCGGGCACCAGCGGCGACACCAGCGAGCGGTTGACCTGCTCGAGCAGGTAGGCGACGTCGCGCGCGCTGACGGCGGGGTGGCTCTTGTCCAGCGCCCAGTCGGTGTCGGTGGTGCCCAGGATCCAGTGCCGCCCCCACGGGATGACGAACAGCACGCTGGTCTCGGTGCGCAGGATCAGCCCGGTGTCGGAGGCGATCCGGTCGCGCGGGACGAGCAGGTGGACGCCCTTCGAGGCGCGCACGTGGAACTGGCCGCGCGTCTGCGCGAGCGCCTGCGTGTCATCGGTCCAGACGCCGGTCGCGTTCACGACCTGCTGGGCGCGCACGTCGATCAGCCGGCCGGTCTCGAGGTCCTTGACCCGCGCGCCGGTGACGCGCTCGCCCTCCCGCAGCAGCGACACGACACGCGTCCGGCTGGCACACAGCGCGCCGTACTGCGCGGCCGTGCGCACCAGCGTCATCGTGTGGCGGGCGTCGTCGACCTGCGCGTCCCAGTAGCGGACCGCGCCGACCAGCGCCTCGGGCGCGAGGGCGGGCGCGAGCCGGCGGGCGGCCCGCCGGCTGAGGTGCCGGTGGCGGGGGAGGGGCTTGCCGGTGCCCAGCGCCAGGGCCATCGCGTCGTACAGCGCGATGCCGGCGCCGACGTAGGGCCGCTCCCACCCACGGCCGGTCAGCGGATAGAGGAACGACACGGGGCGAACCAGGTGCGGCGCCAGCCGGTTGAGCAGCAGGGCGCGCTCCTTCAGCGCCTCGGCGACCAGCCGGAAGTCGAGCATCTCCAGGTAGCGAAGCCCGCCGTGGATGAGCTTGCTGGAGCGGCTCGACGTGCCACTGGCCCAGTCCCGTGCCTCGACGAGCGCGACGCTCAGCCCGCGTGTCGCGGCGTCCAGCGCGGCGCCGGCGCCGACCACGCCGCCCCCGACCACCAGGACGTCCAGCACGAGGTCGTCCATCTGCTCGAGCGCGTGCGCACGGGCGGCGGGGCTCAGCGCCGCGCCGCTGGGGGTGGGGCCGGAGGTCATGCCTCCACGATGCCCCAGACACCGGTGGGGTCCCGCGCGGGCTGCGGCTGGACGGAGACGCGCCCGTCAATCCAGGACGAGGGTGTGGCTGCTCATTGCCTCGCGCACGTGGGTCGGGTCGTCGTCGCCGCGCATCGCCGCCGCCGGGTAGGCGCAGCACAGGCGGAAGTCCGCGACGCAGGCGAGGTCGTTCCAGGCGCGCTCCAGCACGACCGCCGAGTGGCTGTCGCCGCGGCCCCACAAGCAGGCGACCATCTCGCCGTAGACGTGCACGCGTCCGTGGGCGGCCGCCAGCGCGCGGACCGGCTCGCCGACCGACAGCCGGAAGGCCAGCGGGTCGACGGCGCCGTCGCGCAGGAAGGTGGCCAGGAGCGTCTCGGCGTCCTGCTCGACGTAGCGACCCTCCAGGCGCAGGGCGTCGACGTCCACGCCGCAGGCCTCGAGCGCCTGCGCGAACAGCCGGCGGTGCTCGGGCGTCGCCACGACGAAGGAGGCCTCGTCGGCGAGGCCGGGGGCCAGGAACGCGACCACGCAGTGGGCGAGCGTCGCTTCCGTCTCGTAGAGGTGGACGAGGTGCTCGAACGGCGGCTCGATGTCGTCGGGGTCTGGCTGCACCCTTTCAGCGTCGACCGTCCGGACCGGGGTCGTGTCACCCGATCGGGCGGCGTCAGGAGCCGTACGAGACCGCAGCCGCGGCGCCGGCAGCCAGCGCGGCGACCCCCAGCAGGACGACCAGAGCGCCCACCGCCGTCTCCGGTCGGCCGGGGGCGCGCGCGGCGAGGACCTCACCGCGGGCCGGCACCAGCAGGGCGGTGATCAGCGCGGGGAACCACAGCAGCAGGGCGAAGGCGAAGAACGCCCAGTACGACCGGCCCTTGGCGCGCGCGATGCCGCCGGCGAGGTCACCGACGAGCAGGGTCACCAGCGCGACCGCGACGGCGACCCCGACGAGGACCGGTAGCTCCACGGATCAGGGCAGGTCGATGTCGTTGCGCACGGCGAGGGCGTGCAGGTCGGCCAGGTCGCCGGCCGCGATCTGCGCCAGCAGCTCGTCGCCCATGGCCTCGGCGGCCGCGAGCTGGGTCGAGGCCTCGGTGATCCTCAGGCGCAGCTCGGTCGCGAACGCGCTCAACGTGCTGGTCGACTCCGGAGCCTGGTCCACAGCGGTCACATCTCCTCCTCGGGTGGTGCTCGACCTGCCCGCTGGCGGGCGTTTCAGCCAGCCTGCCGTGTGACCCTCGCATCAGCCCAGCCGGGTGCGCAACAGGCTGGGCACGGCCGCTCCGGTCAGCAGCAGCAGCCCAAGGCCCGCGACGAGCGCGCTGACGTCCTGCTCCTCGACCGTGGTGCTGAGCCGACCGCGGATGCCGTCGTAGACCTCGGTCAGCTCCGAGGCGGTGGCCGCGGTGTAGGCCTGGCCCCCGGTCTCCTCGGCCAGCCCGGCCAGGACCGGCTCGTCGACAGGCACCTCGAAGCGCCGCCCGTCCTGGACGACGACGCCCTGCGCGGTGCCGTACGCGATCGTCGTCACGGGGATCCCGGCGTCGATGGCGGCGCGGACGGCCTGGTCCAGCGGGGTGCCCACGGTGCTCCCGCCGTCGGCCAGCAGCACGATCGCCGCGGGGACCTCGGCCGGTCGCGCGGAGGCCGCGGCCAAGGACGCGAGCACGGCGTCGCCCAAGGCCGTGCCGCCGGACAGCTGCAGCTGCGCGATCGCCCGAGTGACCTCGCTGCCGTCCTCGGTCGCCGGGACGACCACGCCGGCCGTCCCCGCGAAGCCGACGAGGGCGACGTCGAAGTTCGCCGGCAGGTCCTCGACGAAGGCGGTGGCGGCCGACTTGGCCGCAGTCCACCGGTCCGGCGCGACGTCCGTCGCGAGCATCGAGGCGCTGGTGTCGACGGCCACGACGACCAGCGCCCGCTCCCGCTCGACCTCCACCTCCCGCTGCGGACCGGCGAAGGCGGCGGTCATGGCCACGAGCGACGCCAGCAGCAGGACGGCGGCCACGTGCCGCAGCGGCCCGGGGCGGCGGGGCGTGCTGGAGGCCCGCAGCGCGTCCTGCGACCAGGCGCGCTGCAGACCGCGCCGGCGCAGCTGCAGGACGACGTACGCGACCGCCAGCGCGGCGAGGACGGCCAGCACCAGCAGGCGCGACGGGTGGGCGAACACCGGCCCATCGTGCCTGCTGCGGCGTGTGGCGGCGGTGAGCCGTGTCGCGCTCGGGAACTGTCGTACGGCCGACCTACCGTGCGGACATGCGCCTGCTCCACACCTCCGACTGGCACCTGGGCCGCACGCTGCACCGCGCCGACCTGGGGCCGGCGCAGGCCGCGTTCCTGGACCACCTGGTCGAGGTCGTGCGCGCCGAGCGCGTTGACGTCGTGCTCGTGGCCGGGGACGTCTACGACCGGGCGGTGCCGTCGGTGGAGGCGGTGGCGCTGTACGACGACGCGCTGTTCCGGCTGCGCGAGGCCGGCGCGCGGGTGGTCGTCACGAGCGGCAACCACGACTCGGCCTCGCGGCTCGGAGTGGCCTCCCGGCTGGTGGACGCCGCGGGCGTCCACGTCCGCACGCGGCCGCAGGGCGTCGGGAGCCCGGTCCTGCTGTCCGACGAGCACGGCGAGGTCGCCGTCTACGGACTGCCCTACCTCGAGCCGGAGGCCGTCCGCGGGCTGCTGCCGGGTGACGGGGAGGTGCCCCGGGGGCACGCGGGCGTGCTCGGGCGCGCGATGGCCTGCGTACGAGCCGATCTCGCTGGTCGCTCGGCCCGCTCGGTGGTGCTCGCGCACGCGTGGGTCACCGATGGCCAGTCCGCGGGCGTGCTCAGCGAGAGCGAGCGCGACATCCGGGTGGGCGGCGTCGGCGACGTCAGCGCGTCCTTGTTCGACGGCATCGACTACACGGCGCTGGGCCACCTGCACGGCGCGCAGGTGTTGCGCCACGGCCTGCGCTACAGCGGCTCGCCGCTGGCTTACTCCTTCTCGGAGGCCGGCCACGTCAAGGGCTCCTGGCTGGTCACGCTGGACGCGTCCGGGCTGGGTGCGGTCGAGCTCGTGCCGGCGCCCGTGCCGCGGCGGCTGTCGTCGCTGACGGGGGCGCTGCCGTCGCTGCTCGTCGATCCGTCGCTGATGGCGCAGGAGGACGACTACCTGTCCGTCGTGCTGACCGACGCCGTGCGGCCCGAGGACGCGATGGTGCGGCTGCGCAGCCGCTTCCCGCACGTGCTGGTCCTGGACTGGCAGCCCCTGGGTGCGGTCGCCGACGACCGGACCTACGGCGCCCGGGTGGCCGGGCGGGACGATCTCGACGTCGTGGCGGAGTTCGTGCGGCACGTCCGCGGCGGGGCGCCGGAGGCCGAGGCCAGCGAGCAGGACCGCGCGCTGCTGGCGCAGGCGCTCGAGGCGGGGCGGCTCGCGGTGGCGTCCGCATGAGGCCGCACGCGCTGCGGCTGCGGGCCTTCGGGCCGTTCGCCGACGAGGTGGTCGTCGACCTCGACGCGCTGGCTGAAAGCGGGTTGTTCCTGCTGCACGGCGACACCGGCGCGGGCAAGACCACGCTGCTCGACGGGATCGGCTTCGCGCTCTACGGCCGCGTGCCCGGGGTGCGCGGCAAGACCGGGCGGCTGCGCTCGGACCACGCGGACCCGCTCGTGCGCACCGAGGTCGAGCTCGAGGTGACGCTCGGCGGCCGTCGGTGGCGCATCACCCGCAGCCCCGCGCAGGAGCGCGCCAAGGCGCGGGGGACCGGCACCACCACGGAGCAGGCGCGGGTGCTGCTCGAGGAGCAGCGCGCCGGCCAGTGGGTGGCCGTTTCGACCCGGATCGACGAGGCCGCAGCGGAGCTGGATCCGCTGCTGGGCATGAGCGCGGACCAGTTCTTCCAGGTGGTGCTGCTCCCGCAGGGGGAGTTCGCGCAGTTCCTGCGGGCCGACAGCGGCAAGCGCGGCGAGCTGCTCCAGCGGCTGTTCGCCACCGAGCGCTTCAAGGCCGTCGAGGACTGGCTGGTGGCGCGCCGGATCAGCACGTCCTCCGCGGTCGCGGCAGCACGGCAGGACCTCGACGTGCTGGCGGCCCGGCTCGCCCAGGCGGCCGGTGTCGACGAGGTGGAGCCGGCGGACGGGCACGTCCTGCTGACGGAGGCCACGGCTGCCGCGACCTCTGCTCAGGCGGCGGCCGGCGTTGCGACGGCGTCCCTCGTCGCGTGCCGTGCGGCGGCGGACGAGGCGGCGCGCGTCGCGGCGCTGCAGCAGCGTCGAGCGGGGGCCCTTGCTGCGCGCGACCGGCTGGCGCAGGCCCTGCCCGCGCACGACCTCGTCCGCGTCGAGCTGCGGGCTGCGGCGAAGGCGGCTGAGCTCGCGGCGGTGCTGGACGAGGCGGCCGAGCGCTCGCTGGCGGCGTCGCGGGCCGCGTCTGCCGAGGCGGTCGCGCGCGCGTCGCTCGGTCCGGTCGGGCTGGCCGTCGACGCGCCGCTCGGTGTCCTGGTGGAGGCTGCGGACGAGGCTCGCCGCCGGGCCGGGAGGCTGGAGGCGCTGCGCGGGGTGGCCGAAGCTCTGGCCACCGAGCAGGAGGTCCAGTCCGCCGCTCTGGCCGAGAGCGCTTCTGCCACAGCAGGTCTGGTCGAGGTGCAGGCCCAGCTGGCCGTGCTGCCGGAGCAGCGGACGGCGGCGCGGGCGGCCGTGACGTCGGCCCAGGCCGCCGCCGAGCAGCTGCCGCTGGTGGAGGCGTCTGCCACTGTGCTGGCGACGGCGCGCGCCGAGTCCGCCGGGCTGACCGCCACCCTCGGCCGGCTGGGCCAGCTCCGGGAGGAGCACGTGCTGGCGCGCGAGACGCTGGTCTCGCTGCGCGAGAAGGAGAACGATCTGCGCGAGGCGCGCTTCGTCTCGATGATCGCCGAGCTGGCCGGCCGGCTGGAGGACGACGCCCCCTGCGAGGTGTGCGGTGCGACCACGCACCCCGACCCCTACCTCGGTGACGGCGACAGCGTCACGCGCGATGACGAGGACATGGCGCGCATCGCCGCCGAGCACGCCGCCCAGCAGGTCGCCGACGTCGAGGCCCGGCTGGCGGCCGAGACCGCGACGGCCGACGGCCATCGCGAGCGACTCGCCGTGACCGGCCACGCCGAGGCCGATCTCGACCTCCTCTGGGCGCAGGTGCAGGACGAGCTCGCGGACCTGCGCGGCCTGGCCGGCACGCTGTCGAGCTGCACCGCCGCGCTCGAGCGGCTCGAGGCCGCGCAGGTGTCCGCAGAGGCGACGCGCGCGCGGCTGGAGGGGTCGCTCACCGCAGCCGACCGTCGTGCGACCGAGGCGGAAGGCCGGGCGCAGGCGCACGCCGCAAGGCTCGCGGCCGAGCTGGCCGGTGTCTGTGATCTTCCCACCGCACTGGCGCTGGCCGAGGCGCTGGCGGCGACCTGCGACGCGGTGCGCGAGGCGACCTCCATCGCTGCTGCTGCCTCCGCG
The DNA here is from genome assembly GCA_046593875.1 of Mycobacteriales bacterium. GTDB lineage: Bacteria > Actinomycetota > Actinomycetes > Mycobacteriales > SCTD01 > SCTD01. Next base: position 1,355 of record JBKJQQ010000023.1, on the reverse strand, counting down.
GAGGCCGCGCGCAGCGTCGTGCTGGCCGAGGCGGCGGCCGTGGCCGCGGGCTTCGCGGACGTCTCCGCGGCGCAGGCCGCGGTGCGCCTTCCGACCTGGCGCGACGGGGCCGAGCAGCGGCTGCGTGCCGCCGACGACGAGCGGGCCGCCGTCGAGGCGGTGCTGGCCGAGCCCGAGCTCGCCGGGCTGCCGACCGGACCGGTCGACCTCACTGCGGCGACTGCGGCGGTGCAGGCCGCCGACGCGCAGGTCCGCGCCGCGTCCGGAGCGGAGGCGGCGGCTGCTGCCCGCCTGCAGCAGGTCGCCGCGCTGGTGCCTCTGCTGAGTGCTGCCCAGGCGGCGCTCGTGCCGCTGGAGGAGCAGGCCGCGCACGTGCGTCGGATGGCCGACCTGTGCCGTGGCGACGGCGCGAACGCGCTGAAGATGACGCTCACGTCCTTCGTGCTCGCCGCCCGGCTCGAGGAGGTCGCGGCGGTCGCGAGCCTGCGCCTGCTGCGGATGACCCAGGGGCGGTACTCCCTGGTGCACACCGACGGCGCGGTCAAGGGCGGGGCGCGCTCGGGCCTTGGCCTGCTCGCCCGGGACAGCTGGACCGGTCAGGACCGCGAGACGAGCACGCTGTCCGGGGGCGAGACGTTCCTGGCTGCCCTGGCTCTGGCGCTCGGGCTCGCCGACGTCGTGCAGCAGGAGGCCGGCGGCACACGGATCGAGGCGCTGTTCGTCGACGAGGGCTTCGGGACCCTGGACGAGGACACCCTCGACGAGGTCATGGACGTGCTCGACGGCCTGCGCGAGGGCGGCCGCGTCGTCGGACTGGTCAGCCACGTCGCCGAGCTGCGCGCCCGGATCCCGGCGCAGGTCCACGTCCGCAAGACCCGACGGGGGAGCAGCGTCAGCCTGATCGGCTGCTGAGACCCGGTCCTTCGTACGGCCGCCCGACGCCGGGCCCGCGCCGCCTGCCAGGCCGGCCGACGTCCGACACCGGGCTCGCGGTCGAGGTGTGCCCTTCCGCCGGGACACGCCGGCGTGCCGGGGCGGAGGTGTCCATCTCGACCCGCGCGCGCCTACCGGTGCGGGCGGCCGACGGCGACGGGTGGCTTCTCGACGGGCGTACCGCTGCCGTCGCGCTTGCCGTAGGTCGCCGGCAGCTCGACCGGGTCGCCGGACTGCGCCGCTGCCCACGCCGGCCCGCGGCCGGCCCAGCCGAGCACGAGCAGCGCCTCGCCGGACAGCAGCCGCTGGCAGCGCACGCCACCGGTCGCACGGCCCTTGCGCGGGTACTCCGACAGCGGCGTCACCTTGATCGACGAGACCACGCCGGCACCGCGGGCACGCCCCTCGGGGGGCAGGCCGCC
>JBKJQQ010000258.1:0-15959 GCA_046593875.1 Mycobacteriales bacterium | reverse complement strand
ACCGGAGGCGATGCCGGCCGTCACTCCACCCAACGGGTCGGTGACGGTGCTGACCATGCACAGCCGCTGGCCCGGCCCTGTGGCTGCTGGACGGGTGGCGCCAGCCATCCGGACCGGATCCGGTCACGATGCTGATGATGCACGCGCGGCACCTCAGCGACATCACCTGCGACCTCCTGATGCAGGCCAGCAACCACGCGAGCGTGGGAGGTCTGGTGGGGCCGAGGTGGGGCCGGAGCGGGCGTGATCATTCGTCCTCGGCCCACCAGCCGTGCTCCCAGCGAGGTGGACGGTGATGAGCTGCAGGGCCTGCTCGAGGACGTCTTCGTACGGCTTGTCGACCAGGGCCAACGCCAGCAACCCCAGTGCATCCGATCGGTCCATCTTGCTCTGCACCGTGTGCCCTCGACCTTCTTCAGTTGAAGTGTCTGGCGCAGGACGGCCCGAGGGCATAGCCCAACCTGACGAGGCGCCGCTGCAGCAGCGACCGTTCCTCAGCGCCGCGCGGAAGCCTGCTCAGGACCTTCGAACCTCTCCACCCGCTCGTCATCCCCCGGGAGGCGCGCAGCGTCGGCTTCGGAGTCACCACGGTGTCCTCGCACCGCGTCCACGTGCAGCTCGGTCGCCTTGACCGACACCCAGACCGGCGCACCGGGCACCAGGTCCAGCTCGGCGACGGCGGCGGTCGTGACGTCGGCCAGGACGCCGGGGGCCCCGTCGACCTCGACCCGAACCGTGTCGCCGTGCTGCTCGAGACCTGCGACGCTGCCCTGCCAGGTGTTGCGGGCCGAGCCCTCGGGGCGGTGCCGGTGCAGGGCGACCGCGGACGGGCGCACCGTCACGAAGACCTCCCCGTCGGCGGAGTCCGCGGTCTCGAAGGCACCCCCGCCCGCGAGCTCGACGAGCCTCCCGCGCGCCGTGCCGGCGTAGAGGTTCAGACCGACGAGTCGCGCCACGTACTCGGTGCGCGGGGCCCGGGCGACCTCGGCCGGACGGCCGCTCTGGACGACGCGGCCCTGCTCCACGACGACCAGGCGGTCGGCGAGCACCATCGCGTCGAGCGGGTCGTGCGTGACGAGCAGGGTGCAGCCCTCGAAGTCCGCGAGGTGCCGGCGCAGGTCGGTGCGCACCTGCATCCGCGTGCCGGCGTCCAACGCCGACAGCGGCTCGTCGAGCAGCAGCAGTCCCGGCTCAGGGGCCAGGGCTCGGGCCAGCGCCACCCGTTGCGCCTGCCCGCCCGACAGCGCCCTCGGCCTGCTGCCGGCGAGGGCAGCGAGTCCCATCCGGTCCAGCCACACCGCGGCCTGCGCCCGGGCCGGGCGGCGGCCGACGCCCTTGGCGCGCAGGCCGAAGGCAACGTTCTCCAGTGCCGACAGGTGCGGGAAGAGCAGGTGGTCCTGGAAGACCATGCCGACGCGGCGGTCGGCCGTGGGGACGAGCACGTCCGCGGCGGGGTCGTCGAGCACCCTCCCGGCCAGGTGCAGTGTCCCCGCGGTGAGCGGGACGAGACCGGCCAGGGCCTGCAGGGCCGTGCTCTTGCCCGCGCCGTTCGGTCCCAGCAGGGCGACCACCTCGCCCGGTGCGACGGCGAGCTCTACGTCCAGGACGAACGGCCGGCGCTGAACGACCAGGTGGGCGACCAGCCCCTCGGTCATGTCCTGCCCCCGGTGAGCCACCGGTCGCGGAGGCTGACGAGCACCGCGACGGACACCACGAGCAGGACGAGCGAGAGCACGATCGCGCCGTCGGTGTCGCCGGACTCGAGCGTCGCGTAGACCGCGATCGGCATCGTCTGCGTCGTGCCCGGATAGCTCCCGGCGAAGGTGATGGTGGCCCCGAACTCCCCGAGAGCGCGGGCGAAGCAGAGCACCGAGCCGGCGAGGACCCCGGGGGCGACCAGGGGCATCGTGACGCGCCGGAAGACCAACCAGCGCGAGGCGCCGAGCGTGAGTGCGGCGTCCTCGTACCGCCTGTCAGCGCCACGCAGCGCGCCCTCGACGGCGAGCACGAGGAACGGCATCGCGACGAACGCCTCGGCAAGGATGACGGCCCCGGTCGTGAAGGGGATGCTGATGCCGAAGCCCGCATCGAGGTACTGCCCGAGCAGTCCGCGGCGCCCGAGCAGCAGCAGCAGCGCGACGCCGCCGACCACCGGCGGCAGGACGAGCGGCACGGTCACCAGCGCCCGGACCAGCCGCAGGCCAGGCACGTCGGACCGGGCCAGTACCCACGCGAGCGGTACGCCCAGCAGCAGGCACAGCAGCGTCGCGGAGCCGGCGCAGACCAGGGACAGCCGCAGCGCCTCGCCCACCTGCGGCGTCAGGAGCAGGGTCGGCAGTGCGCGCCAGGGCGCTCGCAGGACCAGCGCCACCAGGGGCAGGAGCAGGAACGCCAGGGCCAACCCGGCGGGCAGGAGCAGACCCGGCGGCAGGCTGGAGCGCCGCCGCCGGGTCGCGGCGGCGCTCCGCCGCTCAGGGACGGTCGAAACCGGCGGCGGCAAGGACGGCCTGCCCCTTCGCGGAGAGGACGTGGGCCACGAGAGCGGCTGCAGCGCGTGGGTTCTGGGCGTCCGTGGTCACGGCGACGGGGTAGTCGTTGACGGCCTCGTCCGCCTCGGGGAAGGCGATGCCCTTGACCTCCGCTCCGGCGGCCAGCACGTCGGTGCGGTAGACGAGGGCGGCGTCGACCTCACCGAGGACGACCTTCGCAAGGGCTGCTCTGACGTCCTGCTCCTCCGTGTCGACCGACGGCGTGAGACCGGCGACCGCGAAGACCCGGGCCGCGGCCGCCCCGCACGGCACCTTCGGCGCGCACAGGGCGATCTTCAACGCGGGGTCGGCGAAGTCGGCCAGCCGGGTCACCTTTCCCGGGTCGTCCGGCGGTACGGCGATCTGCAGCCGGTTGCGGGCGAAGACCTGCGGGCCGGCGGCGTCGCCGGCGTCCGTGACGGTCTTCATGGTGGCGGGGCTCGCCGCCGCGAAGACGTCGACGGGCGCGCCGGACAGGATCTGCTGCGCCAGCGCCGAGCTCGCGCCGAGGTTGAGGACGACGTCGGTGCCGGGGTTGGCCGCTTCGAAGTCGGTGGCGATCTGCTCGAAGGCGCCGGTCAACGACGCCGCGGCGAAGACGATCACCGTGCTGGGGGCCGCCTTCGGCCCGCCCCCACCGCAGGCGGCCAGCAGGGCCAGGCCGATGACGGCCGCCCAGCCGCGGTGCGTCCTGCGTCCTGCCCGCACCGGTCAGGACCGGGTGCGGTCGTCGAGCTCGACGACGACGTTGGTCGCCTTGATGGAGGCGCACGCGACGGTGCCGACCTGCAGGTCGAGCTCGTCCGCGGCCTCCCGGCTCATCAGCGACACCACGCGGTACGGCCCGGCCTGCAGCTCCACCTGCGCCATCACCATGTCCCGGGTGACCGCCGTGACGATGCCCCGCAGGCTGTTGCGGGCCGACCGCACGCCCAGCGGGCCGGACGTCGGCATGTCGGCGAGCTCACGCGCCAGCGCTGCCAGCTCGACGCCGTCGACCAGGGACCGGCCGTTCTCGCCCCTGGTGAGCTGGAGCCGCCCCTGATCGGCCCAGCGGCGCACGGTGTCGTCACTGACGCTGAGGAGCTCAGCCGCCTCGGCGATCCTCAGGTGCGGCATGCGGACGACGTTAGTGCCGCGCATGCGGCTACGTCCAGCAGTCCGAGGTCCCGCGAGTGGCCGAGAGCAGGGCCGCACTACGTTGCGGACATGCGACCTGCCCCGCTCCTCCTGCTGACGGCCCTCGTCCTGGCCGGCTGCTCGGGCGATTCCAGCCCGGAGGCCGGGCCGAGCCGCGGGGCACAGGCGTCCCCCACGGGTTACGCAGAGGACGTGCGCACCAACTTCCTCGACTCGTGCGTGGAGAACGCCACCAACACCTCGAGGGGGGCCGCGACGCAGGAGCAGCTCAGCCAGACCTGCACGTGCATCCTCGGCAAGGTCGAGCAGGAGTACAGCCAGGCCGAGTTCGCCGACTTCGAGAAGCGTCTCGTCGCCGGGGACGCCTCCGAGCAGGAGAGCGGTCGACTGGTGACCTGGTCGACCGAGTGCGCGCGCACGGCGGCGAACTGATGCGCGTCTACCGCGGCCGGACCTGCGTCGTCACCGGAGCCGGCTCCGGCATCGGGCGCGCGCTGGCCGTCGAGCTCGCCGGCCGCGGGGCGCGCCTGGCGCTGAGCGACGTGGACGTCGTCTCCGTCGAGCAGACGGCGGCCACCTGCCGTGGGCTCGGGGCGGAGGCACGGACGTACGAGCTCGACGTCGCCGACCGGACGGCGGTCTTCGCGCACGCCGAGCAGGTGGTCTCCGATCTCGGCGGCGTCGACCTGGTCGTCAACAACGCCGGGGTCGCCCTGCACGGCCTGGTCGCAGAGCTGCGCGACGAGGACTTCCGGTGGGTGATGGACATCGACTTCTGGGGGGTCGTGCACGGGACCCAGGCGTTCCTCCCCCACCTGGTCGAGCGCCGCGGGCAGGTCGCCAACGTGTCCAGCGTCTTCGGGCTCATCGCCGTCCCGAAGCAGGCGGCGTACAACGCGGCGAAGTTCGCGGTGCGCGGCTTCACCGAGGCGCTGCGCCAGGAGATGGAGCTCGGCGAGACGGGCGTCGGCGTCAGCTGCATCCACCCCGGCGGGGTGCGCACGGCGATCGCCCAGCGCGCGAGAGCCACTGCCAGCGAGGACAAGTCGGAGATGGCGGCCACCTTCGACAAGCTCGCGCGGACGAGTCCGCCGCGTGCAGCGCGGACGATCGTCAAGGGCCTGGAGCGCGACCGCGCCCGGATCCTCGTCGGTCCGGACGCGTGGTTCATCGCCGGCCTGCCACGTCTGCTCGGAGCGCACTACGGCAAGGTCGTGGGGCGCGGCGCCGCCAAGCTGGAGTCGTGACGTCCTCAGCACCCGGGTGCTGGGGACGTCACGAGAAGAGAGCCAGCGCCCGGTCGGCCACGACCTCGGGCGCCTCCTCAGGCACGAAGTGGCCTGTGCCCTCGAGGATCTCGACCGTCATGTCATCGGCATGGCGCTGCCAGCCGTCGAGCAGCGCGGGGCTGGACACCAGGTCGCTGTCGCCGTTGACCAGCCGCGTCGGCACCGTCAGCCGCGCGTCCGCGTAGCGACCGCCCATCACGTGGCGGCTCTCCGACAGGAGGAACGTGCGGTAGAGCGCGACGGTCGCGCGGGCCCGCGCCGGCTCGCGGAAGACCTCGCCGTAGGTGGTCGTGTCACCGACGTCGCGCACGCTCCCGGCGCGGACGAGCTGCGCGGCCAGCCCGGCGCGCATCAGGCGCTGGCCGAGCAGCGGCGTCGCGAGCGGCACCTGGTAGGTCATCCGCCAGCCCTGCAGCGCCTTTCCGACGGTGGGCCGCTGGAACGGCGGGACGATGCCGAGCGCGAGGAAGCCGCGGAACCGCTCGGGCGCCCGCAGGCACGCCAGGAAGCCGGTCCAGCCGCCCCAGTCGTGTCCGACGAGGCCTACCCGCGGGAGCTCGAGCGCGTCGAGCAGCCCCAGCAGGTCCGTCGCCAGCTGCTCCTTGTCGTAGCCCCCGGCCGGCGCGTCGGTCCAGCCGTGACCGCGCAGGTCCGGCATGACCAGTCGGTAGCGGTCGGCGAGCAGCGGCACGACGCGGTGCCAGCAGTACCAGTGCTGCGGCCACCCGTGCAGCAGGACCAGGGGCTCGCCACTGCCTGCCTCGGCGACGTGCACGGCGAGGTCGCCGACCTGCACGGTCCGGTGGGTCACGCCGACGACGGTCGGCATCGGGGCGCTCACGGTCGCGGCCCCCGCCCGACCGGACCGGCCGGCAGGGTGGCGAGGACGTCGTACGCCGACTCGGCCCAGGCGCACAGCAGCGGCCGGGTGTCGGCCGGGTCGACGACCTCCTCCACGAGGTAGGACTCCGCAGTGCGGAACGGTGACCGCACCGCCTCCAGCCGCGCCGCGATGTCGTCCTTGAGCGCGGCTGCATCGGGGCTCTGCGCGAGCAAGCGCTTGAACGCGACCTCGAGTCCGCCCTCGATCGGCAGCGAGCCCCAGTCGCCGGACGGCCAGGCCACGCGGTAGGACCACCGCCCCAGTGGCCGGTGCCCCGCGCCGGCCACGCCGAAGCAGCGGCGCACCAGCACCGAGGCCCACGGCACGCGGCTCTGCTCGACGGCGCTGAGTGCGCGGGCGCCGTGACGGACGACCGCGGCCGCCTCGGACGCGGAGCCGATGACGAAGCCGGGCTGGTCGACCAGGTGCACGACCGGGAGGCGGAACGTGTCGGCGAGGTCGACGAAGCGCGCCTGCTTGTCCGCCCCGTCCGCGGTCATCCCCCCGCCGTAGGTCCTCGGGTCGCTGGCCAGGACCGCGACCGGACGACCACCGAGACGCGCCAGGGCCGTGACCGTCGCGGAAGCGTGCAGCCGCCCGAGCTCGAGGACGGATCCGTCGTCGAAGACGCTGCGCAGCAAGGCACGGACGTCGTACGGCGACCGGCGCGAGCGGGGCACCAAGGAACGCAGCGCCTCGTCCCGGCGATCCGCAGGGTCGGTGGCGGGCACGACCGGCGGCAGCTGCCAGACGTTCTGCGGGAGGTAGGACAGCACGGAGCGGACGAGCTCCAGCGCCTCGGTCTCGGAGTCCGCGACGAGGTCGACGGTCCCGGCCCGGGCCGCGACCCGCCAGCCGCCGAGCGCCTCCTTGTCGAGCACCTCCCCCATGCCGGCCTCGACGACCGCCGGGCCGGCGACGAAGACCTGCGCGAGCTCACGCACCATCACGCTGACGTGGCTCGTCACCAGCCGCACCGCGCCGAGGCCGGCGACCGGACCGAGCGCCGCGGTGACGACCGGGACCTGGCCGAGCAGGGCGACCATCGCGTCCCAGCCCGGGTTGAACGGCACGTAGGTGCGACCGAACTCCTCCAGCGACTCGACGGTCCCGCCACCCCCCGTCCCGTCGAGCAGCCGGACGACGGGCACCCGCTCGGCCAGGGCGCGGCGCTCGACGTCGACCTGCTTGGCGACCAGCTGCAGGTTCGCCGCGCCGCCCTTGACGGTGAAGTCGTCGCCTGTCACGACGACGCGACGGCTGCCGATGCGGCCCGCGCCGGCGACGATGCTGGCCGGGACGAACGTCGCCAGTGCGCCGCCCTCGTACGTCCCGGTGCCGGCCACCGACCCGACCTCGGCGAAGCTGCCGGGGTCGAGCAGCTCGTCCACGCGCTCGCGGACGGTGCGTCGGCCGGTCGCACGCTGGCGCGCCACCCGCTCCGCGCCGCCGAGCTCCGCGGCGAGGGCCTTGCGGTGCGCGAGCTCCTCGAGCTCGGGGTCCCAGGTCATGGGCGCACCCTAGGAGGGCGTCCAGGGGGTGGGGTCAGCCGAGGAGCACGACGTCCCGCGACGTCCCGCGAGCGGCGGGCTTGCCGCCGCTGCTGTCCTTGTCCTTCTTGTCCTTCCCGCCCCCGGCGGGCGGCGCCTCGGGGGCCGGCTGCGGCTCGGAGCCCAGCGGGACGATGTCGCCCGGCTGCACCGTGTCGCCCTGGCCGGGCTGACCGTCCGCGCCCTTGTAGGTGAAGGCGAAGTACGGCGCGCCGAGGCACGGCTGCCCGACGAAGCTGTCCGGCCGCAGGAAGTCGCTCTTCAGGACACGTCCGCAGGCGCTGCGCCGGGCCGCCTCGTGCGGGTCCCTGCCGAGCTTGGGCGGCACGTTCGCGGTCGGCGGCGCGGGCGTGCCGTTGGTGTTGCTCGTCGTGAAGTCCCCGGTGTCGAAGTAGACGAAGGCGCTGCCGCGGTGGGGGTAGCTCGTGATCTTCGGGACGCCCCACAGCGGGTCGACGTCCGGCGTGCGCCCGGCCTCCAGCGAGGTCCGGTCCACCGCGGCGCCGGCGCTGCGGGCCGCCACCTCCGCGCTGACGATGGCGACCTGGTGGTCGCCGTAGGCCACCTGGTACATGACGCGGTGCGGCGGGGTGTTCGGCAGCTCGTTGCCGGGGGCGAGGGTGTTCACGTAGCCGCTCGGGTCGGCGCGGTCCCAGAGGATCTGGATGACCGAGAACAGCAGCTGGCGCTCGTACTCGCTCGGGTAGGTCGTGTACAGCGGCAGCGAGTACAGCGCGAAGTCGACGCTGCGGGACAGCAGCGTGGAGTAGTTGATGCCGGGCACGCCGAGGACGCCGTTGTCGACGTCCGGCGCGACGGCCATCACCGTCCCGCCGTAGATGCCGCCCTGGCTGTTGCCGTCGTAGTAGGCGCGGGTCGTGTCGATCAAGGACTCCGGGCCGTTGCCCTTGTCCACCTTGAACTCGGGCTGCGAGCCCAGGCCGTCCGGGTGGATCATCAGGCGGGCCAGATGCAGGAAGTTCAGCTCGCCCTGCTGGGTGTGGTCGATGACGGCCGGAAAGCGGTCCATGTCGACCAGGGCCTGGGCGACGGTGGCGATGTCCATCGTCGCGAAGCCCTCCCAGTCCGTGGCGCAGTACAGGAAGCCGTGCTCGCGGATCATGTCCTTGACCTGGCCCTGACCGACCTCGCCCTGACCGCCGAGCAGGCCGTGCCCGTACAGGCTCGGGCGCAGCTTCTGCAGCGTCGGGGAGTCGAAGACTGAGCGCGGGATCTTGCAGGTGAACCTCGCCGTGGTCTCGTTCCCCGGGATCTGCACGGGCTTGCTCTGAGCGGCGTCGGCGTAGACGAAGTCGCCGCCCGGTGCGCACCGGGGAGTGTTGATGTAGCAGGGGACCTGGAAGGTCCCGGTGACCGTGCGCACCCCGTCGTTCGCGTCGGTGGTGCTGCCGGTGACGACGAAGACCGGCGCACGGCCCTGCACCGTGCGGTCGGCCATCGTGGTGTCGCCGAGCTGCCGGAAGGAGTCGTCGCGCATGTGCAGCAGGCGACCCGCGATGTTGGTGTCGCTGGCGACCGAGAAGTCCCAGGCCTGGTAGAGGTCGCCACGGGCGAAGCCGGCCTCGGTGAGCACGGGGAAGATGTCCCGCTCGTAGCGCGCCGTGCGGGGGTCGACCGCGGCGAGCGGGCCCTTGTCCCGGTACTGCTTGAAGGTCGCCGTCGGCTCGAGGACCTTGCCGGCCTTGTCGCGCAGCGTGCGCATGCCGACGACGTAGCGGTGTCCGTTGAGGAAGTTCTTGGCCGGGCGGATGAGGAACTGGACGTTGGCAGTGTTGGTCGGGCGGTCCGGCGGCCGCGGTCCGCCGGTCTCGTCGGACGCGGTGAGCAGCTGCGGCACCGGGCCGAGCGGGTTGACGTCGATCTCGGTCCAGATCGGGTGCCGCTTGCCGGTCTGCACGTCGATCACGACGACGGGGGCGTCCGGCGAGAGGTAGCGGGCCATGTCCGTGATCGGGACCGAGCCGGTGCGGGTGAACGCCTCCAGGTTGTCGAGACCCGGGACCTTGACGACCAGCATCTGGCCCGGGGAGAAGCCGTCGCTGGCGGAGTACGGCAGCGGGTTGATCGGCTTGCCGGCGGCGTTCTTCGGCATGCCCGCCAGCGGCAGGTTGAGCCGACGGTCCTCGCCGACGCCGGTCGTGTAGAGGTTGCTCGGGAACGGCAGCATGCAGGTCGTCCCGTCCGCACCGGGCGGCGGCAGCACGGTGCGGTCGCACGGGTTGACGACGTCGACCGGCGAGGTGGCCACCGGCCGGTCGTCGGGCCTGGGCTCCGCGTCGCGCGCCGTCGGGGGGGCGAAGCCCGAGCGGTCCACCGCGGCAGCCGGTACGGCGACGACGGCCGCCCCGGCGAGCAGGGCGACGCCGCTCAGTGCGGCAGCGAGGCGGAACGAGCGGACACGACCAGACACGAAGGCTCCTTGCAACGGGGTTGCAGCCTTCTTTCGACCCCTCTCCGCCGGACTCCTGCCTGCCCCCGGCTATCCGCGCAGCAGCGCCAGCGGTCCGGCGTACATCTGCTCCTTGATCGCGCCCAGCGTCGGACCCGCCTTGCCGGCCAGTCCTCGCGCTCGCTCCAACGCGACGGCGAGCACCTGCTCCTCCGCCACGGCCTCCTCCACGATGCCCGCGACCACGGCGTCGCCGCCGCCGTAGCGCCGTCCGGTCGTCATCGCCTCGTGCGCGGCCTGCGGCGCGAGCCGCGCCTGGATGAGCGCACCCATGCCCGGTGTGAAGGGGATGTGGATGTCGACCTCCGGCAAGCAGAAGTAGCCCCGGTCGGCCCGCATCACGCGGGCATCATGGGCCAAGGCGAGCATCGCTCCGGCGGCGAAGACGTGCCCCTGACAGGCGGCCACGGCCGGCACCGGCAGCGACAGCACCCGGGCGAACAGCGCGTGCACCGAGGCGATGAACGGGCCCGCCTCCTCGGCGTGCTCGCCGAGCCAGACGAGGTCCAGCCCGTTGCTCCAGAACTTCCCCGTCGCCCTCGTCACCAGCGCCCGCGGTCCGTCCGTGCCGGCGACCTGGTCGAGCAGCCCGCCCACCTCACCGACCCACGTCGGGTTGAAGCGGTTCTCGTCGTCGCCGAGGTCGAGGACGAAGACCTCGCCGTCGCGATCCAGGTGGGGCACGTCGCAGCTCCTCGCAGTCGGACCGCCGACGCTAGCGGCCGCGTCGCCGCCCACCGATCGATGGCCGGCCTGACGCGGTGCCCAGGGGCCCGCGACGGTGCCGGAAGGGACTGGGATGCTTCGCCGGTGACCCGCACCAGCGCCGATCCCACCCGAGCGCTGGCGTGGCTGACGGAGGCCGCCGAGACGCGGCGCACCAGCGGCCTGGAGCGCACCACGCAGGTCCGCGGCGACGGGCTCGACCTGGCCGGCAACGACTACCTGGGCCTGTCCCGGCATCCAGCGGTCACGGCCGCCGCCGCACGGGCCGCCTCCCGCTGGGGCGCGGGCTCGACCGGCAGCCGCCTGGTGACCGGCACCGTCCCGCCGCACCTGGCCCTCGAGCACGCGCTCGCCCGGCACACGGGTCACGAGGCAGGGCTCGTGCTGTCCTCGGGCTACCTCGCCAACCTCGCGGCGATCACGGCCCTGTCCGGCCCCGGGACGCTGGTCGTCAGCGACCAGGCCAACCACGCCTCCGTCGTCGATGCGTGCCGGCTCTCCCGGGCGCGGGTCGCCGTCGTCGGGCACGGCGACGTGGCCGCCGTCGCGCGGCTGCTGCACGAGCGCGACGAGGCACGCGCCCTCGTGGTGACCGACGCGGTCTTCAGCGTGAGCGGGATGCTGGCACCGCTGGCGGCGCTGCACGGGGTCGCCCGCGACGCCGATGCCCTGCTGGTGGTCGACGAGGCGCATGCGCTTGGCGTCATCGGTCCGAGCGGCCGCGGCGCGGCGGCCGCAGCAGGTCTGGCCGGGGAACCGGACGTCGTGCTCACCGCGACCCTGTCGAAGGCCCTCGGCAGCCAGGGAGGCGTCGTGCTCGGGCCCGCCGCGGTGCGACAGCACCTGGTGGACACCGCCCGGCCGTTCATCTTCGACACGGCCCTGGCGCCGTCCTGCGCCGGCGCGGCACTGGCCGCGCTGGAGCTCGTCGACGACGCACTCGTCGCGCGGCTGCGACACAACGCGCAGGCGCTGGCCGACGCCGTCGGGGTCCCGCGCACCGATGGCGCCGTCGTGCCCGTGCTGCTGGGTGACGCGCGGCGCGCGAGCCAGGCGCGCGAAGCGTGCGCCGCGCAAGGCGTGCTGGTCGGGTGCTTCCGCCCGCCGTCGGTCCCGGCCGGGGGGGCGTGCCTGCGGCTGACGGCGCGGGCGGACCTGTCCGACCTGGACCTCGAGCGCGCCGCACAGGTGATCCGCCGGGCGGTCCGCGGATGACCGCGCTGCTCGTCACCGGCACCGGCACCGGTGTCGGCAAGACCGTCGTGGTCGCGGCACTGGCTGCCCTGGCCGGCGCCCGTGGCCAGAGCTGCACCGTCGTCAAGCCCGGCCAGACCGGCGTGCCCGACGACGCTCCCGGCGACCTGGCCGACGTCGCGCGGCTGGCCGGTGAGCAGGTGCGGCAGCAGGAGCTGGTCCGCTACCCCGACCCGCTCTCGCCTGCGGCGGCGGCTCGCCGGTGCGGTCGACCGCCGCTGGACCCGGCGCTGTGCGCGCACGCCGTGCTGACCGCGCAGGAGGAGTCCGAGCTCGTCCTGGTCGAGGGCGCCGGTGGCCTGCTCGTGCGCTACGACGACGACGGCTTCACGATGGCCGAGCTCGCCCGCGCCCTGCGCCTGCAGGTGGTGGTCGTCGTCGAGGCCGGCCTCGGCACGCTCAACGCGACCGCGCTCACCCTCGAGGCGATGGCCCACCGCGGCCTCGACCTCGCCGGCCTGGTCATCGGGTCGTGGCCGGAGCAGCCCGGGCTGGCCGAGCGCAGCAACGTCGCCGACCTCGAGATGCTCGCCGCCCGACCGCTGCTCGGCGCCCTGCCCGCCGGCGCAGGCAGCCGGGACCGCCCGGCGTTCCTGGAGATGGCCCGTGGCGGCCTCTCCCCCTCACTCGGCGGCTCTTTCGACGCGGCCGCCTTCCGGCGCGCCAGCGCATGACCGGCGACCTGGTCGCCCGCGACCGCGCGCACGTCTGGCACCCCTACGCCTCGGTCGTCGAACCCGCACCGCTCTGGCCCGTCGTCGACGCGCGTGGGACCCGCCTGGTCCTGGCCGACGGACGCGAGCTCGTCGACGGCATGTCCTCCTGGTGGGCGGCCGTCCACGGCTACCGCCACCCGGTGCTCGACCGGGCGCTGCACGAGCAGGTGGACCGCTTCGCGCACGTGATGTTCGGTGGGCTCACGCACGAGCCCGCCGTGGCGCTGGCCGAGCTGCTGGTGGAGGTGACGCCGCCGCCGTTGAACCGCGTGTTCTTCGCCGACAGCGGCAGTGTCGCCGTCGAGGTCGCCGTGAAGATGGTCCTGCAGCACTGGCAGGGCTGCGGGCACCCCGAGCGCGACCGGCTGCTGACCGTGCGCGGCGGCTACCACGGCGACACCGCCGGAGCCATGTCCGTCTGCGACCCCGACACCGGGATGCACGGCCTGTTCCGGCGCTACGTCGCGCAGCAGGTCTTCGTCGATCGGCCACGACCGCGCTACGGCGAGCCGCTGCAGGACGGCGACCTGGACCAGGTGCGGGCCGTGCTCGAGGAGCAGGGCGACCGGCTCGCCGCCGTCGTGATCGAGCCGATCGTGCAGGGTGCCGGCGGCATGCGCTTCTACTCGGCCGACTACCTGCGCGCCCTGGTCGGGCTGTGCCGGTCCTACGGCTTGCTCGTCGTCTTCGACGAGATCGCCACCGGCTTCGGGCGAACCGGCACGCTGTTCGCGATGGAGCACGCGCGGGTCGTGCCGGACGTGCTCTGCGTCGGCAAGGCGCTGACCGGCGGGACGATGACCCTCGGCGCGACGCTGTGCACCGACGCGGTGGCCGAGAGCGTCTGCCGGGCCGGCGGCGCGTTCATGCACGGACCGACTTTCATGGCCAACCCGCTCGCCTGCGCCGTCGCCCGCGCCAGCGTCCAGCTGCTGCTCGACGGACCGTGGTCGGCGACCGTGGCCGCCATGTCGGACCGGTTGCGCGACGGTCTCGCACCGGCCGCCGGCCTGACCGGAGTCATGGACGTCCGGGTGCTGGGCGGCATCGGCGTCGTCGAGCTCGCGGCAGTCCCGGACAGCGCGCGGCTGCAGACCGCGCTGGTCGACCGTGGTGTCTGGGTGCGGCCGTTCGGCCGGCTCGTCTACGCGATGCCGCCCTACATCAGCAGTGAGCAGGACCTGACCACCGTCACCGGGGCGATGGTGGGCGCGATCGAGGAGGTCCTCGGATGAGCGGTCCGCTGCACGGGATCCGGGTCGTCGAGCTGGCCGGCCTCGGCCCGGCTCCGTACGCCTGCATGCTGCTGGCCGACCTCGGTGCGGAGGTGCTGCGGGTCGACCGGCCCGCACCCGGCTTCGGCGTCCCGGCGTACGACATCACGGGGCGGGGGCGCCGCTCCCTCGCGCTCGACCTCAAGAACCCGGCCGCCGCCGAGGTCGTGCTGCGGCTCGTCGACAGCGCCGACGTGCTCGTCGAGGGCCTGCGGCCCGGGGTGGCGGAGCGGCTGGGCGTCGGCCCGGACGCGTGCCTGTCCCGCAACCCCCGGTTGGTCTACGCACGGATGACCGGGTGGGGCCAGGACGGCCCGCTCGCGCCGCGCGTCGGCCACGACATCAACTACGCCTCCATCACCGGAGCGCTCGCCGCGATCGGCGAGCCCGGCCGCAAGCCGGTGCCGCCGCTCAACCTGGTGGCCGACTTCGGTGGCGGCTCGATGTTCCTCGTGACGGGCGTCCTGGCGGCGCTGCTGGAACGCGCGACGAGCGGTCGGGGGCAGGTCGTCGACGCGGCGATGGTCGACGGCGTCACCTCGCTGCTCGCCATGACGTACGGCTTCCGCGCCGCCGGCGGCTGGGACGACGAGCGCGGCAGCAACCTGCTGGACGGGGGCGCGCCGTTCTACGACACCTACCGGTGCAGCGACGGGCAGTACGTCGCGATCGGGGCGTTGGAGCCGCAGTTCTGGGCGCTGGTCGTCCAGACCCTCGGGCTCGAGGGCCTGCCGGAGCAGTACGACCGCGCGGGCTGGCCGGTCCTGCGCCAGCAGCTCACCGACGCCTTCGCCGCGCGCACGCGGGACGAGTGGGCTGCGGTGTTCGAGGACCTGGACGCCTGCGTCTCCCCGGTGCTGACCCTCGGCGAGGCGCCGCAGCACCCCCACCTCGCCGCGCGGCAGGCGGTCGTGGAGGTGGACGGCGTCCCGCAGCCCGCCCCCGCGCCACGGTTCTCCCGCACGCCCGGCGAGATCGGCGTGAGCCCGCGCCCGGCCGGGGCGGACACCCGAGGAGCCCTGCAGGCATGGGGTTTCCAGCCAGACGAGGTGGCTCAGCTGGAGCAGGCTGCGGTCGTCGTCCAGACCTGAGCCGGGGCGCGCCTCAGCGCCGGCGGCGCTTCAGCACGTAGAGCAGCAGCAGGAGCACGCCGGCGCCGACGAAGACAGGCACCCGCGACGGGGTGGGCGGCGGGAGCGTCGAGACGTACGGCGTCTCGCCCCCGGCGGGCTCGGTCACCGCGTCTGCCTCGCCGGCGACCTTCTCCTTGACCGCAGCGGCCGAGCCCTTGACGCTCTCGACGGCGCTCGCGGCGGTGCCCTTCACGGCCTCGACCGCGTCGGCCGCGCCGTCCTTGGCCGCCTTCTTGGTACGACCGACGACCTTCCTGGGGCTCACCTTGTCGGCGATCGCGTCCAGGGTCTCGGCGAGCTCCTCGCGGGTCTGCTCGATCTCCTGCGCGAGGACGTCCGGGTCCGACGAGGCCTTGGCCGTCCCCGCCTTCGCGGAGGTGGACCTCGGCCGCTTGGGCGACCAGGAGCCCTCGACGTCCTCGGGGCCGGTCTTGTCGTTGCTCGCCACGCGCTCGCTCCTGTCGTGCCGTCGTGCCGGGATCCGGCGTCGATCATGCCCTGCGTGCTCCCGTGCCCGCCGCTCCGGCCCAGGAACCCCGCTGGCAGGATCGGCCGCATGGTTGCCACTCCCCGTCTCGCCCCCGGCGATCCCGCGCCCGACTTCACGCTGCCCGACGCGGACGGCACTCCCGTGGGCCTGGCGTCGCTGCGCGGCCGCAAGGTCGTGCTCTACGTCTACCCGGCCGCCTCCACGCCCGGGTGCACCACGCAGGCCTGCGACTTCCGCGACCACCTCGGCTCGCTGCAGGCCGCGGGGTACGAGGTCGTGGGCCTGTCGCCGGACCCGCCCGCGAAGCTGGCCCGCTTCCGCGACGCGGAAGGGCTGACCTTCCGCCTGCTCTCGGACACCTCGAAAGAGGTGCTCACCGCTTACGGCGCCTACGGCGAGAAGAGCCTCTACGGCAAGACCGTCGTCGGCGTCATCCGCTCGACGTTCGTGCTGGACGAGGAGGGCGTCGTCCAGACCGCGTCCTACGCCGTGAAGGCCAAGGGCCA
>JBKJQQ010000131.1:0-14218 GCA_046593875.1 Mycobacteriales bacterium | reverse complement strand
GGGCTGTCCTTTGTCGCGACGCTGCTGCTCTACACCGAGCAGGGCGCGATCGGCCGCGGCTTCTCCGGGCTCGGCGAGGTGATCGTGGTGAGCGTCCTCGGCGGGCTGCTCGCGGCCATCGTCACGCCGCGCGTCACCCGCCGGATCGGGACGCAGCGCTGGATCACGGTGGTGTTCGCCGCGGCTGCGGTCGTGGAGGTGGCGTTCGGTCTGCCGTACACCCACGCGGCCTTCCTGGTCGCCGCCTTCTTCCTCGGCTTCGCCGCGCAGGCCTCCAAGATCTGCGTCGACACGCTGCTGCAGGAGTCGGTCGACGACGACTTCCGCGGCCGCGTCTTCTCCTTCTACGACACGCTGTTCAACCTGAGCTTCGTCGGCGCGGCGGCGGCGTCGGCCTTCGTGCTGCCGGCCGACGGCATGAGCTATCCGCTGATCGCCATCGTCGCGGGCGGTTACGCCGTCACGGCGATCACGTACGCCGTGATGACCGCACGCCGAGCCGGCAGCGAGCCGCCCGAGCCGGTGGTGGAGCGCCCGCAGGCGGGCTGACCGGCGCCCCCCGCGATCACCCGGGAGAGGACGGTCAGAGGGGGAGGGTCGGGAGCTGCAGCGGCAGCTCGGGCGCGAGCGTCGGGACCGGGGTCGGCACGCCGGCGGGGACCGGCTGCGGTGAGGTGCCGGGGGGCAGCGGCACGGGGACCAGCGGCGGCTGCGGGCTGGGCGACACGAGGTCGAGCACCGTGTCCACGACCTCCTCGACGACGTCGACCACCGGCTCCTCGGGCCCGGGAGCGGGGGTCGGTGACGAGGTCGGCCGGGCGCCGCCACCGCTGCCGGAGGACGGGCGGGGAGCGGCGTCGGGGGCGTTCGGCGCGTCGGGACCGCCCGGCACGTCCGGTGCGCTCTCGCCCGAGCTCGGGTCGAGCACCGCGGACAGGTCCAGCTCGCCGCCGGCCAGGACGGGGACGGTGTCAGGGGCCAGCAGCGCGCCCAGCGCCGCGCCGACGCGGTCGACCTCGGCCTCGACGATCGCGGCGACGACGCCCCACGAGCCGCCGAGCTCGCGCAGCCCACGCACCGCGGCGTAGCGCTCGCCGACCGGCGCAGAGCCCGGGGCGGCAGCGGCGATCAGGTAGCCGAGGGTGCCCTCGCTGCCGGGGGCACCGGCCGCGAGGACCGGCCCGGTCGGGACGGCAGCGCGCAGGGCGGTCATGACGACGCGGCCGGCGCCGCCGTCCATGTCCAGGCGCGAGGCCAAGGCGGTGAGGTCCTCGTCGGCGCTGACCAGCTCGGCGGCCAGGTCGCGCTCGTAGGCGTCGCCGGGGCTCAGCGCGAACGGCGTCGCCACCCCGGGAAGCGCCCCCGGGACGACCTGGACCTGGTAGTAGGTGGGCAGCTCGGTGCTCGTGCGGCGGGCGGTGGGCCGGACGCTGGCCGCGTCGCCGCGCAGGACGCCGACGCGCACGAGCGGTCCGCCGTCGACGCGCACCAGAGAGTCGTCGGCGGTGGTGACCGTCGCGGCGACGGTCTCGAGCTGGACGCCCGGGGCGTCGGACGCGTCGACCAGCACGAAGCCGCTGCGCAGGACCTGCCGGACGCCGTCGCGGACGGTGACCGAGGTGCCGCCGCCGAGGTGCACCTCGCGGTCGCGGGTCTCGAGCACGGCGCCGGTGCTGCCGGCGGTGACCGTCGCCCCGGTGGGGATGCGCTCGCCGACCTCGACGGAGGCCGGGCTGCCGTCCCCGAGCACGACGCGGGCGTCGGAGCCGCGGGCCAGGACCGTGTCGGCGCTGGCGGTGTCGCTGCGCAGCGCGGCGACGCCGACGGCCGTCAGCAGGACGACGGCGAGCAGCGCGGCGATGCCGGCCACCCAACCGGTGCCCGCGCGTCCGTCTTGTCCCAGCATGTGCACATCATCGGCCCCAGGAGCCCGTCGATCCATGGCCCGAAATGACTAGCCGGCTGCGTCCGGCTGCGGTGGTCGGTGCGGCGCACGGCCGGCGGTCAGGCCAGCCCCTCGGCCGACGCCCAGGACCGCAGCTCGGCCACCGCCTCATCATGGGACAGCGGCCCGCGCTCCATCCGCAGCTCCAGCAGGTGCGACAGCGCGCGCTTCACGTCGGGACCGCCGGGGATGCCGAGCAGCTGCATGACCTCGTGGCCGTTCAGGTCCGGGCGGATCCGGTCCAGCTCCTCCTGCTCGGCCAGGTGCGCGATCCGCGCCTCGAGGTCGTCGTAGGCCGCCGCCAGCGCCGCCGCGCGCCGCCGGTTGCGGGTCGTGCAGTCCGACCGGACGAGCTTGTGCAGCCGCTCGAGCTCGGGCCCGGCATCGGTGACGTACCGCCGCACCGCGCTGTCGGTCCACGCGGAGGTGCCCGGCTGCCCGTAGCCGTGGAAGCGCAGGTGCAGCTCGGTCAGCAGCGTGACCGACGCGACGACGTCCTTGGGGTAGCGCAGCGCCTTCAGCCGCCGCCGCGCCAGGTGCGCGCCCTTGACCTCGTGGTGGTGGAAGGACACCCCGCCACCGGGCTCGAGCCGCCGGGTCGCCGGCTTGCCGATGTCGTGGAGCAGCGCAGCCAGCCGCAGCACCAGGTCCGGCTCACCGGCCTCCAGCGCGATCGCCCGCTCCAGCACCTGCAGCGTGTGGTCGTAGACGTCCTTGTGCTGGTGGTGCTCGTCGATCTCCAGCCGCAGCGCCGGCAGCTCGGGCAGCACCTGCCCGGCCAGCCCGGTGTCGACCAGCAGCTCCAGCCCGGCCCGCGGGAAGGGTCCGAGCAGCAGCTTGGACAGCTCGTCGCTGATCCGCTCGACGCTGACGATCGCCAACCGGTCGGCCATGGCGAACATCGCCGCGACGACGTCGGGCGCGACGGTGAAGCCGAGCTGCGCGGCGAAGCGGGCGGCCCGCAGCATGCGCAGCGGGTCGTCGCCGAAGGAGTCCTGGGGCGTTCCCGGCGTGCGCAGGACGCCCGCGGCCAGGTCGTCCATCCCGCCGTACGGGTCGACGAAGGCGTCCGGAGCCTTCCAGTCCGGCAGCGCGACGGCCATCGCGTTGACCGCGAAGTCCCGCCGCGCGAGGTCGTCCGGCAGCGAGGTGCCGTAGCTGACGACCGGGTTGCGGGAGGTCCGGTCATACGCCTCAGCGCGGTAGGTGGTGATCTCGATCCGGAAGCCGCGCCGCTGGGCACCGACCGTGCCGAAGGCGATACCGGTGTCCCAGGTCGACTCGGCCCACCCGTCGAGCAGCGCCTGCACGGCGTCGGGGTGGGCGTCGGTCGTGAAGTCCAGGTCCTCGCCGAGGCGACCGAGCAGGGCGTCGCGGACCGACCCGCCGACCAGGTGCAGGACGTGCCCGGCCGCCCGGAACCGCTCGCCCAGCTCGACCGCGACGGGCGCGACGCGCAGCAGCTCTCCCACGGCGTTCTGCTGCAGCTCGGTCAGGGCGGGCACGGGCGACGAGCCTAGTTGCGGGCCTGTCGTACGAGGGCGACGTCGGGGCCGCCGACGTACCCTGACCAGGTGACCCCTCCCGCGCCGCCGACCCCGGGACAGGGGTCGTCCGGGCGCCGCCCGCTGCGGCGGGTGGACGAGACCAGCGCGGGCGGACTGGTCCTGGACCAGCTCGGCCCGAGCGCGCGGGGGGCCCTGATCGGCCGGCTCGACCGGCGCGGCCGGCTGCTCTGGTCGCTGCCCAAGGGGCACGTCGAGCCGGGGGAGACCGAGCCGGAGACGGCGGTCCGCGAGGTCGCCGAGGAGACCGGCATCACCGGTCGGGTCGTCGGCAAGCTCGGGACGATCGACTTCTGGTTCGTGGCCGAGGGGCGCCGGGTGCACAAGACCGTGCACCACTTCCTGCTGCTGGCCAGCGACCCCGTGCACGGCCTGGTGCTGTCCGACGCCGACGTCGAGGTGAGCGAGGTGGCCTGGGTGCCGCTGGACGAGCTCGCCGCCAGGCTGGCCTACGCCGACGAGCGCCGGCTGCTCGAGCGGGTCCCCGTGCTGCTCGCCGAGACCGCCTGAGCCGTGCGCGCTGCCGTCTCCAACAGGGTCGGCGCCGGCCTGCTCGCCGCGGTGCTCCTGCTGCTGACGGCCCCGGCGGCAGGACCGGCGGCCGCCGCTCCCGCGCCGCCGCCCGGCTGCGGCGGCGCCTCCGAGGAGAGCCCGGTCCTGGTCGAGGTCACGACCCTGCTGCCCCGTGCGCCGAGCCTGCCGGAGGAGCCGTTCCAGGTGGCCGGCCGGCTGCGCAACTGCGGGCAGGAGGCGCTGACCGGGCTGCAGGTCCGGCTGACGGTCGGCGCCCGCATCCGGACCCGAGGCGAGCTGCAGCGCGCCGACGAGGAGCCGGTGCTCGGCGGGCGGCGGCTGAAGCCCGTGCCCACCGGGGTCCAGGAGCTCGCCCCGGGACAGAGCACGCCGTTCGACCTGCGCCTGCTCGTGGGCGAGCTGCGCCTGGGCAGTGGGCTGGGCGTCTACCCGCTGTCGGTGCAGGCGCGGGCGCGGTACGGCGGCGACGGCGCCCGCACCGCGGTCGGGCTCGCCTCGACCTACCTCCCGTGGTTCCCGGACGGCCCGCCTGCCCCGACCCGGGTGGCCTGGCTCTGGCCGCTGATCGACCAGCCGCGACGCGGGCCGGCCGAGGTGATGCTCGACGACCAGCTCGACGCCCTGGTCGCCGTGGGCGACGACCGGCAGCCGCGCGGTCGGCTGCAGGAGCTGCTGCTCGCCGGCCGTGAGGGCAGCAAGGGCCGCTGCGACGACAGCGCGGCGCCCCCGCCCGGCGTCGCCCGGACCTCGCTGGTCGGGTGCCGCGGCGAGGCCGTGCCCGTGACGTACGGCGTCGACCCGTCGCTGCTCTACAGCGTCGAGGCGATGGTCCGCGACTACACGGTGCTGGTCGACGGCGAGAAGGTGGACCGGGCGGCCTCGGCGAACGCCGAGCAGTGGCTGGTCGGCCTGCGCGCCGCCGCGCAGGAGCAGGACGTGCTCGCGCTGCCCTTCGGCGACCCCGACGTCGTGGCGATGGCCCGCGCCGGGACCGGGCTGCGCGACGAGGTCGAGCAGCTGCGCAAGCTGGGGCAGGCCACCGTGCAGCGACTGCTGTACGAGCAGGGATCTACGCGCCGCTCGCTCACGTCGGTGGTCTGGCCGCCGCCCGGCCCGGTCACCGACACCGCGCTGGACCTGCTGCTCGGCGGCCAGGCCCGCTCGGTGGTGCTCGACGCCGAGGCGCTCCCGCCCGCGTCGACGTCGCGCAACCGCACGCCGAGCGCCCGCACCGCGCTGCCCTCGCCCTACGGCGCGACCACCGGGCTGGTCGTCGAGGACGTGCTGTCGGACCTGGTCGCCCCCGACCCGACGCGCTGGCAGGGCCCGCGGCTGGCCGAGCAGCGGTTCATCGCCGAGACCGCGATCCTCGCCGCCGAGCTGCCGAGCCAGTCGCGCACGCTGCTCATCGCCCCGTCCCGCACCGCCGACGTCGCGCAGGCCGGCCTGGCGGCCGCGATGATCGCCGACACGGGCCGGCTGCCCTGGCTGTGCCCGGTCGCGCTCGCCGCCGTTGCCGCCGGGACCGAGCGCTGCGCGGGGCTGCCGGACGCCCAGGGCCCGGCCGAGGCGGAGGAGCTCGCCGAGGGAGGGGTCGCGCCCCGCGGCGACGAGCTGTCCAGCGACTTCCTGGAGCGGCTGGCCCGGGTGCAGGCCGCCGCCGACCAGTTCACCGAGTCGGTGCTGGTCGACCGCACCGAGAAGTCGACGGCCGCCAAGGCCCGCCTGCTGCGCGCCCTCGGCCGCGCCTCGTCCGCCGCCTGGCGCGACCAGCCGATGCTCGGCGACCGGATGCTGCGGCTGCTGCAGGAGGACGTCGCCGACCTGCGCCGCAAGGTCCGCCTGGTCAGCCGGCCCATCACGCTCACGGGCGGCTCGGGCGTGCTGCAGCTGAGCGTCCAGAACGAGCTGGACCAGCCGGTCAACGTCGGCGTCCGGCTGGATGAGACGTCCAGCGCTCGGCTGTCCTCCGGCGACACCGACGTGCAGGTCGTGCCCGCCGACACCGCCACGTCGATCCAGGTCCGCGTCGAGCCGCAGACCTCCGGTCGCTTCGTCGTGCTCGCGACCCTCGTCGACGAGGAGGGCCGCGCGTTCGGCGCGCCGGTCGAGCTGGACGTCCGCTCCACGGAGTACGGCCGGGTCGCGCTCGGCGTCACCGGCGTCGCCGCGGCCGTGCTCATGATCGCCGCCGGCGCGCGGATCACCCGGCGCGCGATGCGCCGCAACGCCGCTTGAGCTCCTTGGGCGGGTCGGCCCGGGCGATGGCGCTGGGCACGGTCGCCTCGCGCGCGACGGGCTTCCTCCGCACCGCGGTCATCGCCTCCGTGCTCGGCGTCTACGGCGTCGGCACCGCCTACAACGTCGCCAACACGACCCCGAACATCGTCTACGAGCTGCTGCTCGGCGGGGTGCTCACCTCCGTGGTCGTGCCGCTGCTCGTGCGGGCCGCGAAGGAGGACGGCGACGAGGGGCAGGCATACGCCCAGCGCCTGCTGACGCTGACCGTCCTGGTGCTCGGCGTCGCGGCGGCGCTCCTCGTGCTCGGCGCGCCGCTCCTGATCGACCTCTACGCCGGCGACCTCGACCCGGCCTCCCGCGACCTGGCCGTCACCTTCGCGCGGTTCTTCCTGCCGCAGGTGCTGTTCTACGGCGCCGGAGCGGTCCTCGGCGCGGTGCTCAACACGCGCGGCCGCTACGCCCCGCCGATGTGGGCGCCGGTGCTCAACAACGTCGTCGTCATCGTCACCGGGCTGGTCTTCCTGGTCGTGCGCGGCCGGGCCGAGCTGACCGCCGCCTCGCTGACCGAGGGGCAGGTCGCCCTGCTTGGCCTCGGCACCACGCTCGGCATCGTGGCGCAGACCGTCGCGCTGGTCCCCTCGCTGCGGGCGGCCGGCTTCTCGCTGCGGCTGCGCCGCGATGTCGCGGCGCTCGACCTGCGCCGCATCGGCCGGCTCGCGACGTGGGTGCTGCTCTACGTCGTCGCCAACCAGCTGGCCTTCTTCGTCGTGGTCCGCCTGGCCTCCGACGAGGTCCTGGTCGACGCGGGCCGCGGCTTCGCCTCGTACGTCTACGCCTTCGTGCTCTGGCAGCTGCCGCACGCGATCGTCGCCGTCAGCGTCATCACCGCGCTGCTGCCGAGGATGAGCCGGGCCGCGGCGGACGACCGGATCGACGAGCTGCGCGCCTCGCTCGGCCGGGGCCTGCGCCTGACCGTGTCGGTGCTCGTCCCGGCGGCCGTCGCCTTCGTCGTGCTCGGCCGCGAGATCGCCACGCTGGTCTTCGCCCGCGGCGAGGTGTCGGTCGACGACGCGCGCTTCATCGGCGTCCTGCTCGCGGTCTTCGCGATCGGGCTGGTGCCGTTCAGCACCTACCAGCTGCAGCTGCGCGCCTTCTACGCGCTGCAGGACACCCGCACGCCGACGCTGATCAACCTCGGCGTCAACGCGACCCTGGTGGTCACCGGCGTCTCGCTCTACGTCCTGCTGCCCGACCGGTACGAGGTGCTCGGGCTCGCGGCCGGCCACGCCACCTCGTTCCTCGCCGGCCTGGTGATCTGCTCGGTGGTGCTCGGGCGCCGGCTCGGTGGCCTGGACGCCGGGCTGGTCGTCCGCACCGCCGTCCGCTGCCTGCTGGCCGCCGCCGTCCCGGGCCTGCTCGCGCTGGGCGTCGCGACCGCCGTGGGCCGTGTCGTCGGCCGCGGTCCGCTGGGGGCCGCGGTCGCGCTCGTCCTGGCCGGGGGCGTGCTGGTCGTCGGCTACGTGCTGCTCACGCGGCGGCTGCGCGTGCCCGAGGTGGCCGAGGTCGCGGGTCCGGTGCTGCGCCGCATCGGGCTGACCTGACACCCGAACGGGTGGACCTCAAGGATCGGGCCGGGACGGCCGATCTGCTCTGCATGGGGGACCGCGGGGACATCGTGCTGGGGTGGCTGACCAAGCTGGTCGTCACACTCGCCGTGCTGGGCGTGATCGGCTTCGACCTCATCTCGCTCGGCGCGGCGCGCTTCCAGGCCGAGGACCACGCGCAGGCCGCTGCCCGCGCCGCGAACGCGAGCTACAGGAGCACCCCCGACCTGCAGAAGGCCTACGACGCCGCCCTCGCCGAGGTCGCCCAGCACGGCGACACCATCGACCCGCAGACCTTCACGGTCGGGCCGGACGGCACCGTCACCCTCACCCTGCGGCGCACCGCCCCGACGATGCTCGTCGAGAAGATCGGTCCGGCGCGCCAGTGGGCCGAGGTCGACGTGACGCTCAGCGCCGCTCCCAGCAGCTGATCGACCCCCTCTAGGATCGTCGCGACCCGCGCTGCAGACGGGCGCGACCCCGACGAGGAGGATCCCGTGGCCCCGCCGCCCGGCCGCCGCGCGATCCGGCCGGTCCTGCGCGCCGGGGACCTGCTGGCCGAGCGGTACCGCCTCGAGCGCGCGGTCGAGCCTGCCCCCCCGTCCGGCGAGGACGAGGAGTCCCCGGCGATCGTCTGGCGCGCCCAGGACGAGGTGCTCGCCCGCCCGGTCGCCGTCAAGGTGCTCCGGGCCTCCGGCCGGCGCGGCGCCCTCGCGGCCAAGCCCTTCCTCGAGGCCGCCGCGGCGGCCGGGTCGCCGACCTCACCGCTGCTGGCCCGCGTCTACGACGCCGCGATCCAGGAGTGGCCCGCCGAGCGCGCCGGCCGGCCCGCCGGCGAGGTCGAGGTCGCCTACGTCATCAGCGAGTGGGTCGACGGCCGCGACCTGGCCGAGGTGCTGCTGGCCGACGGGCCGTACGAGCCGGCGCAGGCCTGCGCGCTGGTCGTCGAGGCGGCCGAGGCGCTGCAGAGCGCGCACGACCGGGGCGTCGTCCACGCCCGGGTCCACCCCGGCAACGTCATGGTGACGCCCGCCGGCCGGCTCCGGCTCACCGACGCGGCGACCTCCGCCGCCCTGCCCGAGCGCGCCGTGCCCGCGGACCGCGCCGGCGATCCGACCGGCCCGGCCGCGGACGTGCGGGACCTGACGGCGGTGCTCTACGCGATGCTCACCGCCAAGTGGCCGGCCAGCGCGACGCCGCAGCCCGCCTGCGGCCTGCCCCCCGCGCCGACGACCCGCGACCGCCAGCGCGGCCGGCTCACCAGCCCGCGGCAGGTCCGCGCCGGCGTGCCCCGCGCCCTGGACGACCTCGTCGTCCGGGTGCTCCAGCCGACCGCGGGGCGGCCCGGACCCTCCAGCGCCGCCGCGCTGGCCGACGCCCTCGTGGGCGCGGTCCGCGCCGACACCCCCAAGCCCGAGGTGGTCCGCGCGCCGCGGGTGCCCCGGTGGGTGCGCCGGCTGGTGCCGGCGGTGGTCAGCCTGGCCTTCCTCGGCGCCGTCGGCCTCGGGGCCTACGCCGTCGGCCGCGACGTCGGTGAGATCCCGCCCGTCGACGACCCGCTCGCCGAGGCCGCGGTCAGCCCGGCGCCGGGCCGCCCCACCGGCGACCTCATCGACCTCGCGACGGCGAAGGTCGACGACTTCGACCCGCCGCCCGCCGGTGACGGCAGCGAGCGCACGGGCTCGGTCCCGAACGCCCTCGACGACGACGCCAGCACCACCTGGGAGACCGAGCGCTACTCCTCGGCCACCTTCGGCGGGCTCAAGAAGGGGGTCGGGCTGCTGGTCGACCTCGGCAAGCCGACCCGCGTCGGCAGCGTCGAGCTGGTCACGACCGGCGGCGGGGCGACCGTCGAGCTGCGGGCCGCGGACAAGCTCGGCGCCCGGGTGGAGGACTACCGGGTGGTGGCCAGCGGCAAGGCCGACGAGCCGGCCCTTGCGCTGACGCCCGCCGCGGGCACGACCGGCCGCTGGTACCTCGTGTGGATCACCGGGCTGCGCAGCACCGACGACGGCTTCCGCGCCGGCATCACCGAGCTGCGGTTCCGCACGGGCTGACGTCGGCACCTCCCGGACGAGGTCGCTCTCCGCCACTACCCTCGCGCGGTGACCCAGGGCCCGCCCGTGCTCGGCCCGGTCGCGGACCCCGCCGACGGCGACGACCGCGACCGGGCGCTGCTCGCCGCCCACGTCGCCGGCGACCCGGACGCGTTCGGCACGCTCGTCGGCCACCACCGCGACCGGCTCTGGGCCGTCGCGCTGCGCACCCTCGGCGACCGCGAGGAGGCCGCCGACGCGCTGCAGGACGCGCTCCTGTCGGCCTACCGGGCCGCAGACGGCTACCGCGGCGACGCCCGGGTCACGACGTGGCTGCACCGGATCGTCGTCAACGCGTGCCTGGACCGGGTGCGCCGGCGCAAGGCACGGCCGACGGTGCCGATGCCCGAGCACGGTGCGGAGCTGATCGACAAGCACGACGCGCTGGCGGCGCGCGAGACCGCTCTGGAGATCGAGGCGGCGCTGGCCGAGCTGCCGGTCGAGCAGCGCTGCGCGATCATGCTGGTGGACGTGCACGGCATGCCCGTGGACGACGTCGCCGCCGTGCTGGGGGTGCCGACCGGGACGGTCAAGAGCCGCTGCTCGCGCGGACGGGCCCGGCTCGCGCTCTCGCTCGGCCACCTGCGGAACCGTCCGGAGATCTCCCCCGTCCCACCGGGGTCGGCACCCGCGCAGACCGAGGGAGGTGGGGCATGACTCCTGATCCAGGCACCACCCACCTCGACCTCGACGCGCTCGCCGACGCCCTGGCCGGTGAGCCGCACCCGCACCTGAGCGACTGCGCGTCCTGCACCAGCCGGCTGGCCGAGCTCGAGGCGGCCGAGGCGCGCGTCGTGGCCTCGCTGCGTGCGCTGCCCGCACCCGCGATGCCCGACGACCTGCCCGCCCGGCTGAGCGCGGCCTTCGCCGCCGAGTCGCCGCTGGCCGCTGCCGCGGCCGCCCCCGCTGCCGCAGGCAACGTGACCGCGCTCCCCGAGCGCGCACCCCGCCGGCGCTTCCTGCCGGCCGCAGCCGCGGCGGTGCTGCTGGCCTCCGGCGGCGGCCTCGGCTACGCGCTGCTCACCGGCGGCAGCAGCAGTGACGACACCGCCTCGATGGCCGCGGGCGACGCGGGCGCCGAGTCCACGGGCAGCGCGCTGCCCACCAGCTCCACCGGCACCGACTACGCCGACGCCGCTGCGGTCGGGGCCGTGCTGCCGGCCGTGCTGGCCGGCGGCGCCGCGGGCGTGGCCGCCGACAGCACGACGACCATGGCGGCGCCGGCGGCCCCGCCCGTCGGGGGCACCGCGCCGTCGGCGGCCCTGCCGCCGGAGGAGGCGAGGGCCAGCGTCGACGTGTCGGCCACGGCCGCCGCACCCGCCTCCGACCCGCTCGCCCGGCTGCGGACGCCCGGCGGGCTCGAGGAGTGCCTGTCGGCGGTGCTGCCCCCCGAGGAGCCCGACCTGCGGCCGAGCGCCCTGGACTACGCGACCTACCAGGGCCAGCCGGCGCTGGCGATCGTGCTGCCCGACCCCGATCCGGCCAAGCTGTCGGTCTTCGTCGTGGGGGCCGACTGCGCCGCCGCCGACGCCAGGGTGCTGTCCTTCCTGCGCGTCGACGCCCCGTAGCCCCACCCCCGTCGGGTCAGTCCTCGGGGGCCTTGCGCTGCTTGGGGGGAAGCGTCCAGAGCACGACGCCGACGACCGCGGCGGCGTACGGCAGCAGGGTCGAGGTGTCCAGGGTCCCGGTGCTCTTCTCCAGCACGAAACCCAGCGCCACGCCGAGCAGCGCGTAGACGACCGCGACCAGGCGGATCCGCATCGCGTCCGGTCCGCTGCGCGCCGCCCCGGAGGCGGCCTGCGCGGCCGCAGCGGTCAGCACCCCGACGACGAACGGCGTGAGGTAGCTGAACAGCGGCGCCTCGACGTACTGCGACGCCACGAAGCCGCCGAGCAGGGCGACGCCCTGCGCCGCGAGCGCTGCGCGTACCAGCCCCTCCTGCACCGGCACGACGACGCGCACCGGACCCGAGGTCGCCGACCCGCCACAGGACGGGCAGCCGCCGCCGGGCGCCAGCGCGGCGTCGGCGGCGCAGCGCGGCCGGGCGCAGACCGGGCACAGGTCGACCGCGCGGCGCACGGGGTGGACGCCGCACCGGGTGCCCGGGGCGAGCGGGGCGGCGGTCGCGGGCGGGCTCACGGGTGGGAGCCTTCCACGAGCCGTGGGAAGAGGCCGTCACGGCCGGGCGTTCCCCCCAGGTACGGACATCGAGGAGAGGCTGCTTCGTGAGCGACCAGCAGGTGCGCAACGCGATCGTCGTGGGATCGGGCCCTTCGGGCTACACCGCCGCCATCTACCTGGCGCGGGCCGCGCTCGAGCCGCTGGTCTTCGAGGGCTCGGTGACCGCAGGCGGCGCGCTGATGAACACCACCGACGTCGAGAACTACCCCGGCTTCCCGGACGGCGTCATGGGTCCTGAGCTCATGGACAACCTGCGCCAGCAGGCCGAGCGCTTCGGGGCCGAGCTGGTCACCGACGACGTCACGGAGATGGACCTCGCGTCCGACCCGAAGGTCGTCAAGGTCGGGCAGACCACCTACCTGGCCAAGACCGTCGTGCTCGCGATGGGCTCGGCCTACCGCAACCTCGACGTCCCGGGCGAGAGCGAGCTGTCCGGCCGCGGCGTCTCGTGGTGCGCGACCTGCGACGGCTTCTTCTTCCGCGACCAGGACATCGTCGTGGTCGGTGGTGGCGACACCGCCGTGGAGGAGGCCACCTTCCTCACCCGCTTCGCGCGCAGCGTCACGATGGTCCACCGCCGCGACACCCTGCGGGCCAGCAAGGTGATGCAGCAGCGGGCGTTCAGCAACGACAAGATCCGCTTCGAGTGGGACAGCGAGGTCCTGGAGGCCGTCGGCACCGACCGGCTCGAGGGCGTACGGCTGCGCAACCGCCTCACTGGCGAGGAGAAGCTCATGCCGGCCACCGGCCTGTTCATCGCCGTCGGCCACGACCCGCGCTCCGAGCTGGTCAAGGGCCAGATCGACCTCGACGACGAGGGCTACGTCCTCGTGCAGCCCGGCTCGACCGCGACGAACCTGCCCGGCGTCTTCGGCGCCGGCGACCTCGTCGACCACGTCTACCGCCAGGCCATCACCGCGGCCGGCACCGGCTGCGCCGCGGCCCTGGACGCCGAGCGCTACCTGAGCATGCTCGAGGACACCCCCGCCGAGCCGCAGGTCGGCTTCGACACCGGCATCCCCGCCGAGCCGCCGGACCGCCCGCAGGTCCAGGGCGGGCACGGCACCCCGCCCGCCTCCGTCTGACGTCTTCCACCCACCTCAAGGAGCACCTTCGCATGGGCACGAACACCAAGACCACGACCGACGCCGACTTCGCCACCGACGTCCTGCAGAGCGACAAGCCGGTGCTCGTCGACTTCTGGGCGGAGTGGTGCGGCCCGTGCAAGATGGTCGCGCCGGTGCTCGAGGAGATCGCCGCCGAGAACAGCGACAAGCTCACCGTCGTCAAGCTCAACATCGACGAGAACCCGGGCGCGGCGCGCGACTACCAGATCATGAGCATCCCGACGATGGCGGTGTTCTCGGGCGGCAAGATCGTCAAGCAGATCGTCGGCGCCAAGCCCAAGGCCGCGATCCTGAAGGACCTCGAGTCCTTCCTCTAGCACCAGCGCGTACGAGGGCCGGGTCCGCACGCGGGCCCGGCCCCCGGCCTGTTCCCGGGCCGCCCGTCCGCGGCTAGTGTCGGGCGCTCGCTGTCGGACCGTCGAGAGGTGCCCTTCGTGCAGCTGTTCCGCCACGGCGACCGCGGCCCGGCCGTGGCCGACGTCCAGGCGCTGCTGCACGGACTCGGCCTGCTGACGACGTTGCCGCCGGACCAGGAGTTCGAGGCGACGACCGACCGGGCGCTGCGGGAGTTCCAGCAGCGGCGCGGGCTGTCCGTCGACGGCATCGTCGGCCCGGAGACCTACCGCGCGCTGGCCGCGGCCCGCTGGAAGCTCGGCGACCGGCTGCTCTCGCTGGCGACCCGCCCGTTCGTCGGCGACGACGTGGCCGCGCTGCAGGAGCGTCTGCTGGAGCTGGGGTTCGACGCCGGTCGCGCCGACGGCGTGTTCGGGTCGCGTACGGAGAAGGCGCTGCGCGGACTGCAGCGGGAGTACGGCCTCGTACCTGACGGGACCTGCGGACCGGCGACGCTGCGCGCGCTGCGCCAGCTCGGGCGGCACGTCACCGGCGGGCGCCCGCAGGTGCTGCGCGAGACCGAGGCGCTGCA
>JBKJQQ010000262.1:0-25696 GCA_046593875.1 Mycobacteriales bacterium | reverse complement strand
ATCCCGTCCTCGTCGTCGTGGTCGTGCAGGAGCCGTGAGGCGACACAGGCGTCGGCTTCCTCGGGTGAGGCGTGGCACCAGCAGTCGGCGCTGCACTCGCCGTGGGTCGGCTTCAACAGGTCGTCGAACGAACTGGCGAACTCGGCCGCTCCCTCGGCATGACCGCGCTCGGAGAGGCGGAACCACGTGCCGTCGCACGTCAGGTAACCCTCGTCGACGAGTCGGTCGAGGAAGGCCAGCCCGACGCGTGCATCGACGCCGAGGAAGCGTTCGAGCAGCGGAGGATCGACGATGTCACCGAAGCCCTCGCCTTGCAGCCAGAACATCACCTGCAGGATCTCGCTGCGCCAGTAGAGACTGCGCAGCGCATCCGACTTGGGCTCGGCGACCTCAGCCACGGCGTCGCCCTGAGGCCGGCGCTGAAGGGGCCCCGCCCGTCGCCGCCTCGGCCATGGTGGCGACGCCGTCGAGGGCGCCGGCGATGGTTGCCAGTTGCCCGTTGATCTTGGTGACCGCGGGACCGATCACGTCGCACTGGGTCTCGATGGCCCGGACGCCGAACGCCACCTTGCCGAGCAACGCGGATGTCCGCAGCAGCGACCGGGCGACGGCGGCGAGATAGACCGCCAGCACGACCGCGACGAGCAGGATCTCGACGACCGTTCCGATGATGAGGAAGGTACGCATGTCAGGCTCCGTTCCCGCGCAGGAAAGCGTCGTGCTTCAAGGCTTCCTCCGTCAAGGCGTCGAGCTTCACTGAGGTCGTGCCGAGCATCCAGGTCGTGGCCGTGTTGCGGGCCACGGTCTTGCCCGCGGCCCAGACCGCCTCGGCGCCGCGCTCGATGCGGCGCACCTGCAGGTAGAAGGCCTGCAACAAGATGACAGCGACCACGGCGACGACGAGGCCGAGCCCGAGCGATATGGCCCAGTAGGAGTTCGTGCTCATACCGCCGCCTTCGAAGCCAGATGCTCGCGGGCCGCGGTCGCCGCGGCCACGATTCGCCCTGCGACCTGGTTCGTCGTGTCGACGGCCCAAAGCGGCGCCGTGTTCCGCTCGCTCTCGACCAGCGCCTCGACGATCGCTTCGGCCTTCGCCGCCGCTCTCGCGGCGCCGCGGATCATGAGCAGCAACAGTACGACGACCACCACCACCACGACGGTGCCGACGATCCAGCCAATCACCCATCCACTCATCAGGCCCCCCTTGACTCGCCTTGTGACGGTGCCGGAGACGCTACTCCTGCGAAGGGTTGTAGGTGTAGCGTGCACCTAGACGGACCGCCGAGCGATCGGCGGGGTGCTCGCACAAGGGGGAAGTGATGACGATGGGGGACGACAGCACCCGTAGTCGCCGACGGCGCATGGGTGGCAGCAGCGACGCCGAGGTCACACCCGAAGGCGCCAACGAAGTGGACTCCGAGTCACAGGAACCGGTCAGCGTCAGCGTGGCTGGGCCGATGCCGGGCGGCTCGGAGATGCAGGCCTGGAAGTACAAGGCCGACGACCCCCTGGCCCCGATTGCCATCCGCAGCCGCGGGATGGCGGCCCCCGACGACACCCTTCGCCTCGGCCCCCTCGAGAAGATCTATCTGATCTGGCTCGTGGGCGCCTCGTGTGACGGTTGCACCGTGGCCGTCTCCGGTGCGACCCACCCCCGCGTCGAGCACCTGCTCGCCGGCATCATCCCCGGTCTGCCGCGCGTCGAGATCGTGCACACGGTGCTGTCGGTCGAGTCGGGCCCCGAGTGGGTGGCCAACCTCGAGATGGCGGCCACCGGACAGCTCGATGCGCCGTATGTCGTCACGTGGGAAGGCTCGGTCATGGACGAGCGCATCGCCGGTGATGGGTTCTGGATGGGCCTCGGGGAAGACCCGGTGACCGGCCGCCAGTACACGTCGATGGAATGGCTCGACCGTCTCGCCCCCGGAGCGGCCGCCGTCATCGCCATCGGCACGTGCGCCACCTGGGGCGGTATCCCGGCGGCCAAGGGCAACGTCACCAACGCCATGGGGATGATGGACTACCTCGGCAAGGACTACCGGTCGGCCTTCGGGGTGCCCATTGTCAACATCCCCGGCTGCTCGCCGGTCGGCGACAATTACCTCGAGACGGCCGCCGCTGTGCTGCTCTTCTTGAACGGCTTGGCCCCGCTGCCGGAGTTCGACGAGCTCGGCCGCCCGGCGTGGCTGTTCGGCGAGACCGTGCACCGTCATTGCCCCCGGGCCGGCTACTACGAGGAGGGCGTGTTCGCCGAGCAGTACGGCGACAAGGAGTGCCTCGTCGAGCTGGGCTGCTGGGGACCGGTCGTCAACTGCAACATCACCTCGCGCGGCGCCGTGAAGGGCATCGGCGGCTGCATGAACGCCGGCGGCGCCTGCATCGGCTGCACGATGCCTGGCTTCCCGGACAAGTTCACGCCGTTCTACAAGCGCCCCCCTGGCTCGCTCGCCTCGACCACCGTCTCGCGCATGGTCGGCAGCGTCATCCGCCCGCTGCGCAAGTTCAGCAACAACAACCTCAACCGCGAGGTGCGCTGGGACCAGCAGGGCGCCACGCCTTCGGCCTTCTCGCGCGAGAAGTACGAACCGTCGCCGCTGGCCGATCTCGGCCACCACTTCTACGACAAGCTGCGGCGCGCCAAGGACACCGCCCGCAACGAGGCCGACGTCTGGGGCCGGGAGCCCGAGAGCACCGACCGCGAGCGCGTCCGTTCCTGACCCTGAGCTCTGCCCCGCCAGCCCGAGGAGCCCCGCATGTGCTTCAAGACCCTGCCCGTCGAGTTCGACGAAGGCGGCGTGGCCACGCTGCGGGGCGGCATCCCGAACCCCTACGACGTGACGGTGGCCAAGCCCGACGTCGGGATGACGGAGGAGGAGCGCACCGCCCGGATCGAGCGGCTGGTCAAGCGCAACGGGCACATCAAGGACCTCAACATGGACCCCGTCACCCGCATCGCGGGTGCATTGGCGGTGCACGTGACCGCCGACCTCGACAAGGGCGAGTACCTCGACTCGCACGCCCAGGCCACCCTCTTCCGCGGCTACGAGGTCATCCTCATGGGCCGCGACCCGCGCGACGCCATCTTCGTGTCCTCCCGCGCCTGCGGCGTGTGCGGCGGCGTCCACGCGCACGCGGCCGCCTACGCGATCGAGCAGGCGATGGGCATCGCCCCGCCGCCGCTCGGGACGGTGGTGCGCAACATGACCGAGGCCGCGGAGATGGGCTACGACAACCCGCTGCACCTCTACCTGCTGGCCGGGCCGGACTACTCCGAGTCCGTCATCCGATCCTCCAACCCTGAGCTGTGGCCCAAGGCGGAGAGCTGGGCGTGCCCGAGCGAGCACATCCACGGCTTCAAGAAGATGTCCGACCTGATGACGGCGCTCAACCCACTGACCGGGGCGCTCTACCGCGAGGGCCTGGAGTTCACCCGGCTGTCCCGCGAGATGGTCGTCATCCTCACCGGCAAGTACCCGCACCCGCAGAACGTCGTCCCCGGGGGCGTCTCCACCACGCTGACGCTGCAGACGCTGAACGAGTACCACTCCAAGCTCGGCCGGCTGTTCGACTACGCCCAGCGGATGATGGCGGTCTGGGACGACATCCCGGCCTTCTTCTACGAGGCCGACGAGCGCTACCAGATGGTCGGCTACCGGCCGACCAACCAGATCGACCCCGGCTACTGGGACGACCCCTACGCCTACGACGCCAAGTACGAGAACTGCAACTCCTGGGGCGAGAAGCGCTGGAGCACACCGGGAGTCGTCCTCGACGGCAAGCTCGTCACGACCCGCCTCACCGACATCAACATCGGCTGGGAGGAGTTCGTCGAGCACTCCTACTACGAGGAGTCCAAGTCCTCGCGCTTTGCGACCGACCCGATCGGCAACCCGATCTCGCCCTACCACCCGTGGAACAAGCGCACGCTGCCCAAGCCGGGCGCGCGCGACTGGAAGGACAAGTACACCTGGGCCTGCGCGCCGCGCTGGGACCGGCAGGTCGTCGAGGCCGGCTGCTACACGCGGCTGCTCACCACGGCGCTCGCGCAGAAGATGCCGCAGAGCGACTACATGGAGTCCACCGGCCACAGCATGCGCTTCCTGGTCCCCAAGGGGGAGACCGGCGAGCGCGAGGTCGAGTGGCACGTGCCGGACAAGTGGAACGCCTTCGAGCGCAACCGCGGCCGCGCCTACCACTACCTGTTCAGCCAGCTGGTCGGGCTGGAGAGCCTGTTCGAGGCCTACAAGCTGTTCAAGCAGGGTGAGCGCAAGGTGGCCACGCTCAACCCCGAGGAGCTGGAGAAGGCGATCCCGCAGGACGAGCGGGTGGCCGTCGGCTGGTGGGGCGCGGGCCGCGGCTGGCTGACGCACCACCTGGTCATGGACAAGGGCAAGATCACCAACTACCAGATCTGCACGCCGTCCACCATCAACGCCTCGCCGCGCGATCCCTGGGGCCAGCCCGGCCCGTACGAGGAGGCGGTCATGAACACGCCGATCATCGAGGACCTCACCGACCCGTCGACGTTCACCAGCATCGACATGCTGCGGGGGATCCGCAGCTTCGACCCGTGCATGCCGTGCACGACGCACGCCCACACCGGCGACGGCGAGGTCGTCCGCGAGGTCAACACCTGCTCGTGCGGCGGTGACTGACGCCGGCCTGACCCGGGCGGGCGCGAGCGCTGCGGCCACGACCGACCGGGCCCGGGACGCCGCTCCCGTCCCCGTGCTGATCGGCGGGGTCAGCGAGCTGTTCCAGTCCGACCTCGACCTGGGCCGGCTCGTCGTCGAGCAGCTCCAGGACGAGGGCCTGGGCGGCGGGGTGTTCGCCGAGGAGCTGCACTACGGCGGTGTCGCCGTCGCGCAGCGGCTGGAGGTCCTGCGTCCCGCGCGGCTGATCCTGGTCAGCGCGGTCGCCCGCGACCGACCGGCCGGCACCGTCGTGCGCTCTTTGCTGGTCCCGCCGGTCCTGGACGCGGCGACGGTGCAGGCCGCGGTGGGCGATGCAGTCACCGGCTACGTGCACCCCGACCTCGTGGTCGAGATCGCGTGCGCCTTCGACGTCCTGCCACCGCGCACCGTGCTGGTCGAGGCCGAGCCCGCCGTCGTCGGGCCCGGCGAGGGCCTGAGCCCGCAGGGACACCTCGCCTTGGTGGAGATGCTGCGACTGGTCCGGCTGGAGGTCAGTCGCGCGCCGTTGCTGGCCCTGGCGGTGGAGCTGCAACCGCTCGTGGTCGGGGACCGGCTCGAGGACTCGGTGGCCCTGCTCGCGCTGCGCGAGCTGCTCGTCGAGCTGGCGCAGCTCGACGCGACGGGCCACTGGGGCCGGAGCTTCGCGCTGCGGGATCGCTTCAGGCTCGGCATCGCGCACGAGCACAGCAGTGAGGGGATGGACCACCGAGACTGGGCGCTGTGGTGGGCGCTGGTGGAGGAGCTGGACCGGGTCGAGGCGGCCGAAGCAGCCGCGCACGCGTGAGGGGCAGGGTCAGTCCGGCGGTGTCCGGCTGAGCTGACCGAACAGCCGCTCGGGAGCCTCGATCGGTCCCTGCGGCTCCTCGAGCAGGCCGAGGTTCTGCGGGGGGACCGCGACCCGGTTGCCCCGGGCGGTGAGCAGCACGAGCGATCCGTCGGCCAGTACGTCGACGGCCTCGCCGGTCACCTCGGGCCCGCCCGGTCCCATCGGGATGAGCCGGGCCCGGCGCTGCTGCCCCACCGTGGCGCACCGGGGCAGGTAGTCGGCCAGCACCTGCTCCGGCAGCTCGGCCACCCGCTGCTCGAGGGCAGCCACCAGGGCCGCCAGCAGGGCCGCCCGCGGGGGAGCCGCGGCTTCGACGAGCACCGTCAGGCTGACCCACTCGGTGCGCATCGGGCCGAGCTCGACGTAAGCGCCGAGCCGAGCGAGCGGCGTGCCGTCGCCGTCGTGCACCTCGTCCGGCCAGACCAGCTGCGCGTCCGGTCGGTCGAGCACGTCATGCAGGGCGAGAAGCGCTGCCACGTAGGGCCATCCCTCCCGCTCGGGCTCCAGTGCTGGCCGCAGCAGCAGGGTGAAGCCGAGACCCATTCCGGGCCGGACCGTCCAGGGCAGCCCACCCCGCCCGCGAGGGGAGGCTTGGTAGTCGGCCACCACCAGGGAGCCGGACGGCGCTCCCTCACGGGCCCAGGCCATGGCCACCGACTCGGTCGACAGCAGGGCCGGGTAGCTGCGCACCTCCCGCGCTCCCAGGACAGGGGCGAGGACCTCCGCGTCGAGATCGCCCGTCATCGCCATGTCGCGGGCTGCCCCGCCGCCTCGGCCGCCGCGTTGAGGCTCGCGGCCAGCCGCTGCCACTGCGGCATCGCGAAGCGCGCCAAGGCCGAGCCGATGACTGCCTGCAGACGCGCGGTGTCCTGCTCCGACCGGCCGGCAGCCGCCTGCACCAGCGCGGTGACCAGCAGGTCGTAGCTTCGCGGCGGCAGCTCCAGCACCACCTGCAGCAGGCTCTCGGCGAGGTCGTAGGAGGCGGCGGGTCGCGCCAGCATCCCGTCCAGCAGTCCGGTGAGCAGGGCGTGCCGCTCGGCGGCGGGGGAGTCGGCGGCGCGCAGGACCTCCTCCCGGATGAGCGGAGCCCAGGAGGAGAGGTCCTGGGCGTCGAGCACCTCGAGCAGGTCGTCCGGCGCGTGGCCCGGGAGGCGCGCCAGCAGCTCCAGCGACTGGGTGCGCACGGGTGCCGCTGCGCTCCCGACGGCGAGTGCCTGTCGCGCCGCGAGCCGAGCCCGGGCCGGGTTGCCGGCCCGCTCGTACGCGAGCGCGAGGTTGGCCTTGACCATGGCGTGCTCGGCGGGGCGCACGCTGCGCGGCACGAAGCCCAGCGCACGGCCCAGCACGGTGACCGCCGTGTGCGGGTCGTCGGCGGCCAGGTGCGCCAGGCCCAGCACGTTGGCGGCGGCGGCTGTGCCCGGGTCGTCGCCGGCCCGCTCGGCGAGGGCCGCGGCCAGCTCGAGCAGCGTCACCGCCTCCGCGACGTCACCGCCGGTCAGCAGCGACGCACCGTGGTCACGGGCGGCGGCGGCGGCCTGCCCGGGGTAGCCGGCGGACAGGAAGAGCTCACAGGCCCGGGTCCACGCCGCACGCGAGCCCGCCGTGTCGCCGGCGTCGCTGAGCACCAGCGCGAGGTTGTAGGTCGCGGCGGCGTGCTCGGCCGGCGCGTCGACGTCGGCCAGCAGCACGCAGGCCTCGCGCAGCAGCTCCGCTGCCCGGTCGGGCTCCCCGGCGGTGCGCAGCGCCACGCCGAGCATGACGGTGGCCTTCGCGCACTCGAGCCGCATGCCGGAGGTGGTGAAGACCTCGCGCGCCGTGGTCAGCGCCGACTGTGCGGCACGCGTCTGACCGGCGTGCAGCAGCACCGAACCGAGGTGGAACTGCGTCGTCGCGTGCTGCACCGGATAGCGCTCTGCCGGGTAGCGCCCGAGCCGCTCGACCAGGACCGCCTGCTCCGAGTCCGGCACGCGCCTACCCTGCCACGATGCGCGCGATCGTGGCCTGCTTCGGCAACGTGCTGCGCGCCGACGACGGCGTGGGTCCGGCGGTGGCGCAGGCGCTGGTCGACGAGGTGCTGCCCGAGGGGGTGCGCGTCCTGGAGGTCGGCATCGGGGGGATCCACCTGGTGCAGGAGCTGATGGACGGCGCGGACCTGCTGCTCGTCGTCGATGCGGTCGATCTCGGTCGCGCGGCCGGGACTGTCATCGTCCAGCGACCGGACGTGCTCGACGTCAGCACGCTCTCGGTCGACCGTCGCCGCGACGAGCTGGCCGACATGCACCTGGCCACCCCGGCCCGCGCCCTGATGGTCGCGCTCGGCCTCGGTGTGCTTCCTCGTACGACGTTGATCGTGGGGGTGCAGACGACCGACACGCAGGAGCCGCGGCAGGGGCTGTCGGAGGTGACGCGCCGGGCCGTGCCGGTGGTCGTGCGGGAGATCCACCGGCTGCTGGACGAGCACGCCGCCGCGACGACCTGATCAGAGCGGTCGGGGGGTGATCTGGAGCAGCACCTGGGTCGGGGGCGGGTGCGCGGCCGCGCCGTCGTCGGGGGCGACGTCCATCGCCACGAAACCGGGCAGGTTCTCCCGCAGCGCTTCCTCCACGCCGTGCCGCAGCGTCTCGGCAGCGGACGTGCAGCCGGAGCAGGCGCCGAGCAGCCGCACGCGCACCACGCCGTGCTCGACGCCGAGGACCTCGACCTCCCCGCCGTGCTCGTGCAGGTAGGGACGGACGGGCTCGAGTGCGGTGGAGGCTGCCTCGACGTCGTCGACCCCGACGCCGTAGGCCTCGAACAACCAGTCCACGGCGACGTCCTGCCGGCGCAGCGGACGCAGCTTCTCGCCGAGCCCGTCGGCAAGTCGGGTGATGGCCAGCCGGTGCACGGCGTCGACCCCGTCGAGCAGCTCGAAGACGCGGTCCCGGACCGGTCCGTCGAGGTCCTCGACCTCGGCGAGCAGCACCTCGAGTCGGTCGAGCAGCGGACCGAGCGCCTCGAGCGAGGGGTCCGCGGGCACCGCCTCCAGAGCGGGCTCAGCCACCGCTGGGGCGCACCTTGGTGATGGCGTAGTCGATCAGGGTCTGGTTCAGCTCGACGCCGTGCCTGGCCTTGGCGTGCTTGGCGACCGCGGCGACGAGGGTGTCGGCGTCGTCCGCCTTCGCGACGTTCTTGCAGGCCACACCGACGTCGGCGCAGCGGAACTCGAGGGACATCGTCGGCTCCTAGGAGGCCCGCGCGGCGCGGGTCGGGTTGAGGTCGGAGGCAAGGGCCTCGAGGGCGTCGGCGACGCCGATGAGGTCACCGTTGATCTCCCCCACGATCTGACCGACCGGTTCCACCCGGTGCGCGATCGAGGCGACGCCGAACACCACCTTGCCGAGGGTGTCGGTCAGCCGCCGCAGGATCACGACCACCCAGAGCAGGTAGAACGCCAGCGCGGCGATGAGCACACCCGTCACGACGAGGGCGGCGATGGCGGCTGCGGACATGGGAGCTCCTCTACTTCGCGGCGACGAGACGGCGCAGAGCGGTGACGTAGGCGACCGCGTTCTCGGTGACCTCGGCGGTCAGCTCGCGCGTCGTGAGAAGCGCGGGGACGGGTTCGACGGCGGCCGTGATCCCGACCCCGTGCTCGAGGATGTCGTCGGCGTAGCGGGCGCTCTCGAGCGCGGGCCGGATGACGTAGCTGGCCAGCGCCACGACCAGTGGCGCGACCACCAGCAGACCTATTGCGCTCATGACCCAGAACACCACCATGCGGAGCTCCTGCCTGTCGACGTCACCGCGTCCTGGCTGGCAGTGTGCCCCTACTAGGTGATTCGCGCCACTACCGTCCGACCTCAGGAGGACCGCATGCCCGCTGTCGCAGGTCAGCTCAAGCTCAAGCTCGGCGTGGTGGGAAAGGGCGGGGTCGGCAAGACGACCGTCTCGGGGCTGCTCGCTCGTGCCTACGCCGACCGGGGCCGGCAGGTCGTCGCGATAGACACCGACTCCAACCCCAATCTCGGTCTGTCCCTGGGCCTCTCGCTCGCCGAGACCGAAGCCGTGCCGGTGCTTCCGCGCGCAACGGTGGTGGGCTCGGGCGGGACGACGGCGGCGGCCGACCTGCTGGCGGAGTACGGCCGGGCGACCCCGGCAGGGCCGATCCTGCTGTCTGCCATCAAGGTCGCCGAGGCGGGCGCCGGCTGCACCTGCAGCGGCCACGCGACCGTGCGCAGCCTGCTGGCCGACGCGCTCGAGGACGTCGACCTGGCACTGGTCGACATGGAGGCCGGGCTGGAGCACCTGAGCCGATCCGGCGGGACGCTGGCGCACGCCGATCTGCTGCTGGTCGTCTGCGAGCCGACCCGCAAGTCGGTGCTCACGGCGGCCCGCACCTCGGCGCTGGCAGCCGAGCTCGGCATCCCGGAGGTGCTGGCGCTGGGCAACAAGTCGCGCGGGCCGGAGGACGCCGACTTCTTCCGGGATGCGCTGGCCGCGGAGGGCATCCCCCTGGCGGGCGTCCTGCCCTACGACGCCGAGGTGGCCGCCGCGGACCGCACGGGCGCGGTGGGGCTGACCCCCGTCGCCGCGGCGGTGCAGCAGGCCCTCGACGAGGTGCTGGACGCCTTGGACGCCGCGCACGCCCGCGTCCGGAGCTGAGGAGGCCTCAGCCTGCGCTCAGCAGGCGCTCCGCCAGGGCGACCAGCGCGCGCACCGCGGGGGCATCGGGAGCGGCGTCCAGAGGTGCCAGCCCGGTGCGCTCGGCCGCGACGACGGCCGGGTCGTCGGGGACCAGCACCACGTCGATCCCGGGGAAGGCCGCGTGCACCCGGGCGGCGTCCTGGTCGTCGCGCACCCGGTTGGCGGTGACGACCAGCCGGCCCAGACCGCCCTCGCGCACCGACTCCGCGGCGCGCCGTCCGACCTCGAGAGACTTCGCGGTCGGCTCGACGACGACCACCACGACGTCGACGGGATGACCGTCCAGGCGCAGGATCGTGCCGAGACCGGCCTCGAAGTCGGCGACGACGACGCGGTCGGGACGTGCGAGCTGCCCGAGCAACTGCTCAGGTGAGATGCCACATCATGGGCAGCCCGGTTGCGGGTTCTGGATGGCCGTGACGACCGCGAGGCGCACGCCGTCAGGGGCGTCCACGCCGAAGCGCTCGACCAGCTCGTCGGGCGAGTCGGCATGCTCCTGCTCGCCGGCGTCGACCGCGTCGCGCACCGAGACCAGCTGCTCGGTGGCATCCTCGCCGATTCCGAGCGAGATCCCCAGGTTCGGGTTGCTGTCGCAGTCCAGAGCCAGTGTCGGGCGACCGGCCCGCGCGAAGGTACGCGCCAGGATGGCGGAGGTCGTCGTCTTGCCCGACCCGCCCTTTCCGACCACGGCGATCTTCATGCGAGCTCCTTCTCGTGGCGAAGCACGTCGACGATCGACCGTACCG
This sequence comes from Mycobacteriales bacterium, assembly GCA_046593875.1. Classification (GTDB taxonomy): domain Bacteria; phylum Actinomycetota; class Actinomycetes; order Mycobacteriales; family SCTD01; genus SCTD01. The sequence goes on along the minus strand of JBKJQQ010000262.1, from coordinate 14,747 downwards.
CCGTGACGGTGGGCCCCTGGGGGTCGTGGTCCAGGATGGCGCGCCCCAGCCGGTCGGCGTCGCCCATCGCGGGGTCGAAGGGGACAGCGCCGAGCAGCTGCAGGCCGGTCCGCTCGGCGACCCGCTCCGCGTCGCCGGGTTCGCGCACCTTGTTCGCGATGACAAGCACCCGAGGGGCCTGCGCGGCCGTCGCCAGCCGCGCCAGCCGCCGACCGGTGAGCAGCGATGCCGGCGTCGGCTCGACCACGACCAGGAAGGTCCGCGCGTAACGCCCCCAGGTGAGGAACGGCTGGCGGGTGCCGCCGGGCAGGTCACCGACGATGCTCCAGCCGTCGCCAGGCAGGTCGTCGAGCACCCGCTGGAAGCCGAAGTGCTGCCGGGTGTTGCTCCACTGCGGCCCGCGCGCCTTGCCCAGCTGCAGGAAGTAGGCGCCCTCGGCCGTACGGGCGGCGTACTGCGCCACCGCGGCGGCTCCGGTCAGGCCGTCGCGCAGGCGGAAGCGGGTGCGGCCCTCCTCGTCGGCGTACTCCTCCACCGCTTCGTCCGGCAGTCCGGCGTCGCTCTGCGGGACACCGAGAGAGAAGGCCAGGCCCGGCATCGGGTCGGAGTCCAGGGCGAGCACCTGCTCGCCCGTGCCTGCCAGGACACGGATGAAGGTGCCTGCCAGGGAGGACTTCCCGGCGCCACCCTTGCCCACGAACGCCACGCGCATGGCCGGACTGTAGGTCGCCCGCCGCACGGCTGTCCGCTACTGGCCCCACGCACCTACCGGAGCGCCTACAGTCGGCAGAGGTACTCCTGCAACGAGAGCGGCGACATGTGCCTCGGCATCCCGGGCCAGATCATGGAGATCAACGACCCCGCGCAGATGCGCGCCAAGGTCGAGGTCGAGGGCGTCCGGCGTGAGGTGTCGGTCGCGCTGATCGGGCTGGACGGTCCGGACGGCGCGCAGGTCGGTGACTGGGTGCTGGTGCACGTCGGCTTCGCGATGGCCAAGATCGACGAGGCGGAGGCGCGCGAGACCCTCGACCAGCTCAAGGCGCTCGGCGACATGTACGAGCAGGAGCTCACGGAGTACTCCGCGAAGATCGAGGGACTGGCGGAGGAAGCGGCGGTCACAGGCGGCTCGACGTGACCGCGGCGGCGGCGGTCGCCGCGCCGCGCGAGGGACTGCCGGAGGGCCTGGAGCAGGATCTGGCGGCTGCGGCGTTCACGCTTGCCCGCCGGATGCACGCCGGTGGCACGCTCTGGGCCGTCTCGCCGGCGTGGCCGCACCACGCCCAGCACCTCGCCGTCGAGTTCGTCCACCCTGTCATCGTCGGGACACCGGCGCTTCCCGCCGTCGCGCTGCCGGCGCAGGACCTCACCGCCACCACGCGGGCGCTCGCCCGCGCAGGTGACGTGCTCGTGGTGATCTCCACAGCCGACGAGCCCGCGGCGTGCGACCTGGTCCGGAGAGCACCGGCCTGGGGGCTGACGACGCTGTGGATCGGCGTCGGGCCGCGCCCGCCAGCCGGTGCAGCCGACCACGTCCTGTGGCTGTCCGGCGACGAGATGGCCGCCTACGACGGCACGTTCATCCTCGTCTACCACCTGCTCTGGGAGCTCGCACACATCTGTCTCGAGCACCGCGGGCTGCTCGAGCCGGACGAGTCCTGCGACGGCCCGGTCTGCATCACCTGCTCGGACGAGGGACGGCTGGGCGAGGTCGTGCGGGTAAGCGGGACGACGGCGAAGGTGCGCACCGGTGACGGGCTCGAGGACGTGGACCTGTCGCTCGTCGGAGCCACCGACGTGCACGACCTGGTCGTGGTGCACGCGGGCATGGCCATCACGCGACTGGACCGTCGGCCATGACTGCGCCGGGCAGCTTCCTCTACCCGATGCTGCAGGCGCAGGAGCGCGATGCTCCGGCGCTGCTCGCCGATCTGGCCAGCTCCGCGCAGGCCAAGGCCGTCGAGAGCCAGCAGACGCGCGCGTCCACGCTGGCGGCGCTGGCCGCCGACCTCGACCTGGCGGCCGACGCCATGGCCGGCGCCTTTGCCGCCGGCGGGCGGCTGTTCTGCTTCGGCAACGGCGGCTCCGCCACCGACGCCGCCGGGCTGGCGGCGCTGTTCACCTCACCGGCGACCGGTCGCGCGCTGCCGGCCCTGACGCTCGTCGCCGACGCCGCGGTGCTCACGGCCCTGGCGAACGACATCGGCGTCGAGGTGCTGTTCTCGCGGCAGCTCATCGCCCACGCGCGGTCCGGCGACATCGCGGTCGGCCTGTCCACCAGCGGTGGCTCGGCCAACGTGCTGCGCGCTTTCGCCGAGGCGCGCCGGCGCGGGATGCTGACGGTGGGGCTGGCCGGCTACGGCGGCGGCGCCATGCGCACCAGCCCGGATGTCCAGCACTGCCTCGGCGTGGACGCCCAGAGCGTGCACCGCACGCAGGAGGCGCAGTCCGCCGTGGCGCACGCCCTGTGGACCCGCGTGCAGCAGCGGCTCGAACCCGAGGAGAGCTCATGAAGTTCGTCGACGAGTACCGCGACCCGGCAGCGGCTCGCGTCGCCGTGCGCCGGATCACCGAGCTGGCCGAGGGCGGCCGGGACGGCGTGCCGTACGCCTTCATGGAGGTCTGCGGCGGGCACACGCACACGATCTACCGGCACGGCATCGAGCAGCTGCTGCCCGACACCGTCGAGCTCGTGCACGGCCCGGGCTGCCCGGTCTGCGTCATTCCCATGGGCAGGGTGGACGACGCCATCAGCCTGGCGGAGCAGCCGGGGGTCATCTTCACCTCCTTCGGCGACATGCTGCGGGTGCCGGGCAGCTCCTCCAGCCTGCTGGAGGCCAAGGCGCGCGGTGCCGACGTCCGGATGGTCTACAGCCCGCTGGACGCGCTGAAGATCGCGCAGGCCAACCCGGACCGGCGGGTCGTCTTCTTCGCAGTGGGCTTCGAGACCACCGCGCCCTCGACGGCGGTGACGCTGCTGCGCGCGCGTGAGGCAGGCGTGCACAACTTCAGCGTCTTCTCCAACCACGTCACGATCGTCCCGCCGCTCAAGGCGATCCTCGACTCGCCGGACCTGCGCCTGGACGGCTTCCTCGGCCCGGGACACGTCAGCACCGTGATCGGAAACCGGCCGTACGACTTCGTGCCCAGGGACTACGGAAAGCCCTTGGTGACAGCGGGGTTCGAGCCGCTGGACATCCTGCAGGCCGTCGTCATGCTGCTCCAGCAGTTCGCCGACGGGCGCTGCGAGGTGGAGAACCAGTACAACCGCGTCGTCACCGACGAGGGCAACCCGATCGCGCTGCGCATCCTGGAGCAGGTCTTCACGCTGCGGCCGCACTTCGAGTGGCGCGGGCTCGGCTTCATCGCGCAGAGCGCGCTTGCGCTGAATGACGACTTCGCCGACTTCGACGCCGAGCGGCTGTTCGCGCTGCCCGGCGTGCGCGTCGCCGACCCCAAGGCCTGCCAGTGCGGCGAGGTGCTCAAGGGCGTCATCAAGCCCTGGGAATGCAAGGTCTTCGGCACGGCGTGCACGCCGGAGACGCCGATCGGCACGTGCATGGTCTCCTCCGAGGGCGCCTGCGCCGCCTACTACACGTTCGGGCGGCTGCACCGGACCGCCTCGGCCCTGGCGGCGGCACCTTCGTGAGCGGTCCGGAGGCCGACGGTCGCCAGGAGCTCGTCCTCGAGCGGGTCGAGTCCTTCCGTCGCCGGCGCCCGCGACTGACCGACGAGGTCATCACGCTGGCGCACGGCGCCGGCGGGAAGGCGTCCGCGGCGCTGGTCGACGCGGTGTTCCTAGAGGCGTTCCGCAACGACGCCCTGGAGCCGCTCGGCGACGGCGCGCTGCTCGAGCTGCCCAGCGGGGAGCGGCTGGCGTTCTCCACCGACTCCTACGTCGTCAAGCCCCGCCGCTTCCCCGGCGGCTCCATCGGCCACCTCGCCGTGCACGGGACCGTCAACGACCTGGCGATGTGCGGGGCCCGCCCGACGTGGCTGTCCGCCGGGTTCGTCATCGAGGAGGGCTTCTCGGTCGCCGAGCTCAAGGCGATCGTCGCCGACATGGCGCAGGCTGCCGCCCAGGCCGGCGTCAGCATCGTCACCGGCGACACCAAGGTGGTGGACACGGGCTCCGCCGACGGGCTCTACATCACCACCGCGGGGATCGGGATCGTCCCGGCAGGGCGGCGGCTCGCCGCCGATCTCGTGCGGCCCGGCGACGTCGTGCTGGTGAGCGGCACCCTCGCCGATCACGGCGTGGCCGTGATGCTGGCCCGCGGCGACCTCGACCTCGAGGCCGACGTCGAGTCCGACACCGCCCCGCTCGGTGCGCTGGTGGAGGCGCTGCTCGCGGCCGCGCCGGACACCCGGTGGCTGCGGGATCCCACGCGTGGTGGCGTCGGAACGGTCTGCAACGAGCTCGCCGCCGACGCCGGCGTCGCCGTGGTCCTGCAGGAGGCGGCGCTCCCGTTGCGACGCCCGGTCGTCGGGGCGTGCGACCTGCTGGGCATCGACCCGCTCTACGTCGCCAACGAGGGCAAGCTCGTGGCCGTCGTCCCTGCGGCGCAGGCGCAGGACGCGCTGGCAGCGATGCGCGCTCACCCGCTGGGTGCCGACGCCGCCGTCATCGGGCGCATCGCGGCCGAACCGGAGCGGATCGTCCTGCTGGAGACCTCTTTCGGCGGCACCCGAATCGTCGACATGCTGGTCGGCGACCCGCTGCCGCGCATCTGCTGACGGTCAGCGCGCGCGCAGTGTCGCTGCGGCGATCGCCGCCTGCCCCAGGCTGATGCCCCCGTCGTTCGCCGGCACCTGCCGGTGCGTCAGCACGTCGAAGCCCACTGGCTCCAGGCGCTCGAGGCAGCGCGTGAGCAGCAGCGCGTTCTGGAACACGCCGCCGGACAGCGCCACCGTCGACAGCCCCTGCTCCTCCCGGACGCGGCCGCACACGTCGAGGACGACGTCGGCGAGCGCGTTGTGGAAGCGCGCGGCGATGATCGGCACGGCCACCCCGCGCAGCAGCTCCTCGGCGACCGCCCGGATCAGCTGTCCGACGTCGACGGCGCCGTCCTGGACGCCCACCGGGTAGCTGCCGCTCTCCGTCACGTCGGCGAGGTGCTCGAGCTCGATCGCCGCCTGACCCTCGTAGGTGATGACGTCGCGGACGCCGAGCAGTGCGGAGACCGCGTCGAACAACCGGCCCGCGCTCGAGGTGAGCGGGGCGTTGATCCCGGCCCTTGCCGCGGAAAGAACCTGCTCCCACCGCGGCCCCTGTCGCCGCGCGACCTCGAGCCCGGGCGGCACCGACCTGCCGAAGGCCGCGTCGAGATGGGCGGCCGCCATCCGCCAGGGCTGCTGCGCCGCTGCGTCGCCGCCCGGCATGGGCACGGTTGCCAGGGAGGCGACGCGGGAGAAGCCGACCAGGTCGGCGACCAGGAACTCCCCGCCCCAGGCGGTGCCGTCGGTCCCGAGGCCGACGCCGTCGAAGGCCACTCCGATGACGGGTCCGACGACGCCGTTGTCGGCCAGGCAGGAGGCGATGTGCGCGTGGTGGTGCTGGACGCCGATCAGCTCGACGTCCTGGAGCCCCGTCGCGTAGCGGGTGGAGGGGTAGTCCGGATGGAGATCGTGCGCCACCACTGCCGGTTCCACGTCGAGCAGACCGGTCAGGTGCGTGATGCCGTCCACGTAGGCGCGGTACGTGGGGTAGTCGTCCAGGTCGCCGATGTGGTGCGACACGAAGGCCTGCTCGTCCCGGACGAGGCAGAAGGTGTTCTTCAGCGCTGAACCGCACGCCAGCAGCGGGGCAGGAGAAGCCTGGGCCAGTGCTATCGGCGAGGGGACGTACCCCCGGGACCGGCGCAGCGGGACCACCCGGCCGTGGACCACGCGGCTGACCGAGTCGTCGACCCGGGTCCGGACAGCTCGGTCGTGGAACAGGAACGCCTCGGCGATCCCTTCCAGTCGGCTCGCGGCGTCCCCGTCGTCGAAGGCGATCGGCTCGTCGGACAGGTTGCCGCTGGTGAGGACGATGGGTCCGCCGCACGCCTCCAGCAGCAGCGTGTGGAGCGGGGTGTACGGAAGCATCACCCCGAGGGTGCGCGACCGCGGCGCCACCGCGTCCGCGACCGGTGCACCCGGCTTGCGCTGCAGCAGGACGATCGGCCGAGCCGGACTGCTGAGCAGCGCGAGCTCCTCCGGCCCGATCTCACACAGGTCCGAAGCCGCCGCGGCATCACGGACCATCAAGGCGAAAGGCCTGTCCTCACGGTGCTTTCGCCGCCGCAGGGTCGTGACGGCCTGGTCGTTCTGCGCGTCGGCGGCCAGGTGGTAGCCGCCGACACCCTTGACCGCGACGATGCTGCCGGCGCGCAGGAGGGTGGCGGCAGCGGCGACCGGATCGTCGGCCACGACATCGCCGGACCGGTCGCGCAGGCGGAGCACGGGGCCGCACTGCGGGCAGCACACCGGTTCGGCATGGAACCGCCGGTCGGCGGGATCGTCGTACTCGCGTCGACACGCCGCGCAGAGCGGGAAGGCGGCCATCGTCGTCCGCGAACGGTCGTAGGGGACCGAGGTGACGATCGTGAAGCGGGGCCCACAGGAGGTGCAGTTGACGAAGGGGTGGCCGAAACGACGGTCGTCCGGGTCGTGGAGCTCTCGGCTGCAGTCGTTGCAGGTCGCGGTGTCGGGGGGGACGAGAGCCCTTCGTGCGCCGACGATGTGGCTGGTGCGCACCTCGAACCCGTCGGTGCCCAGAGGCGGCAACGTGGTCGTGCGCACACCCTCGACCCGCGCCGACACCGGATGCTGGTGCAGGGCCTCGAGGAAGGACGCCACCGATTCGGGCGCACCCTCGACCTCCAGGACCACGCCGGCAGCGTCGTTGCTCACCCAGCCGGACAGACCGCGGGACGTGGCCTCCCGCCAGACGAACGGCCGGAAGCCCACGCCCTGGACCAGCCCCGAGACGTGTGCCTGCACACGGAGGTGCGGGAGCGAGCGGTGGTGCGGGACAGCCGGCAACGTCGGCACCCCTTCTGGCGGTGGTGGAGGGCCTGTCTACTCGCCCGGTCGCCCTGGGGCTGGAGCGCGCACCAGCACCGCCGGTCGCAACGGGTCCTCCGCGCGCACCAGCACGTCGCAGACCTCGGCCGGCCGGACCTGCCGGTCGTACGCCGCGAAGGCCGGCAGCTGCCACGCCGGCAGCCCCCGGCGGGTGAGAGCGCCTGCGGACAGGCTGATGTGCACCGTCAGCTCGGCAGGCAGCCCGCGGCCGAGCAGCAGCACCCCGTCCACCAGCAGGACGGCGCCGGGCGGCACCGGCTGCACCTGCCGGCGGGCCGACCGGTCGGCGGCGGCGTCCCACAGCGCCGGCAGGTAGCCGACCTCGCGCGACAGGACCTCGCGGTCCAGCGCCGCGGCGTCCAGCCACGTCGTGCGGAACGCCTCGGGATCCTCGCGCCCGTAGGCGAAGCGCTCGCCGGCGGGGCGCTGGAAGTCCTCGGCGTGGATCTGCAGCGGCGGGCGCGCGGCGGCGAGCAGTGCCGACACCATGGCGTCGGACAGGGCACGCCCGCCGACGCCGTCGAGCAGGACGCGCAGCGGACGGTCCGCAGGCCGCCGGACGAGCAGCGCGACGAGGTCGTCGGCCAGCGCCTGCGGCGACCGCGGGCGCAGGCTCAGCGGCGGCCGGCCAGCTCGGGGGGCAGCGGGACGGCGGGATCGGTGGCGGACATGACGATCTCGCGGGACAGGTCGTGCACCTTGCGACCGCGCGATCGGGCGACCTTGCGCAGCCGCTCGAACGCCTGCCGCGGGCTGCTGTGCTGGCGCTCGGTGAGCACGCCGATGGCCTGCTCCACCACGACGCGCGCGGCCAGGGCGTGCTCGAGCTGCTTGACCGACATGCGCAGCTGACCGACCTCGTCGAGCGGGCTGTCGCTCTTGGTCGGCCGGGCGCTCGGCCCGAGGTCGCCGGCGAGCAGGTCTGCCAGGACCATCGCGCTGGTCAGGTCGCCGGTGGGCTCGTCGCCGACCTGCCACCCGCCCTCGGGGGAGCGCCGGATGACGACGCCCTCGGCGACGACCGGGCCGAGGTGGGCGGAGATGACGGTGGCCAGCTGCTCGAGGACGGCGATGGTGTCCTCGTCGATCTCGACCGAGCCCCGGTCGATGCCGCACAGCGTCGCGACGACCTGGCCGGAGCCGTCCCGCACGGGGACGCCGACGTAGGAGGTGATGCCGAGCTCGTGGGTCTTGCCGGCCTGGCCGTAGTAGGAGTCGTTCGCCGCGTCGGAGGTGTGCGGCGGCGCGCCCTGGAGCAGACGGCTGCAGAGCGAGGAGTTGCGCTCGCCGCTGCCCCCCTCCTCGACGCCGGGCCACTCCGCCCGGGCGTGCACCTTCTCGAAGGTGAACGTCTCGTCCGTCAGGCCACCGAGGAAGACGATCTCCATCCCGAGCAGCGAGGCGGCCGTCGACATGACGGCGTCGATCGCCGGGTGCGCGGGAACAGTGCTGGTCACAGGGCGATTCCAGGTGGTGACGGGGACACGGCCGGGCCACTCGTGCCCGCTTGCACCCGACATCATCCCTCCTGGTGGGCCCGGAGGGAAGCGTTCAGGCGCTCAAGCGCTCCTTGACCTGCGCCAGGCTCGGGTTCGTCAGCGCGCTGCCGTCTCCGAAGACCACCGTCGGCACGGTCTGGTTGCCGCCGTTCACGCGCATCACGTAGTCCGCCGCCTCCGGCACCTGCTCGATGTCCACGACCTCGTAGCTCACGCCCTCGCGGTCGAGCTGCTTCATCAACCGGTGGCAGTAGCCGCACCACTGCGTGCTGTAGATCGTCAGGCCTTCAGGCGCAGTCATGGGGCGGCTCCGAACGTCGAGGGGCAGGTGCTCGGCATCAACAGCGGGCGCGCCCGGCCCCTTCCCCGCCGCCGCTGCTGGGACACTGGCCGGGTGAGCGACGTCCTGACCCCCGACGCCGTCCTGGCGGCCCTGGACCCCGAGCAGCGGGCCGCCGCCCTGGCGGTCAGCGGCCCGGTCTGCATCCTGGCCGGCGCCGGGACCGGCAAGACGCGCACCATCACGCACCGCGCGGCCTACGCCGTCCTGTCCGGGCACACGCCGGCCTCCGCGCTGCTGGCCGTGACTTTCACCGCCCGCGCCGCGGGGGAGATGCGCACCCGGCTGCGCGCCCTGGGTGTCGGCGGCGTGCAGGCCCGCACCTTCCACTCGGCGGCGATGAAGCAGCTCGGCTACTTCTACCCGCGGGTGGTCGGCGGCGCCCCGCCGCGGCTCGTCGAGAACACCTTCGGCATGGTCGCCAACGCCGCGGCCCGGGCACGGCTGCGGCCCGGGACCAGCGAGCTGCGCGACCTGCTCTCCGAGCTCGAGTGGGCGGCCAGCTGCCTGATCGGCCCGGAGGACTACCCGGTTGCCGCGGCCCGCGCCGGACGCGAGGGGCCCTACGACCCGGCCGTGATCGCGCAGGTCTACGAGGCCTACGTCGACCTGAAGTCCGCGCAGGGCGTGGCGGACTGGGGCGACCTGCTGCTGCTCACCGCCGGCGCGCTCGAGGAGAACGCCGCGGTGGCCGAGGAGTTCCGCTCCCGCTACCGGTCCTTCGTCGTCGACGAGTACCAGGACGTCACGCCGTTGCAGCAGCGGCTGCTCGACGCGTGGCTCGGCGGGCGCAACGACCTCTGCGTGGTCGGGGACGCCCAGCAGACGATCTACAGCTTCACCGGTGCGACGCCGGACCACCTGCTGCAGTTCCGCGCCCGCTTCCCCACGGCGACCGAGGTTCGGCTGGTCCGCGACTACCGCTCGACCCCGCAGGTCGTCGGCCTCGCGAACGGCGTCATCGCCAAGGCCACCACCCGGCACGCCCGCCTCGAGCTGGTCGCCCAGCAGCCGCCCGGCGCCGACCCGGTCTTCACCGAGCACGACGACGAGCCCGCCGAGGCCGCAGCCGTCGCCGCCCGCTGCCGCGAGCTCATCGCCGCCGGGACCCCCGCCAGCGAGATCGCCGTGCTCTACCGCGTCAACGCGCAGTCCGCGGCGTACGAGGCGGCGCTTTCGGACAAGAGCGTCCCGTACCTCGTCCGCGGCGGGGAGCGCTTCTTCGACCGCAAGGAGGTGCGCGAGGCGATCCTGCTGCTGCGCGGCGCCGGTCGGGCCGCCGACGACGACGCGCCGACGGGGCTGGCCGACCTGGTCGCCGACGTCCTGCGCAGCGGCCTGGGCTGGGAGCGGGACACCCCGCCCGCCGGCGCGGGCGCCACCCGCGAGCGGTGGGAGTCCCTCGCGGCGCTGCACCGGCTGGCCGGTGACCTCGCGGTCACGACGCCCTCGGCGGGGCTGCGCGAGCTGGTCGTCGAGCTGGAGGAGCGGGCGTCCGCGCAGCACGCCCCGAGCGTCGAGGGCGTCACCCTGGCATCGCTGCACGCCGCCAAGGGCCTGGAGTGGGACGCGGTCTTCCTCGTGGGTCTCGTCGACGGCACGATGCCGCTCGTCCACGCCGACACCCCCGACGCGGTCGAGGAGGAGCGCCGGCTGCTCTACGTCGGCGTGACCCGCGCGCGCTTCCACCTGTCGCTGTCCTGGGCGCTGTCCCGCTCACCCGGCGGGCGCGGGAGCCGCCGTCCGTCCCGCTTCCTCGACGGTCTGCACAAGGCCTCCGCGCGACCGCCCGCCGCCGCCGGTGCTGCCCGCACCGCCCGCCGCGAGCGCTCCGGTCCGGTGACGTGCCGGGTCTGCGGCGCGTCCCTGGTGGCGTCGGTCGACCGCAAGCTGAGCCGCTGCGCGGACTGCCCGAGCACGATGGACGAGCAGCTCTTCGAGGCGCTGCGCACGTGGCGGGCCGGTCGGGCCAAGGAGCTGAGCCAGCCGGCGTACTGCGTGTTCACCGACGCGACCCTCACCGCCATCGCCGAGCAGCGCCCTGCCGACGTGGCCGCGCTGGTCAGGATCCCCGGGATCGGACAGGCCAAGCTGGACAAGTACGGCGAGGACGTCCTCGGTCTCGTCGGCGCGCAGGACTCGGTCGCGTAAATCGCTTGCACGGTCCATGGAGGGGCTCTACCTTCCACGGACCGGTGCTCACCGGACCAGGACGCGAAGGAGGTGGACGGCGTGACGACGACTCTGATGCACACGACGCCCGCCACCGGCCTGTCCTGCTACGTCCCGGCGTTCATCGCGCCGAACGCCGCTGCGCAGGGGACAGGTCTGTCCTTCGCCGCAACGGCCGCCGCTGAGGTCGCCGCCGCCGGCGTCCGCGCCACCGATCTCCCGGGTTCTCCTCCTCGAGGCGCACCGGTCTGACAGCCAGACCGACTCGCACCTCGAGGCCGCGGAACCCGACACGGGATCCGCGGCCTCTTCCGTTTCCCGGAACAGCCGCCCAACGGGCTCACCAGCCCCCGACCTCCCCGAAGTCCGGCCCCACAGGGCCACAGCAGATCGAAGGTGACCGACGGTGCTCGCCGCTCTGACACAAGAACTGACACGAGAACTGACACAAGAACTGACACAAGAACTGACCGACCTGGTCGACCTGACGTCCACTCCCTGCGAGGCCGACACGGCGCTGCCGTGCTGGACCGCAGACCCCGACCTCTGGTTCGCCGAGGCGCCCTCTGACGTGGAGGCCGCCAAGGCCCTCTGCGGGCCGTGCCCGCTGCGCGAGGCGTGCCTCGCCGGCGCGCTCGAGCGTCGCGAGCCGTGGGGCGTCTGGGGCGGCCAGCTCGTCGTCTCCGGCGTGGTGGTCCCCCGCAAGCGCCCCCGTGGCCGGCCGCGCAAGGACGCGGTCGCGGCCTAGACCCTTCTTCTCGACTGGAACAGGAGCAGTGCCGTGTACGACGCCAGCACCCACCTCCTGCTCGCCTTCCGTGAGCAGGACGAACGACAGTCCCTGGCAGCGCGCGAGTCTCGCGCGCTGCGCCTCGCCCGTCTGCGCCGCCTCGACCGGCGCGCGCAGTCGGCCGCCACCCGCGCCCGGCTCGCCCGCCTGGCGCTCAGCTGATCGAACACCCATACGCCCCCGCCCCCGCACCGCACCCGGTGCGGGGGTGGCGGCGTCACTAGGCTCACCCCGTGCCGCTGCCGTCCCGGGACCTGACCGCTGCTGCTGTCGTGCGGGCGGGGCTCACCACGACCGCCCTGCGCGACCGCGCCCTCGACGTCCTGCTCGACCCGGCGCTCGCGCACGTTGTCGACCTCGTGTGCTGGCTCGAGAAGGGCCTGGTCCACGTCGCGGACAGCATCGGCCACGTCGCGCTGGCCGCCGACGGGTCGAGCACCCTGCTCGCCGGCCGCGACCCGGTCGCCGACCAGGACCCCTACGGCGACGACAGCTACCCCTTCGCCGCGGTGCGGCTGCACTCGCTGTTCTCCGAGGCGCGCGCCCCCGACCTCGCCGTGGTGCACACCGGCGCGCACTGCTGGACCGAGCGGGGCGGTCACCTCGGCGAGCACGGCTCGCTCAACGGGCTGCAGTCGCGCGCGCCGCTGCTGCTGTCCGGCTACGGGGTGCAGGCATCCGGCCTGGTCGAGGCAGTCGCCCGGACCGTCGACGTCGCGGCGACGCTTACGCACCTGGCCGGCGGCTCGTACGACGGCATGGAGGGCCGCCCGCTCGACCACGTCCGGCCGGGCGCCAAGCACGTCGTCGGCCTGCTCTGGGACGGCGCGCCCAGCGCGGAGCTGCTCGCGCTCGCCGCGGACGGCACGCTGCCGAACGTCGCCCGGCTGCTGGCCCGCGGCTGCGCCTACCGCGGCGGGGCGATCGCGGAGTTCCCGAGCGTCACCCTGGTCAACCACACGTGCGCGCTCACCGGCGTCGGGCCGGGGACGCACGGCATCGTCAACAACGCGTACTACGACCGCATCACCGGCGAGCAGGTCGTTGCCAACTCCTCCGCCACCTGGCACCGCGCGTCCGACTGGCTGCGCCCCGGGGTCCGCACCGTCTTCGAGCGGCTGCCCGAGGGCACCCGCAGCGCCTGCGTCAACGAGCCGATCGACGCCGGCGCGACGTACTCGACCTTCGCCCTGCTGCGCGAGAGCCGCGGCAGCGGCGGGAGCGGCGCCCTCGCCGACTTCCTCCCGCCGGCCGAGGCCGACCCGCACGCCTCGCAGGAGCACGTCGCCGCCAACCCGGACTACCAGTGGGCCACGTCTGTGGACGCGATCGGCCTGGAGCAGGTGCTGACCCTGTGGCGCGAGAATGAGCCGCCGGCCGTCATGTGGTGGAACACCACGCTCACCGACTCCGCCCACCACGCCGGCGGTCCGCAGTCCGAGATCGCCCGGGCCGGACTGCGCGACGCCGACCACCGCCTCGGGGTCTGGCTCGACCTGCTCGAGGAGCGCGGCCTGCTCGATGACGTCGTCGTCCTGATGACCGCCGACCACGGCATGCAGGGCGCCGACCCGGCGTGCACCGGCGACTGGGACGCCGCGCTGGAGGCGGCCGGCATCCCCTTCCGCGACGAGGCCTACGGATTCCTCTACCTCGGGTAGGCGCGGGCGTACGCGAGCTCCGGACGGGGAAAGCGTCGCCACATGGCGATCACGCGGCGGCTCATGCAGGGCGTCACCCCGACGCAGGTCTTCGACGTGCTGCGCGACGGACGCAGCTACGAGCACTGGGTGGTCGGCACCCGCGCGATCCGGGCGGTCGACCCCGGCTGGCCCGCTCCCGGGACCCGCCTGCACTACACGGTCGGCTACGGCCCGCTGCGCAAGGACGACGTCACCGTCGCGCTCGCCCACGACCCGGACGTCCGGCTGGAGCTCGAGGCGCAGGCGTGGCCGGCCGGCACCGCCGGGATCGTGCTGACGGTCGAGGCCGTGGACGGCGGCACCCGTACGTCCATCGACGAGGCGCCCCGCCGCGGGCCGGCGCGACGGCTCCACAACCCGGTCGCGGCGGGCCTGATCGCGCTGCGCAACGTGGAGACGCTGCGGCGGCTGGAGGCGCAGGCGCGGCTGCGGTGAGGGCATCTGTGCAAGCGGGCACGCGTCCGCCAGGGCACGGCTAGGGTCCGCGCATGCAACATCCCTCGTGCCCACGTCGTCGGCGACGGGCCGCGGCGTGACGGCGGCCGACCAGCTCGTCGAGGTGGAGCTGCTGCAGCTGCCGGTGCCGCTGTGGAGCATGTCGCAGCAGCTGTTCGACGAGCTGATGCGGGAGTTCGCGCTCGCCAGCGCGCAGGCGGACGACGACCAGGAGCACTACCTGCCCGGCCGGCTGACCCGGCTCATCGACGACCTCACCGCCCGCTTCGGCGGCGGGACCACGTCCCAGGACGAGGAGCTGCACGCCGCGGCCGCCGCCGGCCTGCCCGTGATCGAGCGCCTCGTCTACACCGTGCCGGCAGCGGCGGGGCCTGCCTCGCTGGAGCTCGGCGAGATGCTGGACGCGGCGGACGAGTACTGCCGGGAGGGTCAGCACCTGCTGACGCTAGCCGCGCCGGACGACGTCGTGGCCTTCCGTCGCTGGTTCCTCGGCGCGTTCGTGACCCAGACCGCCGGGGCCGCGCCCGTCCCGTGGCCGGACTCCGACCCCGTCTGGCCGCCGCGCACCTGAGACCTGCAGCGGGCGGCTCCTAGGCTGGGCCGGGTGCGCGACGAGACCGATACCCCCAGCTTCGCCGACCTGGCCCTGCGCGACGAGCTCGTGGCGGCCTTGGTCAGCCTCGGCTACGAGGAGCCGACGCCCATCCAGCGCGAGGCCATCC
>JBKJQQ010000200.1:0-17474 GCA_046593875.1 Mycobacteriales bacterium | reverse complement strand
AAGAGCGCGGTGGGGATCGAGATCCCCAACACAGACAGGGAGAACGTCAGCCTCGGCGACATCCTGCGCAGCAGCGTCGCGACCAACGACCACCACCCGATGCTCGTGGCCCTCGGCAAGGACATCGAGGGCGGCTTCGTCTGCGCGAACATCGCCAAGACGCCGCACATCCTTATCGCCGGGGCGACCGGCGCCGGCAAGTCGGTGTGCATCAACTCGCTGCTGGTCAGCATCCTCACGCGGGCCACGCCGGATGAGGTCCGGATGGTGCTCATCGACCCGAAGCGGGTCGAGATGACGGCGTACGACGGGATCCCGCACCTCATCACGCCGATCATCACCAGCCCGAAGAAGGCCGCCGAGGCGCTGCAGTGGGTCGTGCGCGAGATGGACATGCGCTACGACGACCTGGCCGCGAGCGGCTTCCGGCACGTCGACGACTTCAACAAGGCCGTGCGTGCGGGTGAGCTCAAGGCACCCGCCAACAGCGAGCGGGTGTACCAGCCCTATCCGTACCTCATGGTGATCATCGACGAGCTCGCTGACCTGATGATGGTGGCGCCGCGCGATGTCGAGGACTCCATCGTGCGCATCACTCAGCTGGCCCGCGCCGCCGGCATCCATCTGGTCATCGCCACCCAGCGACCGTCGGTCGACGTCGTCACAGGGCTCATCAAGGCCAACGTGCCCAGCCGGCTGGCCTTCGCGACCAGCAGCGGGACCGACTCCAAGGTCATCCTGGATCAGCCGGGGGCGGAGAAGCTGATCGGCAAGGGCGACAGCCTGTTCCTGCCGATGGGCGCCAGCAAGCCGATGCGCATCCAGGGCGCGCTGGTCACCGACGCCGAGGTCGCCGCGGTCGTCAAGCACTGCAAGGAGCAGCGCCAGCCGGCCTTCCGCGAGGACGTCGTGGTCGCGCCGGCCAGGGAGCGCGAGGTCGACGAGGAGATCGGCGACGACCTCGACGTGCTGTGCCAGGCGGTCGAGCTGGTCGTCACGACGCAGTTCGGGTCGACGTCGATGCTGCAGCGCAAGCTGCGCGTCGGCTTCGCCAAGGCCGGCCGGCTGATGGACCTCATGGAGAGCCGCGGCATCGTCGGGCCGTCCGAGGGGTCGAAGGCCCGCGACGTGCTGATCCGCCCGGAGGAGCTCGAGAACGTGCTGGTCGTGCTCAAGGGCGGCGACCCCGTCGACGCCTGACCGGGGTGGGGCCCGGCCGTAGACTCGTCGGATGCCCAGCCCGCGCCGTGTCTCCCTGGTGACCCTCGGGTGCGCGCGCAACGAGGTGGACTCCGAGGAGCTCGCCGGACGCCTCGACGCCGCCGGCTGGGAGCTCTCCGACGACGCCCCGGACGTCGTCGTCGTCAACACCTGCGGCTTCGTCGAGAGCGCCAAGAAGGACTCGATCGACACGCTGCTCGCCGCCCACGACACCGGCGCCAAGGTCGTGGCCGTCGGCTGCCTGGCCGAGCGCTACGGCGAGCAGCTGGCCGAGCAGCTGCCCGAGGCCGACGCGGTGCTGGGCTTCGACGCCTACGCCGGGCTCCCCGCGTCGCTGAGCCGCATCCTCGCAGGCGAGCGACCCGCCAGCCACACCCCCGGCGACCGCCGCAAGCTGCTCCCGATCAGCCCCGTCGAGCGCGCCAAGGTGATGGAGCCGGGCGACGCCAGCGTCGGGATCCCCGGCCACGCAGGCGGTCCCACGGTCCTGCGCCGGCGCCTCGACGACAGCCCGGTCGCCCCGCTGAAGCTCGCCAGCGGCTGCGACCGCCGGTGCTCCTTCTGCGCCATCCCGAGCTTCCGCGGCTCGTTCGTCTCCCGTCGCCCGAGCGACGTGCTGGCCGAGGCGCGCTGGCTGGCCGAGCACGGTGTGCGCGAGCTGGTCCTGGTGAGCGAGAACAGCACGTCCTACGGCAAGGACCTCGGCGACCTCCGCCTGCTCGAGACGCTGCTCCCGGAGCTGGCTGCCCTGGAGGGGATCGAGCGGGTACGGCTGTCCTACCTGCAACCGGCCGAGATGCGGCCCGGCCTGGTCGAGGTGCTGACCAGCACACCGGGTGTCGCGCCGTACTTCGACATGAGCTTCCAGCACAGCTCGGCCACGGTGCTGCGCCGGATGCGGCGCTTCGGCGGCACCGAGAGCTTCCTGGCGCTGCTCGACCAGATCCGCACGGGCGACCCGACGGCAGCTGTGCGCAGCAACGTCATCGTCGGCTTCCCCGGCGAGACCGAGGACGACGTCGCCGAGCTCGAGCGCTTCCTCATCGCGGCGAGGCTCGACGCGGTCGGCGTCTTCGGCTACTCCGACGAGGACGGCACCGAGGCCGAGCACCTGCCCGACCACCTGCCCCAGGACGTCGTCGACGCACGGGTCACCCGCCTCACCGAGCTGGTCGAGGAGCTCACCAGCCAGCGCGCCGAGGAGCGCGTCGGTGAGCTGGTGGAGGTCCTGGTCGACGTGATCGACAACGGCGTGGTTGAGGGACGTACGGCAGGGCAGGCGCCCGAGGTGGACGGCGCCACCACCCTGACCGGTCCCGGCAGCGACCTGCTCGCGGTCGGCGACCTCGTGCGGGCCCGCGTCGTCGGCAGCGAGGGCGTGGACCTGGTCGCCGAGCTCGTCGAGCTGCACTCGCCGGCCCGCCGCCCCGCCCTCACATGACGCAGCCGCGGGTCAGCCCCTGGAACATCGCCAACTACCTGACCGTCCTGCGCATCGCGCTGGTCCCGGTCTTCCTCGGCCTGCTGCTGGCCGACGACGGGGACAACGCCGGCCTGCGCCTCGCCGCCACGGCGGTCTTCCTCATCGCCGCGCTCACCGACCGCATCGACGGCCAGCTGGCGCGCAGCCGCGGGCTGATCACCTCCTTCGGCAAGCTGGCCGATCCCATCGCCGACAAAGCGCTGATCGGCGCCGCCCTGATCGGGCTGTCCGTGCTCGACGAGCTGCCGTGGTGGGTCACCGCGTTGGTCCTCGTGCGCGAGATCGGCATCACCGTGATGCGCCTCGTCGTGATCCGGCACGGCGTCATGCCGGCCGGCCGCGGCGGCAAGCTCAAGACGGTGCTGCAGACCGTCGCGATCTGCCTCTACCTGCTGCCGCTGCCGGAGGTCGTCGAGCCGGTCGCCGTCGCGGTGATGGCCGCCGCCGTGCTGCTCACCGTCGTCACGGGCATCGAGATCGTCTACCAGGCCGTCGTCCTGCGCACGACCTCCGAGCGCGCGGACATGAAGCGGCAGTCGCGTTCGTGAGAGCTGCTGTCGTCGCGGTCGGCGACGAGCTCCTGCTCGGCGACATCGTCAACGGCAACGCCGCCTGGCTGGGCGCCCAGCTCGCCGCGGTCGGCTGCCCCGTCGTGCACTCGAGCATGGTCGGCGACACCGTCGAGCGGATCGTCGTCGCGCTGCGCCGCGCGCTCGAGGACGCCGATGTCGTCGTGCTGACCGGCGGTCTCGGCCCGACCGTCGACGACCTCACCCGCGTGGCGGTCGCCGAGGTCGCCGGCGCACCCCTGGAGCGCCAGCCCGCGCTGGAGGACCTGCTGCGTGAGCGCTTCGCGGCCTACGGCTACCGCGACCTGCCCGAGGCGGTCATGCAGCAGGCCGACGTGCCGCGAGGCGCGACGGTCCTGGACAACCCGGTCGGCAGCGCGCCCGGTCTGCGGCTCGAGGTGGGCGACCGGCTCGTCTTCGCGATGCCCGGCCCGCCGCACGAGCTGGCCGGCGTGATGCAGGCCGTGCTGCCGGAGCTGGCCGAGCGCAGCGGCAGCGTGGTGGTCACGCGCACGCTGCACTGCGGTGGCATCGGCGAGTCCGCGGTGGCCGAGCTCGTCCAGGCCGCGATCGACATCCCCCCGCACGTCGCGCTGGCCTACCTCGCCGGCGGCGCCGTCGTCCGGGTCCGGCTGACCACGGCCGCCCCCACGACGGAGCAGGCCGACTCCGTCCTGAAGCCCCTCGTGGACGCCGCCGCGGCAGCGCTGGGCGACCACGTCTTCGGGCGCGACGACGACAGCCTGTCCTCGGTGCTGGTGGCAGCCCTGCAGGCCGCCGGGGCGACGGTGGCGGTGGCCGAGTCGCTGACGGGCGGTCTCGTCGGGGCGGCCCTGACCGAGGTGCCCGGCAGCAGCGCGGTCTTCCGCGGCGGGCTGCAGGTCTACGCGACCGACCTCAAGGCGAGCCTGGCGGACGTGCCGGCCGAGGTGCTCGAGACCCACGGCGCGGTCTCGCCGCAGACCGCCAAGGCCCTCGCCGAGGGCGTCCGCGCGCGGCTCGGTGCGACGTACGGCCTCGCGCTCACCGGCGTCGCCGGGCCGGACCCGCAGGAGGGGCACCCCGTCGGGACGCTGCACGTCGCGGTGGCCGGCCCGGACGGGGTCGTGCAGCGCAGCGTCCGGTTGCCGGGTGACCGCCAGCGGGTGCGGCTGCTCGCGGTCAACGCCGGGCTGGACCTGCTGCGGCGCGTGGTGACGCGGGGACCGACGGCGGCCTGAGTGGCGCTCTTCGCTCAGAGCAGACAGGGACCGCCGCCCTCCGAGGGGGCGGCACCGGCGCTCGACGAGTAACGTCGGCCGGGACGAGGGAGGTGAGCACGTGGCGGTTCTCCGGACGCTGCTGGGCGAGGCCCTGCGGACCACGCGCCTGTCTCAGGAGCGGACGCTGCGCGAGGTGTCCTCGGCCGCTCAGGTGAGCCTGGGCTACCTCTCCGAGGTCGAGCGCGGGCAGAAGGAGGCGTCCTCCGAGCTGCTCGCCAGCATCTGCCGGGCCCTGGGCGTCCGGCTGTCCGACGTGCTGCGCGACGTGAGCGAGAGCCTGTCGGTGCTCGAGCCCGTGCCGGACACGATCCCGACCCGAGTGCCGGCCCTGGAGCCGGTGGGCGCAGACGGGGCGACCGCCTCTCGTCGTACGAGCGTGCACGCCGTGCGCGACGTCGTCGCGGCCTGACGCACCTGCTCGTGAGCGCGTCCGACGCGCCCGTGCGCGACCGCGGCCTGCGCACCCGCTCCGGCAACGCGATGCTGCGCACGCGCGCGGCGATTCTCGACGCCGCCGAGGCCTGCGTGGAGCAGCACGGGGTCCGGCGCACGACCATGAGCGAGATCGCGACGACGGGTGGCGTGGCCAAAGCCACGCTCTACAACCACTTCCGCACCAAGCACGACGTCCTGGCCGCCCTGGTGGAGACCCGCGTCGAGCAGCTGGCCGCCGCCTGCGCCGGGCGGCCGGTCACGGAGGCGCTGGAGCACGCGGCGGCGGTCCTGCGCGACTCCACGGCGTTGCGCAAGGTGCGCGAGGACGAGCCCGCGCTGCTGGCGCCGCTGGCCGTGCCGGGCGAGGGCCGCGCCTGGACCGCCGCGCGTACCGCCGTCACCGACCTGGCAGGTCCGCGGGCCGCCGAGCTGGTGCTGCGGTGGCTGCTCAGCCAGCTGCTGTGGCCCGCGCAGGCGGGAGCTGCCGCGGCCCTGGGAGGGTCAGCAGCACCCGAGCAGGGCAGGTCGACAGGCGGCGCGGGGCTGGGCTGGCCCGGCTGACCTGACAGACTGCGCACCAGGCAGTACGACCGAGATCGAGGAGCACCGAGATGGCCAACCCCTTCGTCAAGGGCTGGAAGTACTTCATGGCGCTGCTGTCCGGCAAGCTGGACGAGCACAGCGACCCGAAGATCCAGATCCAGCAGGCGATCGAGGAGGCGCAGCGCTCGCACCAGATGCTGACGCAGCAGGCCGCCGCCGTCATCGGCAACCAGCGCCAGCTGGAGATGAAGCTGGCCCGCCAGATGAGCGAGGTCGAGAAGCTGCAGGGCTCGGCCCGCCAGGCGCTCGTGCTGGCCGACCAGGCCCGCGCCGCGGGTGACGAGGCCAAGGCGCAGCAGTACGAGCAGACGGCCAACACGTTCGCCACCCAGCTCGTGGCTGCCGAGCAGTCGATGGAGGACCTGAAGAGCCTGCACGACCAGGCGCTGCAGGCCGCCCAGCAGGCCAAGAAGGCGGTCGAGCAGAACGCCCAGACCGTGCAGACCAAGCTGGCCGAGCGCAGCCAGCTGCTCACCCAGCTCGAGCAGGCCAAGATGCAGGAGCAGGTCAGCGCGAGCCTCTCGAGCATGTCCGAGCTGTCCGCGCCGGGCACCACGCCGAACCTCAACGAGGTCCGCGACAAGATCGAGGCTCGCTACGCCAAGGCCCTCGGCACCGCCGAGCTCGCGCAGAACAGCGTCGAGGGGCGCATGCGCGAGGTGCAGGCCTCCTCGCTGGAGATGGCCGGCTCGTCGCGACTGGACCAGATCCGGGCCAGCATGGCCGGCAAGGAGCTCAGCGCGCCGCCGGCCGCCGCGACCCCGCAGCTCGCCCCGGGCACCCCCGCTCCGGCCGCCGAGGCCGATGCAGACAAGGCTCCCTAGCGCGTGGTGCCGGAGCCGGACGACCGGGCGCTGGCCAGGCGGCTGCACCGCGAGGCGCGGGCGGCGGCCAAGGCGCAGCTGCGCGCTGAGCTGGCGCACGCCCGGGCGGTCCACAAGCGGGAGCGTCGGCAGCGCAAGGCCCGTCAGCGGCTGCCGCGGCAGCTCGTCGTCACGATGGGCGCCGGGCTCGCGACGGTCCCGGTGGACGGCATCGGGGACTGGCCGCTGACCGTGGTCGCGGTGGTCTTCGGCGTCGGTGCGGCGCGCTCCTTCGAGCGCCTGCGCAGGCCGGCGCCCCCCGTCCCGGCGCTCCTCCCGTTCGTGCCGGCGGTCCCGCCGCCGCCTCCGGCGTCCAGCGCGGCGTTCGGCGCCGTACGACGGCTGGAGGGGGTGCGCGTCGAGCTCCGCCGCCTGCTCCCGCTGGTGGCTCCCGCGGGTCGCGAGGTGGCCGAGGAGGCGTGGCAGGCCGCCGCCGAGGCGGACACGGCGCTTCGCTGGCAGGCGGCCCGGTTGGCCGCCGTTGAGCCGCACCGGGGCGTCGAACCCGACCTGATGCGCGCGCTGGAGGACGGCGTGGGCTGCCAGGAGCGGCTCGTGGTCGCGGTCGCCGACCTGGTCGCCGCCAGCGCCGACCCCCTCGCGGCCGCCCGGCTGCAGGACGCCACCGATCGGCTGCACGGCCTGGCCCAGGGATTGCGGGAGGTGCGATGACGCTGGACGTCCTCGAGGTGTCGGACCGGTTGTGGCGGGGGGAGCTCCGGATCGAGGACGCCCACCCGTTCTCGATGATCGGGCCGGTCGAGGAGCTCGCCGACGGGGTCGCCTTCGTCCCGTCCTTCGCCAACGTGACCGCCCTGCGCACCGAGGACGGCCTGGTGCTCGTCGACACCGGCAGCGCCCCGCTCGCGCAGCACGTCCACAGCACGGTCCGGACCTGGGACCGCAGCCCGCTGCACACCGCCGTCTACAGCCACGGCCACATCGACCACGTCTTCGGAGTGCCGGTCTTCGAGGCAGAGGCGGCATCGCAGGGTTGGGCGCCGCCGCGGGTCGTCGCCCACGAGGCGCTGCCTGCGCGCTTCGACCGCTACGTGCTCACGGCGGGCTACAACGAGGTCATCAACCAGCGGCAGTTCTCCATGCCGGACCTGCGCTGGCCGCGGGAGTACCGCCACCCCGATGTCACGTACCGCGACGCGCTGGACCTGTCCGTCGGCGGGCTGGACCTGCGCCTGACGCACTGCCGTGGCGAGACCGACGACCACACCTGGACGTGGGTGCCGGAGCGCAAGGTGCTGGCCTGCGGGGACCTGTTCATCTGGGCCTCGCCCAACGCGGGCAACCCGCAGAAGGTCCAGCGCTACCCGCGCGAGTGGGCGGCCGGGCTGCGGACGATGGCCGAGCTCGGGGCCGAGCTGCTGCTGCCCGGCCACGGCGTCCCGATCGCGGGCGCCGACCGGATCCGGCAGGCGTTGTCGGAGACGGCCGAGCTGCTCGAGCACCTGCACGACGAGACCGTCGCGATGATGAACACCGGCGCCCGGCTCGACGAGATCGTGCACACCGTCCGCGCGCCCCAGCACCTGCTGGACCGGCCCTACCTGCGACCGGTCTACGACGAGCCGGAGTTCGTGGTCCGCAACGTCTGGCGGCTCTACGGCGGCTGGTGGGACGGCGACCCGTCACGGCTGAAGCCCGCTCCTGCAGGCGATCTCGCCGCCGAGCTGGCCTCCCTCGCCGGTGGAGCGGAGCGGCTGGCTGCGCGCGCGCTCGAGCTGGCCGAGGCCGGTGACCTGCGACTGGCCGGGCACCTGTCCGAGCTGGCCGTCCAGGCGGCGCCGGACAGCGTCGTGGCGCAGCAGGCGCAGGCCGAGGTCTACGCCCGCCGCAGCGAGGCCGAGGCCTCCACGATGGCGACCGGCGTCTTCCGGTGGGCTTCGGACCAGGCGCGTGGGGCAGGATCGCCGGCATGACTCCCGCCGTTCCGACCACCGCCGCCACCCTGCCCGCCGGCGGCTCCCTGCCCCTGCTCGGCTTCGGCACCTGGCAGCTCAAGGGCGCCGACGCCCAGCAGGCCTGCGAGACCGCGCTCGAGGCCGGCTACCGGCACCTGGACACCGCCACGCTGTACGAGAACGAGCGCGAGGTCGGCGCCGCCCTCAAGGGCACCGAGGGGATCTTCGTGACCACGAAGTGCCCGCCGGACAAGGCCACCGGGGCCCGCGCGGTGCTCGAGCAGTCGCTCGAGATGCTCGGCCGGGACAGCGTCGACCTGTGGCTGATCCACTGGCCGCCGAACGACTCCGTGGCGCTGTGGGAGCTGTTCGTGCAGGCGCAGGCCGACGGGCTGACCCGCGACATCGGCGTCAGCAACTACTCGCTCGCCGAGCTGGACCAGCTCGAGCAGGCCACCGGTGTGAAGCCGGCCGTCAACCAGATCCACTGGAGTCCGCTGAAGTTCGACCGGGCGGTCCAGGACGGCCACCGCGAGCGCGGTGTCGTCATGGAGGGCTACAGCGGCCTCAAGGGCGGCAACCTCGACCACGGGGTCATCACCGGCATCGCCGACCGGCTCGGCCGCACGCCGGCGCAGGTCATCACGCGCTGGCACCTCGAGCACGGCGTCGTGACGATCCCGAAGTCCACGAACCCGGAGCGCATCCGCAGCAATGCCGACCTCGACGGCTTCGCGCTCAGCCCCGAGGACCTCGCCGCGATCGACGCCCTGGGCGGCGCCTGACTCGAGGCGGTCAGCGCACCGCCGGGCGGAGGTCGGCGACCGGCTCGTCGCCGACGTGCACCGAGAGCACCAGCGCCCGCTCGGGCGACCCGGTGAAGTAGGTGAGGTTCGTGACCAGCAGCTTGCCCCCGCCGACCAGCGTCGCGGACGAGGGTGAGTCGAAGGGCGCCGGACCGGTGAAGGGCCGGGTGAAGGAGCGCTCCTCGATGCCGTCGGGCCGCAGCACGACCAGCCGGTCGGTCACCAGCGTCACCAGGTAGATCTTGCCGGAACGGCCGAGCGCGAAGCCGTCGGGACCCTCCGCGGGGGCGGTCGCGTACAGCTGGGTCAGCGCTCCTGCCGAGCCGTCCGGCTCCACCTCGACGCGGTAGAGCACGCCCCGCCCGGCCAGCGCCGGCAGCGTGGAGGTGGTGATGCTGAGCAGCAGGTCGCCGGCCGGCGTCAGCTGCAGCTGGTTGGCGCCGAAGGTCGAGCGCAGCTCTGGTCCCTGCAGCCACACCTCGGCCTCGCCGCCGCCGTTCGGGACGCGGAAGACGGTGCCCTGCGCGAGGTCGGTGACCAGCAGCCGGCCCTGGCTGTCGAAGGCCAGGCCGTCGGTCCAGGGCTTGCTGTTGCCGACGCCGTTGTCGCACGGCTCGATGCCGGTGTCGCAGGACGGCAGGTCCGGCAAGGTGGCGTACGTCTTCTGCGCCCCGGTGCGCAGGTCGATCCGCAGCACGCGCGCCGGCGCGTAGTCGGCCAGGTAGAGCCGGCCCTGCTTGTCGACCGCCATGCCCATCGTCCCGTGGTCACCGCTGGCCTGACCGGTGATCGTGTAGGTGCGCTTGAGCGCGCCGGACGGGCTGAAGCGGAAGACCTTGCTCGGTCCGGCGGCCCCGCGGGCGCCGCGGTTGGTGGAGACGGCGATGTCGCCGCCGGGCAGCACGATCGTCGTGTCCGGGTGGCCGGGGGCGCCGACGGCGGCGAAGACGGTCGTGTCACCGACGGCGGGGGCACCTGCTCCGGCGCCGGGTGCGACGAGCACCAGGCCGGCGAGCAGGGCGGGGACGACGAGTGCGGGGGACAGGCGCATCCCGCACAGTTCGTCACCGGGCGGCAGAACCCTGCTACGGCGTGTACTTCGTCCGCCCCACCGGTCGCTCCGACCGGGATGGCGCGGCCTTCGGGGGCGGCGCCGGGCCGAGCTGGCAGCGGGGGCACCAGTAGGTCAGCCGGGCGTAGGGAGCGGCGCCCTGCTCGGCCACCAGGACGCGCGTGCCGCAGCGCCGGCACGGCTTGCCGCCGCGCTCGAACACCCAGTGGTGCTCGCCGGTGCGCAGCGACCCGGTCGTGGCCTGCTCCCAGTGGCCGCGGTTGGCCATCATCAGCCGCCGGCCCTTCTCGACCAGCGCCGGCAGGTCGGGCACGTCGGCGACGGTCACCCACGGCGTGAGTCCGCGGACGAACAGCACCTCGGTCCGGTAGAGGTTGCCGAGGCCCGCGAGCAGCCGCTGGTCCAGCAGCGCCATGCCGATCTCGCGCTCCGGCTGGGCGCGCAGGTTCGCGAGGGCGACCTCGAGGTCCCAGTCGTCCGCCAGCACGTCGGGCCCGAGATGACCCACGGCCTCGGCCTCGTCGGAGACCAGCTCGATCACCGGCATCCGGTAGCCGACGGCCTGCCAGGCGCGGTTCTCCAGGACCACCCGCACCTGCCAGGCCGGTCCGCCCTGCCACCGGTCGCCCGGTCGGTAGAGGTGCCAGGAGCCGTCCATCCGGAAGTGCGTGTGCAGCGTCAGCCCGCCCGACAGGCGGGTGAGCATGTGCTTGCCGCGCGGGATGACGGCGAGCACGGTCTGCCCGGAGAGGTCGACGGTCGCGAGCTGCGGCACACGGAAGTCGCTGCTGGTCAGCACTTCTCCGGCAAGCGCCTCGTCCATCCGCTTCGCCGCGAGCCAGACGGTGTCGCCCTCAGGCACGGGTGAAGGCAGCGGCGTGCGAGGTCGTGCCGACCTGGATCGAGTAGGTCTCGTAGTAGCCGGAGATGCCGCGGCGCATGGCCGCCTGGTGCTCCGGGTGGTCGCGCCAGCCGTCGTGCGAGGACCGGTCGGAGAAGGTCACCAGCGTGACGCGCTCGCCGTCGTCGGCGGTGAAGCCCTTGTGCTCGACGTAGCCGGGCATCGTGCGGGCGAGCGCGGCGATGGCGGCCGCGTCCTCGCCGTACGCGGTCGCGTCCGCGCGCAGGCGCGAGCGGAAGACGGTGACGACCTGGCCGACCTCGGGGTGCATGACGTCATCTTCCCCGGGAGTAGCCCGGGCGCCCGGACATCCGCGTGGTGCGCGAGCCGAAGGACTCCTCGTTGACGCCGCGTCGCAGCCCCGGGCGGGTCGGCCGCTCGGCCAGGCTCGGATATGGACCTGGTTGGCAACGGGGGCACCACCAGGTCTCACGCGAGTACGGCGTCCCGGTGATGCTGTCGCGGAACATCACCGGCGTGCGACACCTGCGGCAGGGCCGTTCGGCCCGGCCGTAGACCCAGTGCGTCATGCCGCGGCGGGTGTCCCCGGTGGTGATCTGGCCGGGGTGCTCGAGCGAGTGCCGCAGCATCCGCCGGGCCAGCTGCACGACGGCGCGCAGGTCCACGTCGCGCACCGGCGTCCACGGCGAGTGGCCACGCAGGTAGCAGGTCTCGACCGCCCAGAGGTTCCCGATGCCGGCCAGGTTCTTCTGGTCCAGCAGCGCCTCGACCAGCGGCCGGTCCGGGTCGCGGGACAGGTTCGCCACCGCGTGCTCCTCGTCCCAGGACGGTCCGAGCAGGTCCGGTCCGAGGTGGCCGATGACGCGGTCCTCGTGCGCGGTCTCGACGAGCTCGAGCACCGGCATGCGCAGGCCGTACGCCGTCGGTCCGTCGGTCTCGAGCACCAGCCGGATCTCGTCGTCGAAGGTGCGCGGCAGCACCTTGCCGGCCCCGACGACCTGCCAGGCGCCATCCATCTCGAAGTGCGTGTGCAGCGTCAGCCCGCCGGTGAACCGGGTGAGCATGTGCTTGCCGTAGGAGTCGAACGCCGTGACCTCCCGGCCGGAGAGGTCGGCCGTCGCGTGCTGCGGGACGCGGAAGTCCGACTGCACGACGGTGCGACCCACGAGCTGCTCGCGCAGCCGTCGCGCGGCCTTCCAGACGCTGTCACCTTCGGGCACGCCCCCATCGTCCCCGGTGCGACCGGAAACCGCTGGCGGCCGGGCCTGCCGTCGAGGAGTGCTCACCGTGCTGCGTGCTGCGCTGGGAGGGCGCGCCGGACGTGCTGATCGCGGTCTCGGAGGGATCGGCGCACGCCACCCTCCGCACAGGGGGCTGACAGCAGGGCCGCGCGGGTGTATACCCCTCTCGTCGAGGCATCGGGGGACGCATGACGACCCACGCAGCTGCGCCCGAGCGCGCTGCACGCCCGGATCCGCCGTCGGCTGCGCTGCTCTGGTTCGCCGACGGCGGCCGACGGGCGCTGTTGATCGTCGTCTTGCCGCTGCTCGTGGTCGCCGCCGCAGCCTGGGCGGTCACCGCACGCGGTGATGCGATGATGCTCGAGCCGGCAGCCTTCCTGCTGGCCTGGCTCGTCATGATGGTGGCGATGATGCTGCCGGCGGCGGCGCCCGTCGTGGCGCTGTACGCGCTGGCCGCCCGGCGCGGGGTCGTCGCTGCCGTGCCCGTCTTCGTGGCCGGCTACCTGAGCGTCTGGGCGGTGACCGGGCTGCCGGCCTACGCGGTCGCCACCGCCCTCGACGAGCCGCTGATGGCCGGCGAGCCGTGGGTCGCACGACTGGTGGGCGGCACCCTGCTCGGCGCCGCCGTCTACCAGCTCACGCCCCTGAAGGACGCCTGCCTGCGGCGGTGCCGGTCACCGCTGTCGTTCTACCTGTCCCGGACCGGCAGCCTGTCCGAACCCCGACGCGCCTTCGCCGCCGGCGCCCAGCACGGGGTGTACTGCCTGGGCTGCTGCTGGGCGCTGATGGCGGTGCTCGTCGTCGTGGGCGGCATGCAGCTCGGCTGGGCGCTCGGGCTCGCCCTCGTCATCAGCGCCGAGAAGCTGCTGCCCGCCGCCCGGCTCCTCGTCCGGGTGACGGCCGCAGCGGCCGCGGGCCTCGGCGTCGGCCTGCTGCTGTCCCCTTCCCTGCTCGACCACCTCGTCCTCATGTAGGAGCCTTCCGATGACCACTGCTGTCCAGACAGACCAGCGCACGCAGTACCGCTTGACCGGCACGGGCTACGAGTTCTGCAGCTGTCAACCTGGCTGCACCTGCAACTTCTCGGGCTTCCCCACCTCGTCCGACGGCAGCTGCAAGGCCTTCGTCGGCAACGTCATCGACTCGGGCCGGTGCGGGGACGTCGACCTGTCCGGCATCACGGCGATCGCCGCGATCGACTGGCCGAAGGCGATCCACGACGGCGGTGGCCGTGCGGTCTTCATCGTGCCGCCGGAGACGACCGACGAGCAGGTCGCTGCGCTGTCGCAGATCTACACCGGCGCGCTCGGCGGGATGCCGTGGGAGATCCTCGGTGGGACGTTCGAGGTCGTCGGCCTGGTCAAGACCCCCATCAGCATCACCGGCGACGGGCTCGAGATCTCGATGTCAGCCGACGGCGTCGGCAGCGCGGTCGGCAGGTACTTCGCGAACCCGGTCACGGGCGAGCGACACGAGGCGCACATCGTCCTGCCGGACGGCTTCATCTGGACCAAGGGCGAGTGCGGGGTCGGGTCCTACTCGATGGAGGCCGAGGGCCTGTCGTTGTCCTTCGAGGACAGCAACTGGATCAAGTACGCGTTCGACTGGTCGAACGACTGATCAGGCCCGCAGCCGGAGCCCGCGCGGCGTGGGACGGAACCCGGCTGCCTCCAGGGCGAGTCCCAGCGGGGAGGTCAGCGCGGCCTCCCCGTCGGCCTTGGTGACGGTGAGCTTGCCGAGCGCGCCGTCACGCACGGCGAGCGCCAGCGCGTCGACCGCCGGGCCGAGCCGGCTGTCGTCCTCGAACGACAGCAGCGTCTTGCCGCCGCGCTCGACGTAGAGCACGCACGCGCCGTCGACGAGGACGACGAGCGCGCCCGCCTTGCGGGCCGGCTTGTGGCCACCCTCGCCCTGGGTGTCGGGCCAGCCGAGCGCTCCGCCGTACGGGTTGGCCGGGTCGGTCGCGGCGAGCACCACGGCGCGGGCCTCGTCGCGGCGCTTGCGCTGGTCCCCCCGGGAGGTGTGATGGGCGTAGGGGGACTGGTCCCAGCCGCCCGGCACCGGCGTCTCCCACAGCGGCTCGTCGGTCGACGGCTGCGCCGCGGCCAGCGCTCGCATCCGGTCCACGGCGCCCGGGGCGGCGAACTGCGCCGCGCCGAGGCCCTCGACGAAGTAGCCGCGGCGGACGCGCCCGGCCTCCTCGAAGGCCTTCAGAACGGCGTAGACGGCGGCGAACCCGCCCGGGGCGCGCTCGGCCATGACGGCCCCGCGGGTGACGACCCCGTGCCGGTCGAGCAGGGCCTCGGCCAGCGCGTGCGTGCGCCGGGTCGTGTCGGTGTCCCGCTCCGGCAGGCGCGACCACCGCCCGGCGACGTTCGGCGGACCGGTGCGCGTCGGCATGACCGGGCGGCCGTACCGGCTCCGCTGCCGCACCGGGGCGCGCTTCTGGGAGTGGGCCGTCTTGCCGCTGCCGAGCAGCGCGCGCAGCGGCCCCAGGGTGTCGTTCGTGAGGTGGCCGGCCCAGACGAGGTCCCACATCGCGCTCTGCAGGGCGACGTCGTCGAGCGACTCGACCCGGTCGGAGAGCTGGCGGAAGAACAGCGCTTGCCCGCCGTCGAGCACCTCCAGCACCTTCTCGTGCAGCGGGGTCATCGACGTCTCGAGCGGCAGGGGCAGCAGCAGGTCGGCGCTGTCGGCGAGCTGCAGCGAGACCCAGCCGTCGTTGCCCGGCAGCGGGCCCTGGCCGGCCCACAGCACCTCACCGGAGGCGGTCAGCTCGTCGAGCATCGACGGGGTGTAGCCCGTGACGCGCGACGGCAGCACCAGCGTCTCCAGCGCCGAGGCCGGCACGCTCGCGCCCTGGAGCTGCTCGATGGCGCGCATCAGACCGTCCATGCCGCGGCCGCTGCCGACCGAGATGCCCTGCCACTGCGGGAGGAAGCGCGCGAGGGCGTCCGGTGGGACCGGCTCGACCTCCTTGCGCAGCTTGGCCAGCGAGCGCCGCCGCAGCGAGCGCAGCACCTCGGCGTCGCACCACTCCAGGCCACTGCCGCCGGGGCGGAACTCCCCGTGCACGATGCGCCCGCTGGTGGCCAGCCGCGCGAGAGCGCCGTCGACGACGGCGATCCCGAAGCCGAAGCGCGCCGCGACCTCCGCCGGGTGGAACGGTCCGTGCGTACGGGCGTAGCGCGAGACGAGGTCGCCGACCGGGTCCTTCACCGGCTCGAGGAACGCCTCCGCGACGCCGACCGGCAGGGCCGCGCCGAGGGCGTCGCGCAGACGGCCGGCGTCCTCGACGGCGACCCACCGCTCCTCGCCGGCGATGCGCACCCGCAGCGCGCGTCGCTGTCCCTCGAGCTCGACCAGCCAAGCCGCCTGCCCGCCGCGCGCCTCGACCTCGGCGGTCGTGAGGTCGCCGAGCATCCGCAGCAGGTCCGCCACGCCCTCGAGGTCCTTGGCGCGGCGCTCGTCGGTGAGCCGCTGGATCTCGCGCTCGACCTCGTCGAGGGCGTCGCCGTCGATGAGCTCGCGCAGCTCGGCCTGGCCGAGCAGCTCGGCCAGCAGGGCGGAGTCGAGCGACAGCGCCTGGGCGCGGCGCTCGGCCAGCGGCGCGTCGCCCTCGTACATGAAGGCGCCGATGTAGCCGAAGAGCAGGCTGCGTGCGAAGGGGGACGGCGAGGGGGTCTCCACCTCGACCAGGCGCACCTTGCGCGACTCGACGTCCTTCATCAGCTGGACGAGCCCGGGCACGTCGAAGACGTCCTGCAGGACCTCGCGCATCGTCTCGAGGACGATCGGGAAGCTGCCGTACTGCGACGCGACGGCCAGCAGCTGGGCCGACCGCTGGCGCTGCTGCCACAGGGGGGTGCGGCGGGTGGGGTTGCGGCGGGGGAGCAGCAGCGCGCGGGCGGCGCACTCGCGGAAGCGCGACGCGAACAGCGCAGACCCGCCGACCTCGGCCTGGACCGCCGGCTCGACGTCCTCGGGGGCGAAGACGGCTACCGAGCCGTTCGGCGCCTCCTCGGTCTCGGGCAGCCGCAGGACGATGCCGTCGTCGGAGTGCATCGACTGCACGTCGACGCCGTAGGTCTCGCGCAGCCGGGCGGACAGGGCGAGCGCCCACGGCTGGTTGACCTGCGCCCCGAAGGGCGAGTGGATGGCCAGGCGCCAGTCGCCGAGCTCGTCGCGGAACCGCTCGACCAGGATCGTCCGGTCGTCCGGCAGCGTGCCGGTCGCCTCGCGCTGCTCGGCCAGGTATGCGAGCAGGTTGTTGGACGCGCTCGCGTCGAGACCGGCCTCCTGCAGCCGCTTCTCGGCCTCCTCGTGGGTGTTCGCCGACACCTCGCGCAGGAAGGCCCCGAGCGCACGGCCGAGCTCGACGGGGCGGCCGGGGGCGTCGCCGTGCCAGTACGGCATGCGGCCGGGCTGACCCGGCGCGGGCGTCACCAGGACGCGGTCATGGGTGATGTCCTCGATGCGCCAGGCAGACGACCCGAGCAGGAAGACGTCGCCGACGCGCGACTCGTAGACCATCTCCTCGTCGAGCTCGCCCACGCGTCGACCGGCGCCCTCGGACGAGGCGAGGAAGACGGCATACAGGCCGCGGTCGGGGATCGTGCCACCAGAGGTGACGGCGAGGCGCTGGGCGCCGGGGCGTCCGCTCAGGACACCGGTGACGCGATCCCAGACGATGCGGGGACGCAGCTCGGCGAACTCGTCGCTCGGATAGCGCCCCGAGAGCATGTCGAGCACCGACTCGAGGATCGAACGCGGCAGCGAGGAGAACGGCGTCGCTCCGCGCACGACCTTCTCGAGGTCGTCGACGGTCCACTCGTCGAGCCCGGCCGTCGTCACGCGCGCACGAGCCTTGGCGTCGCTGAGGCCGACGACCTCACGGACGAACGCCCCCACGGCTCGACCGAGCTCGGCAGGACGCCCGAGCTGGTCACCCTTCCAGAACGGCAGCTTGCCTGGCATGCCCGGGGCAGGGGTGACCAGCACGCGGTCGTGGGTGATGTCCTCGATCCTCCACGTGGACGTGCCGAGGGTGAAGACATCCCCGACCCTCGTCTCGTAGACCATCTCCTCGGCGAGCTCGCGCACGCGTCGACCGGCGCCCTCGGTTGAGGCGAGGAAGGCGG
>JBKJQQ010000158.1:0-21734 GCA_046593875.1 Mycobacteriales bacterium | reverse complement strand
CGCGTAGCCGATGAGGTGGGTGAAGGAGACCTTGCCGCCGCGCGAGCGCTTGAGGTGGCTGTTGATGACGATGCGGTTGTCGGCCAGCAGCTTGGCCGGCACCGAGCGCACGCTGGTCGCGGTCGGGACGCTGAGCGAGGCCTCCATGTTGGTGACCACGCGGGCTGCCGCGCCCTTGAGCGGGGCGGTCTGCGCGCCTTGGCCCGCGGTGGGAGCGACGGCCTTGGGCTTGGGCGCCTCGGCAGCCTTCGGCGCGGGAGCGGCCTCGGGAGCCGGTGCGCTCGGCGCGGAAGGCGCTGCGGTCGCCGGCTTCTGGGCAGGCGGGGATGCCTTTGGCGCGGCGGGCTCCGGCGCTGCTGCGCCGTTGCCGTTCGGTCCGTCGGCCTTGCCCGGGTCGTAGTCGGACAGGAAGTCGCGCCACGCCTCCGACACGCTCTCAGGGTCCTTCAGGTACTGCTGGTGGATCTCGTAGACGAGCCACTCGTTGGCACCGAAGTCGGTCTGCTGGCCCGGCTGCGTGGACACGCTGCGGATCGCCTCTTCCCGGAAGTGTGGAGCCCTGCTACCCGGTCGTTCAGACTACGCGCCTGCCCCACCGTCGATCGATCCGGCTCGACCCTTGCGGTGGGAGGAAAGGCGTTCGCCTGGCCAGCGGTGTGCAGACGCTGAGCGCGCGACGGCGTGGACAGGGCGGCGGCGCGGCCGAGGTGGACGTCCTTGCTCCCACGAGGTCGGACCCGCTCCGGTGGCAGGCCGCGTCCGCGCGGCGCAGGCTCTGGGCATGGATCTGCGCAGGGAACCCGGGCGGACCGACCTCGACGGGCAGGTCGCCCTCGTCACCGGCGGCAGCCGCGGCATCGGCCTCGCGGTGGCGCGCGGCCTGGCGGAGGCCGGCGCGACCGTCGTGCTGGTCGCTCGCGACGCCGGCCGGCTCGAGCAGGCCGTCGCCGACCTCGTCGCCGACGGACTGGACGTCACCGGGCGGGCCGTCGACGTCGCGGACACCGCGGCGGTGCGGCGGCTGCCGGACGAGCTCGGACCGCTCGCCGCGGTCGACGTCCTGGTCAACGCCGCCGGGGTCATGAGCGAGCGGATGAGCAAGACGCTGCGCACCAGCGACCAGGAGTGGCGCCGCGTGCTCGGCACCAACCTCGACGGCGTCTTCGCGACGTCGGCCGCCTTCGTTCCCGGCATGGTCGAGCGGCGCCGCGGCCGGGTCGTCAACCTGAGCGCGTGCCTGGGCCGCATGAGCGGGCCGGGCACGGCAGGCGGCCTCGCGCCGTACCGCATCAGCAAGGCCGCCGTGAACGCCCTGACCAAGAACCTCGCCGCCGAGCTGCAGGACGGCCGTCGCGGCGTGCTCGTCGACGCGGTCTGCCCCGGCCACTGCGCGACCGACATGGGCGGGCCGGACGCGCCGCGCACCGCCGAGCAGGGGGCGGACACCGTGCTGTGGCTGGCCGGTCGCGAGCCGGGCGAGACCGGGCGGCTGTGGGAGGACCGCGCGATCGTCCCCTGGTGACGCAGACTGGCGCGGTGAGACGCCCGTACGCCGCCGTCCTGGTCGCCCTCGCGCTGGTGGCGGCCGGCTGCGGCCGCGGCGACGACCCGACGATCGCCACCCCGCCGGTGAGCAGCCCGCCGGTCAGCAGCCCCGACGCGGCGCCGGCGACCGCCAAGGCGACGGTGCCGGCCGCGAAGCCCATCGCCAAGCCCGTCTGGAAGCCGTGCGAGGACGACTTCGAGTGCGCGACCCTGACCGTGCCGCTGGACGAGACCGACGCGTCCGAGGGCACCGTCGGCCTGGCGCTCACCCGCCTGAAGACCGCGCAGAAGGGGCGCCGCATCGGCTCGCTCGTCGTCAACCCGGGCGGGCCCGGCGCGAGCGCGGTCGACTACCTGCAGGCCGCCTGGACGCTGATCCCGGAGCCGGTCCGCAACCGCTTCGACCTGGTCGCCTTCGACCCGCGCGGCGTCGGGCGCACCGCGCCGATCCGGTGCGCGACGACCGCCGAGCTGGACCGCTACTTCGCGGTCGACCCGAGCCCGGACGACGCTGCCGAGCTGCGTCAGATCGAGGACAGCAACGCCAAGCTGGCGTCCGGCTGCCAGGCCCGCAGCGGGAAGCTGCTGCCGCACGTGTCGACCGCCGAGGCTGCGAAGGACCTCGACCGGGTCCGCGCCGCCGTCGGCGACGCCCGGCTCACCTACCTCGGCTACTCCTACGGCACCTCGCTCGGCGCGGCCTACCTCGACGCCTACCCGACCAAGGTCCGCGCGATGGTGCTCGACGGCGGCATCGACCCCGAGCTCACCTGGGACGGCCTGCTCGAGGGGCAGTCCAAGGGCTTCGACCGTGCGCTCGAGGCGTTCCTCGCCGACTGCGAGCGCACCCGCTGCCCCTACCGCAAGCAGGTGGACGGTCCGCTGCTGGCGGCCTACGACCGGCTCGCGGCGCAGGTCGACCGCACGCCGCTGCCGACGGGGCAGCAGCGCACCGCCGGCCCGGGTGAGTTCGCGCTCGGCGTCCTCGGCGGCCTCTACAGCAAGACCAGCGGCTGGCCGGCCATCGCCGACGCGCTGGTCGCCGCCGAGCGCGGCGAGGGCGCGCCGATGCTCGCGCTGTCGGACTCCTACCTGGACCGCGGGCCCAAGGGCTACAAGAACATCACCGAGGCGCTCTCGGCCGTGGTCTGCCTGGACCGGCAGTGGCCGCGCGAGATCGCGCCCTACACCGCGCTGGCCGACCGGGTCCGCAAGGACGCCCCGCGGTTCGGCCCGCTCATCGCCCTGTCGGGCACCATCTGCGCCGACTGGCCCGTCCTGCCGGTCGGTGCGCCCAAGCGGATCACCGCCCCCGGCTCGCCCCCCGTCGTCGTCGTGGGCACGACCGGCGACCCGGCCACGCCGTACGCCTGGTCGGTCGCGCTGGCGGAGCAGCTCGAGAAGGGCGTGCTCATCACGTTCAAGGGCGACGGGCACACCGTCTACCGGACCGGGGCCAGCGCCTGCGTGCGCAAGGCCGTCGACGCCTACCTCATCGAGGCCGACGGGGCCGAGCCGACGACCTGCTGACGCGTGCGAGGGTGGTCTGGTGTCGAACCCCCGCCCGAGCATGCGCCGGAAGATCGCCGTCGCGACCTGGCGAGCGCCCCGCGAGGGACGGCTGCACGCCCGGATGGCCTGCGACGCCACCGCTGTCCTGGACTACTGCCGGCGTCGGCGCGAGGAGAGCGGCGTGCAGGTCACGCCGGGCCTGGTGGTCGGGATGGCCTTCGCCCGCGGCGTCCTCGAGGTCCCGGCCTTCCTGAACCGCGTGGTCTTCGGCCGTATCGTCCCGTTCGCGACGCAGGACGTGGCCTTCGCGGTCGACATCGGCGAGGGCGACGACCTCGCGCCCACCAAGGTCCGCAACGCCGACACGAAGACCGTCGTCGAGGTGGGGCGCGAGCTCGAGGCGGGGGCGGCCCGGCTGCGCGCGCGGATGGACAGCGACTACGAGACGACCAGCGGGATCGCCCGCGCGGTGCCGTGGTTCGCGCTGCGCCCCATGCTGTCGGCCGCCTCGCTGCTGAACGGCGGGATCGGTGTGCGCGCGTTCGGCCAGCCGGCGCACCCGCTCGGCTCGCTGTTCGTGACGAACATCGGTTCGTTCGGCCTGGACGAGGGCTACGTGGCGCCGGTGCCGCTGGCCCGGGTCCCGCTGTACGTCTGCGTCGGCGCGGTCACCGACGCCCCGATGGCGGTCGACGGTCAGGTGGTCGTGCGCCCGCAGGTGGTCATGACCGCCACGGCGGACCACCGCCTCGTCGACGGCGCGCACGCCGCCAAGCTGGCCCGCTTCGTGCGCACGGCCCTGGCGAGCCCCGAGGTCCTGGACGAGCCCGTCAGCCGGTGAGCTCGCCGGGCGGCTGCTCGGCGAGCAGCGCGTCCAGCACCAGCTGCCGCCGGACCTCCTCCGGCGGGTCCCAGCCGGTGGCGACCAGGTGCTCGTACAGCATCACGCGGGCCTCGATGACCGCCTCCGCGGCGCGCAGGCTGCCCGTCTGCTTCTGCGCCCGGTGCGCGGCGACGACCACGCGGTACCTGTCGTAGAGCCGCTGGAGCGCAGGGTCCCCGTCCATGGCTCCCTGATCGGCACGTCGAGCGCCGGACTTGAGCCTCTCAGGCGACCGGGCTGACGGCCAGGCGGCGCTCGTCCGGCAGCCGCAGGGACACGGTGAGGTCGATGGTGCTGTCGACGTCGCGCAGCCGGCGCAGCGTCTTCTCGTCCCGCTGCACCTGCTCCAGGACCGACTCGGGGGCCTCCCACCCGGTCGTGACCAGCGCCGCGCACAGGGCCAGTCGGGCGGTCACGAGCTCCTCGCGGTCCCGGTTGCCCTGGGCAGCCTCGTAGCGCTCGTACGCGGAGCGCAGGGCGTCGTCGTCCGGGCAGACGCTCATCGGGAGGCCCGCCCGGGCAGGGGCGCCGTCGTCCGCCCGACGTCCATGAACACGTGGCAGCCGTCGTGCTCGTCGAAGAAGCGGGTGAGGTTCACCCGCGCCTGGGTCTCGTCGCCGGCCTCCAGGAACAGGTCGACGCGGCAGGTGGTGCAGCCCACGGCGATCCCCTTCTCCCCCGTGTCCATGCCGCAGTCTCCGGCCGGCCGGGGCCGCGCACCATCGGCCGAAGCGACGGCGCGCATGGTCCAAAAGGATCATGCGGACGTCTCCGGACGCACCGGCACGGCTTGGTCCTGATGGCGCGCGGGAGCCTGTGCGCGCGCCCGGTCGAGCGCGGCGTGCGTCTCGATCGGCCGCGTCTGGGTCATGGCGCGGTCGGGGCCGGCGACGGCGCCGACGGGAAGATCGGGGCGCCGGGGATCTTGCGGTTGACCTCCTTCGCCCGTTGGAGCGTCGCCTCGGCGACCTCGAGCAGCCGCAGCTGGATCTGCTCCGAGCGCTTGAGCGTCCGCAGCGGGTCCGTGTCGGGCGCCTCCGTCCGGGTCTTCGCCGCCGGGCGGAGGGCGTCGAGCAGGGTCACAGCGGGGCTCCTCGCAGAGGCGGTGGGCCCCGCCGCTCCACCCCGCTCCCCACGAGTGCTGCCTGCTGCGCGCAGTGGCCTGCGGCGCAGCGCCTACGCGCCGAGCAGCCCCGCGAAGGTGGCAGCGTCCACCGGCGGGCTCACCAGGTAGCCCTGGAACTGCGTGCAGCCGCGCAGGTCGAGCAGCGCGCACTGCTCCTCGGTCTCGACGCCCTCGGCGATGACGTCCAGGTCCAGGGTCCGGGCCAGCGCGATGACGGCCGAGCAGATCGCCCCGCCGTCGCCCTCGATCTCCCGGACGAAGGACTGGTCGATCTTGATCCGGTCCACCGGCAGCTGGCGCAGCCGGCCGACGTTGGAGTAGCCGGTGCCGAAGTCGTCGATCGCGACGTGCACGCCCAGCACCCGCAGCCGCCCGAGCTCCTCGACGGCGCTGGTCGCCTCCAGCAGCTCCAGGCTCTCGGTGACCTCGACCTCCAGCAGGTCGGCCGGCAGGCCCGAGGCATCCAGCGCGGCGACCACGGAGGCGGCGAAGCCGGGCGCGGCCAGGGTCCGGCTGGAGACGTTGACCGCCATGCGCAGCGGCGCGTGACCGGCGTCCAGCCAGCGGCGCGCCTGGTGGCAGGCCTCCTGCAGCACCCACCGGTCGATGTCCACGATCAGCCCGGTCGCCTCGGCCGTCGGCAGGAAGCGGGCGGGGGACACCAGGCCCGACGGTCGCAGCCACCGCACCAGCGCCTCCGCACCGGTGATGCGCCGGCTGACCAGGTCGACCTGCGGCTGGTAGCGGACCTGCAGCTCGCCCGTGCCGAGTGCCGCCTGCAGCAACGTCTCGAGCAGCAGCGCCTCGTGCGAGGCCGCGGTGAGCTCCGCCGTCCACGCCGACCAGCCGGACTGCGTCCGTCGTACGGCCTGGCCGTGCGCGGCCTCGGCCTGCTCGCACAGGTGCGCCGCCGAGGTCTGACCGTCGGTGGCGATCGCGCTCCCGGCGCGGGCCGTGCTGCGGACCTCGCGCCGCCCCAGCGGCCACGGCTGCTCCAGCTCGGCCAGCAGCCGCGGGACGACGGCGGCGGTGGTGCCCTCCGGTCCGAGCACCAGCACGGCGAACGGTCCGCCGACGCGGGCCACGCAGCGCACCGACCCGTCGCGGACCAGCAGCAGCCGGTCCGCGACCCGCCGCAGGAGCTCGTTGCGCGCGGACCGCCCGAAGCTGCGCGCCACCGCGTCGAGCTGGTCGACGGTCAGCAGCACCACGCCGACCTCCTCGCCCTCACCCCGCTCGCGCAGCGAGGCCGCGACCTGCTGCTCGAACAGCGCCCCGTGCGGCAAGCCGGTCGCCGCGTCGTAGGAGGCCAGCCGGCGCAGCTGCTCCTCGCGCAGCGCCCGCGAGATCTCGGCGGCCGCGCTCCCGGCTGCGGCCACGGCGATCTCGTACGGGACGGCGTCCGCGGGCGCGAGCACCAGCAGCCCGAGCGCGCCCCCGTCGACGCCGTCCAGCCGGACCACCGCTGCCGACCGCGCACCCGTGCCGCGCAGCACGGCCCGGGCGGCGGGGGACCGGTCCAGGACCTGCACCGGCGAAGGGTCGTCGAGGACCTGCTCGCGCAGCGTCGCCGCGGCCCGCAGCGCTGCCGGCAGCTGCTCGGTGTCGACGCCCCGCGCGTCGGCGCAGCGCACCTCGCCGGACAGCTCGTCCCAGACGACCGCGACCGCTGTGGTGAGTCCGGGCAGCAGGGCGAGGCCGTCCGCGACAGCCGCCACCGCGCCGCGCAGGTCGCGGGCGCGCGCGGCCCCCCGGTGGAGGGCGACGAGCGCGGCGTCGGCCGCCCCGGCGGGCACCGTCAGGCGGTCGAGCGGACGCTCGTGCGGACGCGAGCACCCAGCAGCGGTCGATGGGCCCCCGCGAGGACGGCGGCGGCGGCGGTGACGACGTCCTCGCCGTGCTGCTGCGCGCGCACGGCGATCGCGGCCGCGACCTGGGGCGTCGCGAACGACGTCCCGCTCCAGGTGGCGTAGGGCTCCGCGAAGTGGTCGACGCCGTCGAACTCCCACTCCCGGGCCTCGTCACCGGACACGTAGGTGCTGCGCAGCTCGACCCCGTCGGCACAGGCGTCCACCCACTCGCCGTAGTTGCTGAACCAGGCGCGCTTGCCCCACCGGTTCAGGGCGGCGACGCCGATCACCCGGTCGCTGGCGGCCGGGTAGAAGGGCCGGTCCACGCCGTCGTTGCCGGCCGCAGCCACCGCCACCACGCCGGCCTTGCCCAAGGCCAGGTCGATGGCCCGCGCGCCGGCGTCGCTGTAGGTGTAGCCGCCGAGCGAGAGGTTCAGGATCTGGGCCCCGTCGGCGAGCGCCTGCCGCACCGCGCGCACGACGGTGAGCTCGTCGGTGATGCCCTCGCCGTCCAGGACGCGCAGGGCCAGCACCCGCACCCCGGGCGCGGCCTGCGCGAGGACGCCGGACACGAAGGTCCCGTGTCCGGCCTCCGGGTCGATGCGCCCGTCTCCGTCGCTGTCGACCGGGTCGATGCCCTGGACGTCGACGTGGTCGCGGACCCAGTCCAGCTGCATCGACGCCTCGGACTGCCCGCTGTCGAGCACCGCGATCGTGATGCCCTCCCCGCGGTCGCCGTCCTTCAGGCCGACAGCGACGGTGGGACGCGCCGGGCCGCCCGGACCGCCGCACCACCTCGGCGCCGCGAACAGCGCGTGGTGCGGGCCGACCAGCACGTCGCGCCCCTGGGCGCTGCGACGCAGCTGCTCGACGGCGTCGTGGACCCGCACGCCGGCCGGCAGCCGGTAGAGCGCCAGCCCCAGGTCCAGGTCCGCCTCGGTGGGCTCGGCCTTCAGCCGGGCCAGCTCGGGCGCGAGGTCCTGTGCCTCCTGCGCGCCGACGAGCAGCTCCCCGGGTCGGCAGAAGTACTCCCGGCCGGGTTCGGCGTGCAGCTCGAGGCCGTGCTCCCCGTCGAGCAGGCCCTGCGTCCGCGCGAGGAGAGCGTCGTACCAGGCCGACTTCTGCTTGCGACTGCTGCCCATCGCGTCCCCCCGGACGGGGCGGCGCGCCGACCGCGCCGCCTGCCAGAGCGCGTTCTAGCATCCGGCCGTGTCCCGGGTCCTCCGTTCGGCCGAACTGGTGCTGGCCGCGGTGCAGGGCTCGGAGCCGGCCTGGCACGAGCTGGTGGACCTCCACGCCGGGCTCGTCTGGGCCGTCCCCCGTGGGAGCGGCCTCGGTCCGTCGGCTGCCGCCGACGTCGCGCAGACCGCCTGGCTACGCCTGGTGGAGCGCCTCGCGGAGGTGCCGGCTCCGGAGATCGGGAGCTGGCTAGCCGCCGCCGCGCGACAGGAGGCCGTACGCGCGCTGCGCTGGGTCGTCGACCACGAGGACGACGGCGCACCGGCTGCCGGCGCGGCCGCAGCCCTGCGCGCGCTCCCGGCCCGCCAGCGCTTCGCCCTGCGGGTGCTGTGCGCC
This sequence comes from Mycobacteriales bacterium, assembly GCA_046593875.1. Taxonomy (GTDB): domain Bacteria; phylum Actinomycetota; class Actinomycetes; order Mycobacteriales; family SCTD01; genus SCTD01. The sequence continues at coordinate 13,243 of JBKJQQ010000158.1, read as the reverse complement.
GATCCCGAGCCGGAGGCGTCGGCGCTCGCGGCCGCCCTGGCCGTCCCCCCGACCGCGACCGCGCCGCTGGTGGCGCAGGGGCTGGCCCGGCTGCGCGAGGTCGACGAGGCGCTCGCGCCGCTGGCGGACGCGGCGCTGCTCGCCCGATTGCGGTCGACCCTGGCGGACCCGGTGCCGGCGGCGGTCCGAGCCGCCGCCCGGACGGCCTTCAGCTGGCGGACGCTCGAGGCCGAGCTCGTCCCCGCGGGCCGCGACAGCCTGGACGACGAGCTGGTGGCCGTGCGCGGCAGCACCGACAGCCGGCTGCTCAGCTACGTGACGGCGGCCGGCGCCCTGGAGGTCGAGGTGGTCGCCGAGCGCGGCCGGCTGTCGCTGGTCGGCCACGTGGTCCCGGCCGCCGTGGCCGTCGCCGTGCGGCGTGCGGACGGCACGCTGCAGGGTCTCGACGTGGACGACGTGGGCCGGTTCGTCGCGGACGACCTGGACCCCGGGCCGCTCGCGCTCTCGCTCGACGCCGGTGCACTCCGCGCTCGTACGGAGTGGGTGCTGGTCTGACGGGCGTCCTGGCGGGAGAGGTCCAGGACGCGGCCGCGCGGGCCACGGCGGACCCGCGCCGGGCCGCGCGGGAGCTCGGCCGGCTCATCCCGCTGGCCCGCGGCGCGGGCGACGCCGAGACGGTCGTCGTGGCGGAGCGGGCGATGGGGCTGGCCCGGCGCGAGCTCGCCGACCCCGCCGGGGCGGCCCGGCACTTCCGCCGGGCGATCACGGTGGCGCACGAGGCGGGCCTGTCCGCGCGGGAGGCGGAGGCCCGGGCCAGCCTGGCGCTGGACCTGCTGCGCGCCGGGCGCTCACGGGCGGCCCTCGCCGAGCTGGAGCGGGCGGTGCGCGCCCACGACGACCCGGGCAGCGGCGTCGTGCAGGCGCAGTTCGCCATCGTCTACGCCCGGCTGGGTCGCTTCGACGAGGCCCTGGCGCACGCAGATCTCGCCGTCGCGACGACCCGTCGCTCGGGCGACCGGTCCTTCGCCGCCGGGGTCCTGGGCAACCGGGGCCTGATCCGCACCTACCGCGGCGAGCTCGTCCAGGCCGAGCGCGACCTGCGCCGGGCCGTGGAGCTGTCGATCGAGGCGGGCGACGTGCTGCGGGCCTACGACCGGCGGCACAACCTCGGCTTCCTGCTGGCCCGGCGCGGCGACCTGCCGGCGGCGCTGGCGGCGTACGACGAGGCCGAGGCGGGGCTGGCCTCGCTCGGCGTGCCCTTGGCGGGCCCACGGCTGGACCGGGCGGAGGCCCTGCTGTCCGCCGGTCTGGCCGCCGACGCCCTCGCGGTCGCCACCGCCGCGGCGGCCGAGCTGAGCGCCGCCGGCCTGACCGGCGAGCTGGGGGAGGCCCAGCTGCTCGCGGCCCGCGCGGCCCTCGCGGCAGGCCGGCCGGACCTCGCCGAGCCCGGGGCGGCGTCTGCCCAGCGCCTGCTCGGACGCCAGCAGCGCGCCCCCTGGACGGCGCTGGCACGGTCCGTCCGCCTGCGGGCCTCCGTCGCCCGCGGGGTCGTGGCCTCGGGCCCCCTGCTCCGGAGCGCCGTCGAGCTGAGCGGGCACGGCTTCCCGGACGAGGCTGCCGAGCTGCACCTGCTGGCCGCCCGGGCTGCCCGGGGGCAGCGCCGCACCGAGCTGCTGACCGAGCTCGCCTGCGGTGTCCGCGCCCGCACGGCGGGTGCACGGCTGGCTGCCTGGCACGCCCGCGTCCTGCTGCGCGACGAGGCCGGCAACCCCGCCGAGGCCCTGCGCGCGGCGCGCTCGGGCCTGCGGGTCGTGCAGGAGCAGCGGCAGCTGCTCGGTGCGGCCGAGCTCCGTACCGCCACCACGCCGGCGGCCGTGGACCTCAGCGCCACGACGCTGGCCGTCGCGCTGCGCACCGGGGACCCGGCGCGGGTGCTCGCCTGGTCGGAGCACCTGCGGGCCACCGCCCTGCAGCGCCCCCCCGTGCGCCCCCCGGCCGACGGCCCGCTGGCCGCGGCGCTCGACCAGCTGCGGACGGCCGCGCTCCAGCTGGACGAGGCGCGCGTCGGCGGCGAGCCGCTCGCCCCGCTGGTCGCCCGTCAGGCCCAGCTCGAGCGGGAGGTGCGCCGCATCGCGCACCGCACGCCGGGGCTGCGCAGCGAGCAGCCGGCGCCCCCGTCGCTCGCGCAGGTCCGCGACCTGCTGGGCGATCGCGCCCTGCTCGACCTGGTCCTGTCCGGGGACCGGCTGCACGCCCTGGTCGTCGACCGCAGCGGCGCGCGCCTGCTGCCCGGCCCGTCACTGGGTGCGGTGGCGACCGAGCTGCGGCACCTCCGGCACGCCCTTCGACTGGCGGTCCAGCGCGGCGGGCGGGACGACGAGCTGGGCGTCTCGGCGGCGCGGCTCGCGGCGCTGGTGCTGCCCCCCGGCCTGTCGGCCGAGCGGCTCGTCGTCGTCCCCGCGGGACCGCTGCACGCCGCACCCTGGGCGCTGCTGCCCGAGCTGCGCGGTCGCGAGGTGGAGGTCGCGCCGTCGCTCGGGCTGTGGGCCCGGCCGGCCCGGGCGAGCACCGGAGGCGTGGTCACCGTCGCGGGGCCCGGGCTCGCTGCGGCCGAGCAGGAGGCGCGTGACGTCGCGGCGCGACGCGACGGCACGCCGCTCACCGGCGGGGCCGCGACCGTCGAGGCGGTGATCTGCGCGCTGGACGGGGCGGCGACGGCGCACCTGGCCTGCCACGGCCGGTTCCGCGCCGACAACGCGATGTTCTCCGCGCTGCTGCTGGCCGACGGGCCGCTGACCGTCTACGACCTGGAGCGGCTCCAGCGCGCGCCCGAGCTGGTCGTGCTGTCGGCCTGCGACTCCGGGCGCAGTACGGTCACCGCCGGCCAGGAGCTGCTCGGCCTGGCGGCGGCGCTGTTCGCCCTCGGCACCCGCACCCTGATCGCCAGCGTCGTCCCGGTGGACGACGCCGCGGCGGCGCGCGTCATGACCGGCCTGCACGAGCGCCTGGCCGCCGGGGCCAGCCCGGCCGCGGCGCTCGCCGCCGTGCAGGGCGCCGGCGACGCGCGCACGGCCGCCAGCTTCGTCTGCCTGACGGCGGCAGCCGGGTAGTCAGCACCGGTCAGGTGCCGGCGAACTCCCAGTGCCACGGCTCGGGGCGGCTGCCACCGCGCTGGGCCCACTCCGGGAGGAACCAGCCGTGGGTGCCGGCGTTGGCGACCATCCACGCGTGGCGGGGACTGCGGAACGACTGGACGCCGCAGGACAGGTCCACCGCGAGGCCCCAGCCGTGCTCGCTGCTGCCCGGTCGCGCGGCGTAGCGCCGCTTGACGCGTCGGAGCTGCTGCTGCTCGCCGAGCGTGCGGTAGCCGTCGGTCAGGCAGATCGGCTCGCCCCAGGCGGCCTGGTAGGCCGCGGCCAGCCGGACGAAGGCCACCGCGGCGTCCGCGCGGAGCCGCTCGTCTGCACCACCGGGCAGCGTGCACAGCACCTCGTCGGGCAGGCGCCCGTTGGCGTAGCCGGCGACGTCGTGGGCCTGGCCGTCGCAGTCGGGCAGCACCGTCGCCGCGTCCGCTCTCGCAGGGACGCCGGCGCGCGGGGTCGCGGTCGGCACGGGCTCGGGGTCGGGGGCGGCGGCCCGGCGGGACCGGCTGGCCCGTTCGGCGCGCTCGGCGTCGGGGTCCAGCGGCGCAGGGACGAGCAGCGCCGGGGCAGTGGCGGCGTTCGCCGCCAGGACCGCAGGCGCCTGCTCCGCGATCGGGGACGGCGGGCCGATCACCCCGAGCAGGGCCAGGCCGCCGCCTGCGGCGCCGAGGACCAGCGCCGTCAGCGGTGCCGGCAGGAGCCGCCCGTGGCGGGGCTTGGCGGTGCTGACCGACGGCAGGGCGAGGGCCGTGGACCGGGGTGCGGCGTGGGCGGCACGGCGACGCGGACGTGCCTTGCCCACCGTGCTCCCTCGGGTCGTCCGTGCGCGGATGCGGCGGGCTCTCGGGCCCAGGCCGGCGCTGTCACCTGCTCGGGACGCTACCGGAGGACGTCCCTGCTCCGGCCGGGTCAGGCGGGCGTGAAGCTGATCCGGACGACCGCGTTCGGGGTGCCCGCCAGGTTGCACGGCAGCACCTTGATCGTCCCGGCCTTCTTGACCTTGATGGACAGGGTCTCGAAGGAGGGCGGCGGGACGTCGCCCGCGGCCAGGACGACGTCCTTGTCGTTGCGCAGCTGCAGGGCCCACTCGCCCGTGAAGCCGCCGAGGGACACCTCCAGCCGTCCGGCGCTTGGAGCCTTGAACGCGATCGGGGTCTCCCGCGGGAGCAGCCCGGAGCAGTGCCCGTCGCTGCCCACGGCGATCCCGGACGGGTCGGGCGTCGCGTCCGTGAACGTGACCGTCTGCGTGGTCGGCTTCGGCTTCGGTCCGGCGGACGACGGCGCCGCGAGCGCGACGGACGGGACCAGCAGCAGAGCGAGCAGGGCGCGGTGCATCAGACCTCCGACGACGGTGGGGGTCTGTCTTCGCCGGAGACCGCCGAGGTCCTGCCTGCGGCGCGCGACTCGAGCGGCGTCACCCGGGGCGGAGACCTATCGTGACGAGCATGGACGACGTGGCGCCGAGGAGCCGCCCGGCTCGGCTGCTCGCCGTCCTGGCGTTGATCGTCGGCCTGCTCGCCATGCACGGTGTCGCCTCCGCGCACCACGCCGCCGCGACCCCGGCCCCGCCCCACGTGTCCGCAGCCGACGCCCGGGCGACGCATCCCCACGTCGTGGACAGCGCCGCCGGGGTGGTCGCCGCCACGCAGCAGGCGGCCCGCGCACGGGCTGGTCCCGCGGACCCGGCGTGCCAGGGCGAGTGCCCGACCGCCGCCGCCGGGCTCTGCGTCATCGTGCTGACCGGTGCGGCCCTCGGACTGCTGCTCCGCCGCCGCCGCCGCCGCCGCACCGCCCCGCTCCGGTTCGCCCCTGCCCCGCTGCCGTCCCGCTCGGCCGCGCCCCCCGTCCGCCACGCCCGAGGGCCGGACCCCGTACGGGAGCTCTGCGTCAGCAGGACGTAGGCCGACCGCCGCGCGCCCGCTCTCCTCGGCGCAGACGGCACGGCCGCACGTCCCCCTGACACCTGACCTCGAACGGAGCACTCCCATGAACAAGCGCCACCTCACCGCGTCCGCACTGCTCGCCTCCGCGCTCGTCCTGACCGCCTGCGGCAGTGGCGGCAACGACACCGCCGCGGGCAGCGACAAGGCCGGCAGCACCGCCGAGTCGGCCAAGGGCAACGAGGCCGACATCGCGTTCCTGACCGGTATGAAGCCCCATCACGAGCAGGCCGTCGAGATGAGCGAGCTGGTCCTCGCGGCGAACCCGCCCGCGGAGGTCGCCGCCATCGCGCAGCAGATCAAGGGTGCGCAGGACCCCGAGATCGAGCAGATCAAGACGATGCTCGACGACCTGGGCCAGAAGGCCGACGGTGCGGCCCACAGCGGCGGCCACAGCGCCGGGATGGCCGGCCACGGCGGGATGATGAGCGACGCGGAGATGGAGGCGCTCATGAACGCGACCGGCGGCGACGCCGCACGGCTCTACCTCGAGGGGATGCTCGAGCACCACCAGGGCGCCATCGAGGCCAGCGACGTCGAGATCGCCGACGGGAAGTACGCGCCCGCCATCGAGCTCGCGAAGACGATCAAGGCCGCGCAGGCCGCCGAGATCACCACGATGAAGGCCCTGCTCGCCTCGCTCTAGAGGTCTGACGGGGCGCCGTGCCGGGGACCCTCGAGCCGGGAGTCGTCCGCCAGGAGTGGCGCGGCGCAATCGCTCCGCCAGGAGCTGATCTACGACACGCTGTAGTTTGTGGCTGTCCTGCTCCGCCGCCCCTGCCCGTGAGGAAGCCCGTGGCCCCGCCCGCCAGCCCCGGACGGCGTTGATGCAAGGCGCCCTGGCCTACCTCCCCAGTCCTTCCCAGGGGGTGTGGCAGCTCGGGCCGTTCCCGCTCAGGGCCTACGCGCTGGCGATCATCACCGGGATCGTGCTCGCGGTCGTCATGGGCCAACGCCGCTGGGAGGCCCGCGGCGGCGGCAAGGGGGTGGTCTCGGACGTCGCGACCTTCGCCGTTCCGGGGGGCATCGTCGGCGCCCGGATCTACCACGTCGTCACCAGCCCGGCCCCGTACCTCGACGACCCCCTGTCCGCCCTGTACGTGTGGGAGGGCGGCCTCGGAATCCCCGGCGGGATCGCCGGGGGCTTCCTCGCGTCCTACCTCGTCCTGCGGCGACGAGGGCTGAGCCGTACGGCGTTCGCGGACGCCGTCGCCCCCGGTGTGGCCGTCGCGCAGGCGGTGGGTCGCGTCGGCAACTGGTTCAACCAGGAGCTGTTCGGCAGGCCGACGACGCTGCCGTGGGGGCTCGAGATCGATGCGGACAACCCCGATGCGGTGGCGGGTGCGGAGGCCTACCACCCGACCTTCCTGTACGAGTCCCTGTGGAACCTCGCCGTGGCGGCCGCGGTGGTCTGGGCGGACAGGCGGTGGCGGCTCGGCGGCGGCAGGGCGTTCGCGCTCTACCTGACGCTCTACGCGACCGGTCGGCTGTGGATCGAGGGGCTGCGGATCGACGACGCCGCCGAGCTGTTCGGACTGCGGCTGAACCAGTACGTCATGGTCGTCGTCCTGCTCGGCTCCGTCGCCTACCTCGTGGTCCGGCGCCGGGTCGTGCGCGAACCGGCCGACGCCCTCCAGGGCGGCCCCGGTCACCCCGGCGACCCCGCACGCGAGCCGCCGCCGGCAGCGGTCGCACCTGCTCTGCCGGCCCCGAGGGCCGACTAGCCTGACCGGTGAGATGACGCACCACGACGTGAGCCGGCGAGCCCTCCTGCTGGCCGGAGTCGCCGCGCTGGCCGGGTGCTCCACGGACCCGCGCCCCGGCCCCGGGGAGCGCACCCGCAACGGCGGCGCGACGAAGCGGCCGAAGCCCCCTCCGCCTCCTCCGCCCGCTCCCGCGGCCTACCAGGCGCCCGCCGGAGACGCACTGCCGAGCTTCAAGCAGACGGCCGGTCGCTTCGCCCAGGCGCTCGCCACCTACGACGGCGTCGACGGTGCCCCGCAGCCCCTGCCGACGAGCGGCTACGTCGGGGCGGGCCCGGAGCTGGCTGCCGCTGCCGCCCCGCTGCGCCCGCCCGCCCGCTCCTCCCGCGCCGAGGTCGAGTTCGTCCAGTACGGCGGCCTGACCCCGGTCTCGCCGAAGGCGACGTCCGGCGTGGCGATGGTCGTGCTCCGGCAGGTCCTGCAGGACCAGGCGGGCGCGACGACCGTCGTGCGGCGCACGCTGGACCTGCGCCTGCAGCTGGACGGCGGGCTCTGGCAGGTCGCGGGCCTCGCGTCCGCGGGCGGAAGCCCCCTGGCACGGCCTCAGCAGCTCTCGGTGACCGCGCAGAGGCTCCTCGACGACGACCGCGTCGACCTGCCCGACAGCGCCCGGTGGGACATCTACTCCGGGCAGATCGCGCAGGACCTCCTGGCCACCATGCTCACGCTCGCCGACGTCGCCCGCCTGCGGGCGACCGTGCTCAAGACCGGACACCCGGAGCGCGTCGTCGACGGTCGCGTCTCCGCTCCCGTCAGCGCGCACTTCCGCGGGCGGGCCGTCGACATCTACGCCCTCGACGACGTGCCCGTCGCCGACGCCGCCGCGGACGTGATCCGCTCGGTCATGCAGACGGCCGGGGGCATCGCGACGGTGTCGCAGGTGGGTGGCCCGGAGGGCTTCGACCTCGATGCCGGCCGGCGCCGCTACCTCACCAACCTCGTGCACGCCGACCACCTGCACGTCGCGGTGCGCGGAGGCGCGGGCTGACGGCGGCGTACGGCGACGAGAGGGCTCCGCTTCGCGTTGCGGGTCTTGCGCAACAGCGTTAGCGTCGCAGCATGATCAGAGCGCCCCGTCCTGCGACAGCAGCCGTGCTGATGGGGCTCGCGCTGACGGGGTGCGCGACCGCTGACGGCTCCCCGGCCGCGACGGATCGACCCGGGCAGCTGCAGATCGTCAGCACGGTCGCCCCGATCACCTCCATCGTGTCGAACATCGTCGGAGACCGCGCGGTGGTCACGGGGGTGGTCCCGGAGGGCACGAACAGCCACACGTTCGAGCCTCCGCCGCAGATCGCCGCGGTGATGGAGCGTGCCGATGTCGTGTTCGTCAACGGGCTGCAGCTCGAGGAGCCGACCTTCGAGCTGGCGGAGGCCAACGCCCCCGACGACGCCGTCATCGTCAAGCTCGGCGACGAGGTGCTCCCGGAGTCGGACTACATCTACGACTTCTCCTTCCCGAAGGAGGAGGGCAAGCCGAACCCGCACCTGTGGACCGACCCGACCTACGCGGCGGAGTACGCCCTGGTCATCAAGGACGCGATGGTCAAGGCCGACCCGGACAACGCGGACTACTACACCGCCAATCACGAGGCGTTCGTCGGCAAGGCCACGCAGCTGTCCGAGGCGTTGAAGGCCGACCAGGCGACGATCCCGGCCGGCGGCAAGCAGCTGCTGACCTACCACGACGCCTACGCCTACTTCGCCAAGACCTACGACTGGGAGGTCGTCGGGGCGGTCCAGCCGAGCAACTTCGAGGACCCCCAGCCGCAGGAGGTCGCCCGGATCATCGACCAGATCCGCGAGCGCAAGGTGCCGGTCATCTTCGGCTCGGAGGTGTTCCCGTCCAAGGTGCTGGAGCAGATCGCGAAGGAGACCGGCGCGCGGTACGAGGACACGCTGCGCGACGACGACCTGCCCGGCGAGCCGGGCGCCGCGGAGCACTCCTGGCTCGGGCTGATGCGCTTCGACTACGTCACGATGATCGAGGGCCTGGGCGGCACGGCCACGAGGCTGAAGGCGCTGGACGTCGCGGACGTCGCCCCCGACGAGGCGGACTACCCCCAGTGACGCCCACCTCCGGAGCGCTCGTCTCCCTCGCCGGCGTCACCTTCGGCTACGGCGGAGCGCCGGTCCTGCGCGACGTCGACCACGTCGTCGAGGCCGGCTCGTTCACCGGGGTCGTCGGGCCGTCGGGCTCGGGCAAGACCAGCCTGCTCCGGCTCCTGCTCGGGACGGTGCGCCCGCAGCGGGGCGCCGTGCGCCGCGCACCGGGGCTCGCGACGTCCTACGTCCCGCAGCTCGAGACGGTCAACTGGAACTTCCCGGTCACGGTTGCCGAGTGCGTCCTGATGTCCCGGCAGACGCGACGACTGCTGCCCTGGGCCACTCCGGCCGAGAAGGCGGAGGTGGCGGGGGTCCTCGACCGGCTCGGGATCGCCGAGCTCGCGGCTCGCCACATCCGGGAGCTGTCCGGCGGCCAGCAGCAGCGCATGTTCATCGCCCGGGCGCTGCTGCGACGCCCGCAGCTGCTGCTCATGGACGAGCCGACCTCCGGGGTGGACGTCGCGACCCGGCACGAGGTCCTGCACCTGCTCGACGAGCTCAACCGGGGCGGGCTGGCCATCCTGCTCACCACGCACGACCTGAACGGGATGGCCTCGCACCTGCCGCACCTGGTGGCGCTGAACACCCGCGTCATCGCTGCCGGCCGCCCCGACCAGGTCATCGTCCCGGACGTGCTCGAGCGCACCTTCGGCGCCCGCATGGAGGTGCTGCAGCACCTGGGCATGCCGGTCGTGGTCGACAGCGGCTCGGTCGGCGTGCTGGGGGTCGCCGGATGATCGACGTCCTGCTCGAGCCCTTCCGCTACCAGTTCGTGCTCAACGGGCTGATGGCCGCCGTCCTGGCCGGCGCGCTGTGCGGCCTGCTCGGGGTCTTCATCACGCTGCGCGGCATGAGCTACATCGGCCACGGCCTCTCGCACGCGGTGTTCGGGGGCTACGCCGCCGCGCCGCTGCTCGGACTGCCCATCGTGCTCGGGGCGGGGGCATGGGGGCTGGGCTCCGCACTGCTGATCAACGCGGTCGCGCGCAGCCGCCGGATCGGCGCGGACGCGGCCATCGGCGTGGTGACGACGGCGTCCTTCGCCCTCGGCGTGGCCCTGCTCACCCGGTTCGGCACCAAGGGGCCGGCCTTCGACGCGCTGCTGTTCGGCAGCATCAACGGCGTCGGGACCGACGACCTGCTCCTGCTGCTGGGCGCGCTGCTGTTCGCCGGCGCGACGTTCACCGTGCTCTACCGGGCGTTCCTGTTCACCACCTTCGATCCCGACGTGGCCGACGTGTCCGGGGTCAGCGTGCGGCGCATGGACGCGCTGCTGATGTTCGTGCTGTCGGTGTCCATCCTCGCCACCCTGCAGATCATCGGCGTGACCCTGGTCGCGGCCACGCTGGTCATCCCGGCCGTGGTGGTGCGCATGCTCACCAACTCCTTCAGCCGGATGCTGTGGACCTCGAGCCTGCTGGGAGCCAGCACCGGCGCCATCGGGATGTACGCCAGCTACCACCTGCAGATCCCGTCCGGCACCACCATCGTGCTCGTCAACGCGCTGGCCTTCGTCCTCGTGCTGCTGGCCACCGGCCCTCGTGGGCTGCGCCGGACCGCCGGCATGGACGACCACGCCGAGCCGGCGCCGTCACCCGTCGCCGCCCCGGCCGCCCTCACCCGCTGAGTGGGGCCTGACCGATACGCTCGCCGCATGGGGGAGAGCGCTCGCGACGAGGCGGTCCCGGCCGCCTGGACGAGCCAGCTCCGCAGCCGGGGCTACCGGTTGACCGTGCAGCGCCAGCTGGTCCTGGAGGCCGTGGCCTCCCTCGGGCAGGGGACCCCGGAGGCGATCACCAAGGCCGTGCAGCAGACCGCGCCCAGCCTGAACAGCTCCACCGTCTACCGCACGCTGGAGCTGCTGGAGCAGCTCGGGGTGCTGCGGCACACCCACCTGGGACACGGCGCGCCGACGTACTCGCTGGCCACGGACAAGCCGCCGATCCACCTCGTGTGCCAGCACTGCGGCCGCGTGGAGTCCGCACCGCTGGCCATCGTGGCCGCCGCCGTCGAGCAGCTCCGCTCCGAGCACGCGTTCGTCGTCGACGAGGGTCACCTGGCCCTGTCCGGGTCGTGCCGCTCCTGCGTTCCCCCGCCTGCAGCCGGCTGAGCCGCCGCCTCGCGCTGCGCGTCAGCGCTCCGCAGCGGAGCCGCGTCGCGGGAGCCGACCGTCGCCCTCGAGCAGGGCTCGGAACGCACGGCTGCGCCGCCGGAGTGCGGTGTACGTGCCGTCGTCCACCAGGCGGCCCTGGTCCATGACGAGCACCCGGTCGGCGGTGGCGACCGCGGACAGCCGGTGCGCCACCACGACCAGGGTGCAGTCCAGCTCGGCCAGGGCCTCGTGCACGGCCCTCTCCGTCACCGGGTCCAGCGCGCTGGTGGCCTCGTCGAGCACGAGCAGGCCGGGACGGCCGGCGAGGGCCCGCGCGAGGCCGATCCGCTGCAGCTGGCCACCGGACAGGCCGCTGCCGGCGTTCCCGAGCCGGGTCGCGTAGCCCGAGGGCAGACGCGCGACGTCCTCGTGCAGCGCTGCGGCGCGGGCGGCCTCCACGACGTCCTCGTCGGTGATCCACGAGCGTCCCAGGGCGATGTTGTCGCGGACGGTGGCGTTGAACAGGGTGGCCTTCTGCGTGACGACACCGATCCTGCTGCGGAGCGCGTCGCGGTCGTAGGCGGTCACCGGCACGCCGTCCACGCGCACCGCCCCGTCCGTGGGGTCGTACAAGGTGGCGATCAGCAGGGCGAGCGTCGACTTGCCGGAGCCGGACGCGCCGACGACCGCCACGTGCTCCCCGGCGCCGAGGTGCAGCTGGACGTCCTGGAGGGCAGGCGCTGACAGCGGCGAGTAGCGGAACGCGACGCCGTCGAGCCGGACGTCGCCGTCCAGCACCTCGGGAGGCCGGCGTGCGCCGTTGCTCTCGGGCGGGGTCTGCAGCAGGTCGTCGAGCCGGTCCAGGTAGCCGAACACCGACGTCAAGGCGCACACCGTGCCCAGGAGGGCGCCGACCGGGACGGTGACGGCGACGGCGAGCGCGGCGAGGGCGAGCATCTCCGCGAGGTCGAGCGAGCCGTCGGCGACGCGGGAGAGCCCGAGGATCAGCAGGGCAGGCGGGGTGGCGAACCGGAGCGTGGCCAGCACGCCGTCCACCAGCCCGCTGGCCCGGCCGTTCCGGACCTGGGCGTCCACCTCCGCCTGCAGCCGCAGTGACCAGTCGTCGACGGCGCGCTGCGCCGACCCGGTGGCCTTGAGGATCTCGAACCCGCTCACCAGCTCCAGCAACCCGGACTGCGCGGTCGTCTGACGGTCCAGTGCCTCCGCAGCCGTCTCCCGCAGGTAGCGCCAGGTCAGGGCCACGAGGGCCACCTGCACCAGCACCGACGCGAGCGTCAGTGCCGCGAAGGGCGGGTCGATGACCAGGATGACGACCAGGTAGCCCAGGACGAGCGTCCCGTCGAGCAGTGCGGAGAGCGCGCTCGAGGTCAGGATCTGCCGTACGGCGAAGGTGCTGCGGACGCGCAGGGCGAGGTCGCCGGTGGAGCGCCGGGCGACGAACGCGAACGGCAGCCGGGCCAGGTGCGACAGGACGCCGAGGGTGAGGCGCACGTCCACCGAGCGCTGCACGGCGGCCAGGCACAGGACCCGGCCGACCAGGGCCAGCAGGTAGCCCACGGCCAGGGCGGCGACCAGGGCGAACAGCGCAGCGGTGCTCGCGCGCGCGGCGTCGACGCCGACCTGCTCCACGACCGTGCGCAGCACGAGGGGGTAGACGAGGGCGCACGCCTGCACGACCGCCGCCAGCGCGACGGCGGCGCCCAGCGGCCGCCCGACGCCGACGGCGAACGGGCGGTAGCGCGCGGTGCGGGCCCGCCGGAGCGAGCCCCGCTGGCGGGCGGGAGGTCCGCCCGCGGGCGGCGTCAGCAGGAGGGCGACGCCGGAGTACTGCTCCTGCACGACCTGCGGGCTGACGGTCCTGCGGCCGAGCGCCGGATCCAGGATCCGCAGGCCCCGTCGACCCCGGCCGACGAGCACGACGAAGTGGTTGTCCCCCCAGTGCAGGATGGCGCCGGCGGGCAGGTCGTCCAGCCGGTCGCTCGGACAGCGCACGCCCACCGCCTCGAAGCCGTGGTGCCGGGCGGCGTGCACGATGCCCAGCGCGGAGACCCCGTCCCGACCGGTGCCGGAGCGGTCGCGGAGCTCGGCCAGGGGCGCAGGACGGCCGTACGCCCGCAGCACCATCGCCAGGCACGCGGCTCCGCAGTCCCCGAGCTCCATCTGCCGGGTGAGCGTGAG
>JBKJQQ010000077.1:0-7298 GCA_046593875.1 Mycobacteriales bacterium | reverse complement strand
AGCTGCTGCAGCCCGGCGATGTCGATCTCGTTGTCGAAGTGGCCGATGTTGCCGACGATGGCCTTGTCCTTCATCCGGGCCATGTCCTCGACCATGATGATGTCCTTGTTGCCGGTCGCGGTGATGAAGACGTCTGCGGTCTCGATGACGTCCTCGAGCGTGGCGACCTGGAAGCCCTCCATGGCGGCCTGCAGCGCGCAGATCGGGTCGATCTCGGTGACGATGACGCGGGCGCCCTGGGCGCGCAGCGACTCGGCCGAGCCCTTGCCGACGTCGCCGTAGCCGAAGACCACGCAGGTCTTGCCGGCGAGCATCACGTCGGTGGCGCGGAAGATGCCGTCGACCAGCGAGTGGCGGCAGCCGTAGAGGTTGTCGAACTTGCTCTTGGTGACCGAGTCGTTGACGTTGATGGCCGGGAAGAGCAGGCCGCCGGCCTTGTGGAACTCGTAGAGGCGCATGACGCCGGTGGTGGTCTCCTCGGAGACGCCCTTGATGCCCGCGGCGATCGTCGTGAAGCGCTGCGGGTCCTCGACCAGCGAGCGGCGCAGGGTGTCGAGGATGACGGCGTACTCCTCGGAGTGCGTCTTGTCGGTGGCGGGGACCAGGCCCGCCGCCTCGAACTCGACGCCCTTGTGGATGAGCAGCGTGACGTCGCCACCGTCGTCGAGGATCATGTTCGGCTCCTCACCGGCGGGCCAGTTCACGGCCTGCTCGGTGCACCACCAGTACTCCGGGAGGGTCTCGCCCTTCCAGGCGAAGACCGGCACGCCGGCGGGGGCGTCGACGGTGCCGTTCGGCCCGACGGCGACGGCCGCGGCCGCGTGTCCTGGGTCGAGAAGATGTTGCAGCTGACCCAGCGGACCTGCGCGCCGAGCTCGACGAGGGTCTCGATGAGCACGGCCGTCTGGATGGTCATGTGCAGCGAGCCGATGATGCGGGCGCCGGCCAGCGGCTTGCTCGGACCGAACTCGGCGCGCATGGCCATCAGGCCCGGCATCTCGTGCTCGGCCAGCCGGATCTCCTTGCGGCCGTAGTCGGCGAGGGAGAGGTCAGCGACCTTGAAGTCCCCAGTGGATGTGGCTGCTGCGGCGGTGCTCATGCGGTGTCCCGTCGGTCGGAGGTGAGGAGCTGGGAGTGCTTGTCCTGCTCGAAGGCGAGCCAGTCGCCGTCCGGCAGGTCGTGAACGGTGCTCTGGAGCGGGGGCAGTGGCTCGGCCTCGAACCACTCGTCGAGCGCGCCGGTCAGCTCCGGTTCGCGGCGCAGCCGCAGCGCGAAGCCGACGTCACCGAGCTCGACGCCGTGCGTCTCCAGCAGCGCCCGCAGGGTGCGGAGCCGGTGGAGCTGGGCTGGGCCGTAGAGCCGGTAGCCCGCCGCTGACCGCGGCGACGCCACGAGCCCGAGCTGCTCGATGTAGCGCAGCATGCGGGGCGACCACCCGGTGGTGGTCGCGGCCTCGTGGATCGTCAGCGTGGTCATCTGCGCGAACCTTACCGCGATCGTGTCAGGGTGGCCAGTCGACCGCGGTGAACCTTGTCACGACCGTGTCAGCCCCCTGTGGCGACGGGGGCGGGTGATCAGCCGCGCCAGGTGGACAGGTAGCGCTCCTGCGCGGGGGTCAGCGCATCGAGGCGCACCCCCAGGGCGGCGAGCTTGGTCCGGGCCACCTCGTCGTCGATGGCGGCCGGCACCTCGTGCACGCCCGGGGCCAGGTCGGCGCCGGCCAGCCACTCCACCGTCAGCGCCTGCACGGCGAAGGAGATGTCCATGACGCTGGCCGGGTGTCCGTCCGCGGCGGCGAGGTTCACCAGCCGCCCCTCGGCCACCAGCAGCAGCCGGCGGCCGTCGGGCAGCTCGTACGCGTCCACGTGCGGGCGCACCCGACGGTGCACGGCGACGGCTGCGTCGGCCAGTGCGGCGACGTCGATCTCGACGTCGAAGTGGCCGGCGTTCGCGAGCACCGCGCCGTCGCGCATCGCGCCGAAGTGCTCGGCCGACAGGACGTCGCGGTTGCCGGTGCTGACGAGGAAGACGTCCCCGAGCGGCGCGGCCTCGGCCATCGGCAGGACCCGGTGGCCGTCGAGCACCGCCTCCAGCGCCCGTCGGGGCTCGACCTCCGTGACGAGCACCTGTGCACCGAGACCCCTTGCGCGGGCGGCGATCCCGCTGCCGCACCAGCCGTAGCCGGCGACCACGACGGTGGTGCCCGCGAGCAGGGTGCCGGTCGCGCGCATGACCGCGTCGAGGGTGGACTGCCCGGTGCCGTGCCTGTTCGCGACGAGCAGCTGCATCGGGGTGTCGTTGACCGCCGCCATCGGGAGTCGCAGCGCGCCCTCGGCGGCCATCTGCCGCAGCCGCAGGACCCCGGTGCTGGTCTGCTCCCCCCCGGCCCGCACCCCGTCGAGCAGGTCGGTCCGCTGGGCGTGCAGGACGTTCACCAGGTCGCAGCCGTCGTCGAGGAGCAGGTGCGGCCGGACGTCGAGGGCGCCCAGCAGGTGCACGGCGTACCCCTCCCGGTCGACCCCGTGCCGCGCGTGCACCCCGATGCCGTCGACGACCAGCGCTGCCGCGACGTCGTCCTGCGTCGACAGCGGGTTGCTCGCGGCCAGGTGCAGCTCGGCGCCGCCCGCGGTGAGGGTCCGGGCGAGCGCCGCGGTCTCCGGCGTGACGTGCGCGCAGGCGGCGACCCGTACCCCTGCCAGCGGACGACCGGCGGCGAAGCGGTCGCGCAGCAGCCCCAGCACCGGCATCGCCCGCTCGGCGAAGTCGATCCGCCGGCGGCCCGCCTCGGCCAGCGCGAGGTCCGCGACGTCGTGGGCGGGCAGGGGCACGCGCGAGAGTCTGGCCCACGTACGTTCTGCCGGTGACGACCACCGCGCTGGTGACCGACTCGACCAGCTACCTGCCGCCCGGACTGGCCGCCGAGCTCGGCATCACCGTCGTGCCGCTGCACGTCACGCTCGACGGCGAGTCCTTCGACGAGCCGGACCTCCCGCCGGTGGAGTTCTACCGGCGGCTGCGCGCCGCCGGCCACGCGCCGACGACCTCCCAGCCCTCCCCGGGCGAGTTCCTCCAGGCGTTCTCGGGCACCGGCGCGGACCGGGTGCTCTGCCTGACCTGCACCGCCACGATGTCCGGCACTCACGGCAGCGCGGTGCTCGCTGCCGGGATGACGCCGGTGCCGGTCGAGGTGGTCGACAGCGGGACCATCAGCGGCGGGCTGTGCCTGCTCGTCGGCGAGGTGGGTCGCGCGCTCGCCGGCGGGATGCCGTACGACGACGTCGTCGCGCTGGCCCGGTCCCTGTCGGCGCGGGTCGCCTCGTGCTGGACCTCCGACACCCTGGCGCTGCTCGAGGCCGGCGGGCGCTTCGCCGACGACGTGCCCGAGGGCGTCCCGGTCATGGCGCTCGACGGTGCGGTGCGGGTGCTCGGGTCCGCGCGCTCGACGGAGGAGGCGATCGCCCTCCAGGTGGCGGCGGTCCGGGCGGCGGCGGTGGTGTCGCCGACCCGGGTCAGCGTCGGCCACGGCGACGTCCCCTCGCTGGCCGACGACCTGGCCGCCGGCATCACCGGCGCGCCGGGCGTGCTCGGCATCGACCGCTACGTCGTGGGTCCGGTGGTCGGCGCCCATGCCGGCGCCGGCAACGTGGGCGCGAGCTGGTTCCGGTGATCGACATCCGGGCGCTCATCCACGGCGCCCCCGGCTTCGTGCAGGTCCTCGGCCCCCGGGTGCTCTCGACCGACCCCGCCCTGCTGCGGCTGGACGCCGGTCCGGAGCTGCACAACCACGTCGGCGGGCCGCACGCCGCCGCGATCTTCGGGCTCGGCGAGACGGCGGCCTTCGTCGTGCTGCTGCAGGTGTTCGGCGACCTCGTGGAGGCCGGTGCGGTGCCGCTGGTGAAGGAGGCGCAGATCGGCTACTCGGCGATCGTCACCGGACCGCTGCTCGCCGCCGCGCAGCTCGCGGCCGGCGAGGAGGACGGCGCGCGGGCCGCGCTCGAGGAGCGCGGCCGGGCGACGTTCCCCGTCGAGGTGCGGTTCCGCCGCGAGCAGGACGACGTGGAGACCGCGGTCGCGACCTACCGGATGGCGCTGCTGCGCTCCTGATCGGCCCGCGGCCGCGGCACGCCCCAGGCCCGCTTCTCCCGGTGGGCCGGGAGGTGCATCTCGGGCGGCGTGCAGTGCTCGCGCGCGTGGTCGTCGAGCTCGCTGACGTAGCGGAACCTGAGCCCGCAGAGCGGGCAGTGCACGGTCGACATGGACCGCCTCCTTCGAAGGGGTACAGGTCCACTGTGCGCCTGCTCCGGCCGGTTGACCAGCGCGGCCCGAACTACCGTGAGCGCACAGCCCGAACTTGGAGGACTCCCCTGTGGCCGGTGGACTCGTAGCCCTGCTCGACGACGTCGCGGTCCTGGCCCGCGCCGCCGCCGCGTCCGTCGACGACATCGGCGCCGCGGCCGCGAGGGCGAGCCTGAAGGCCACCGGTGTCGTCGTCGACGACACCGCGGTCACGCCGCAGTACGTCCACGGCCTGGCCGCCGAGCGCGAGGTACCGATCATCCGGCGCATCGCGATCGGGTCGCTGCGCAACAAGCTGCTGATCATCGTGCCGGCGATCCTGGTGCTCAGCGAGTTCCTGCCGGTCGTCCTCACCCCGCTGCTCATGCTGGGCGGCTGCTACCTGTGCTTCGAGGGCGCCGAGAAGGTCTGGGGCCGGCTGCGCGGCCACGACGACGCGCTCGGCGCCTCGTTGGAGGAGATGCCCGACGAGAACACGATCGTGTCCGGGGCCGTGCGCACCGACTTCATCCTGTCGGCCGAGATCATGGTCATCTCGCTCAACGAGGTCGTCGACGAGGCGTTCGCCTCCCGGGCCGCGATCCTCGTCGTGGTCGCGATCGCCATCACGGTGCTGGTCTACGGCGTGGTGGCCCTCATCGTGAAGATGGACGACGTCGGGCTGAGCCTGGCCGAACGACCCGGCAAGGGGACCGCCAAGCTGGGCATGGCGCTGGTCAAGGGCATGCCGAAGCTGCTCACCGCCCTGACCGTCATCGGCACCGCGGCGATGCTCTGGGTCGGCGGCCACATCCTGCTGGTCGGCATGCACGACCTGGGCTTCGACCCGCTCTACGACGCGGTCCACGCGCTGGAGAAGACCGCCGGGGACGCCGCCGGCGCCCTCGGTGGCGTCGTGGAGTGGCTCGTGAACACCACGGCCAGCGCGCTGCTCGGGCTGGCCGTCGGCGCGCTGCTGGTGCTCGTCGTCAGCCAGACCCTGCACCGGAACAAGGCGCACTAGGCGCGGATGCGCTCCTTCAGGGCGGTGATGGCGTCGACCGGCGTCGGGTCCAGTCCCTGCGCGAGGGCGAGGTACGTCGACGCGTAGTCGGTGAGCCCGATCAGCGAGGCGAACCGCGCCAGCGGGCTGCTGCCCTCGGCCTGCAGCTGCACGACCGGCACGTCCCGCTCGCGGGCCAGCTCGGCGCTGACGTCGGCCCGGCGGGTCACCTGCGGGTGCTCCTCGAGGTCGCGCAGCAGCACCAGCGACAGGCGCGACTCCTGGTCCTCGTCGTCGCCGCGGTCGCGGAACAGGTCGTCGCCGCCCGGGCTGCCCGCCCCGGCGAACGGTCCGTCGAAGGCCACGACCTGGTTGTGGTTGGCCTCAGGCAGCACGCCCCAGACCGCCGGCACCTTGGCGTTCTCGTTGAGCTGGCAGGCGAAGCGGTAGGCCACCGCGCCCGCGAGCGGGCTGGTCCCCCACAGCACCGGCAGGCGGCCCTGCAGGTCCAGCGCCAGGCGCTTCGCCGGGTTGACGAGCGACGCGGCGTCGGGGCGGCAGCGGTCGGCGATCTCCTCGAGCGTGCGGGCGGCGTCCTCGACGACGTCCGGCGGCGCCTGCAGCAGGCCGAGCTCGTGACCGGCGACGACCAGCGGCGTCGACAGCGCCCACATGCTCGCCCGCGGCTGACGGCCCTGGGTCACCGGGACGAAGACCGCCCGGCCGCGCTGGCCGAGGTCGTCCACCGGGGAGCCGGACGCGCCCACGACGAGCAGGCGGCAGCCTCGGCGGACGGCCTCCTCGAGCGCGCTCAGCGTCTCCTCGGTCGAGCCGGAGCAGGAGACGACGACGACGAGATCGACCGGGCCGACCCACGCCGGCAGGCCGTAGCCGCGGTGCGTGACGACCGGGACCGGGCAGCTCGGACCGGCGACGGCCGACAGCACGTCGCCGGCGATGCCGGAGCCGCCCATGCCGCAGACGACGACCGCACGTGGGCGACCGTCCTCGCGCAGCCGGTCCACCCCGGCCTCGGCAGCGAGCACCGCGGCCTCGCGCACCTGGGCGGCGGCGGACGCGACGGCAGGCAGCATGCCGCCCGGGTCTCCGGCTGCGAGCAGCCCTGCGTCGTCGAGCCTGTCCTCCGCCGTCCGGGTCGAGGGGGAGGTCACGAAGGCGTGCGCGCCTCGTCGACGAGCAGCACCGGGATGTCGTCGCGCACGGGGTAGGCCAGCCCGCAGCCGGTGCAGACCAGTTCCTCGGCGGCCTCGTCCGCGCGCAGCGGCGCGTGGTCGACCGGGCAGGCCAGGATGTCGAGCAGAGCAGCGTCCAGCTTCATGTCCGCACTCTAGCCAGCGCGCCGCTCAGACCCGGACGAGCAGCACGTCCACGGCCCGCGGCAGGTCGACCCCCGGGGAGCGGGCCAGCGCGTCGTACCTCGCCGGCACGCCCTCGTCGCCGTAGAGCAGGACGGCCAGCCGGTTGAAGCCGTCGGCGGGCTCCGTCGTCCCGACGAGCACCGCGGACGTGCCCTGTGCGGCCGAGCAGTCCGGGGCGCCGGGCTCGGCGAAGCAGAGCTCCGGGGTGCTGGCGACGTGCGCCGCGCTGCGGGCGTGCAGCACGCCCACCAGCGCCCCGCCCCGCCGCAGTCCGACGGGCCGTCGTACGAGCTCGTCGGAGGGGGCGTCGCGCAGGTCGACCAGCTCGGCGCCCGCGGAGACCCGGTGCGTGGCGCGGACGGTCCGGGCCAGGGAGCCGGTCGCGGGAATGCGCACGCGGACGTCGGCCGGTCCGTCGGTGACGACGACCAGCCGGTAGCGGCCCTTCGGCAGGCGCAGCGGTCCCGGGCTGGTGGACACCGGACCCGGGGGTCGCGCCGCCCCCTCGACCCAGCGCCGGACGTTGACCGTCATCCCGAGGAGCTCCCCGCGGCGGTCCATCACGGCGAGCCCGACGACCTGGCCGCTCGTGCGGAAGGTCATCGCCCGCAGGTCCAGCTCGGCCGGCGCGCGCAGATCCA
>JBKJQQ010000058.1:0-5486 GCA_046593875.1 Mycobacteriales bacterium | reverse complement strand
GGGACGCCCTCGAGGGTGACCCGCTCGAGTGTGCAGTCGCGGAAGACCAGCAGCCCGAGGATGTCGGTTGCCGAGCCGGAGCCGACCTTCACCCACGCCTCATGCTGTGGAGCGCCGCCCAATGTCGCCGCGCCGATGGCGGTCATCGGCCCCGACCCGGCGAGCACGACGTCACTGACCCCCACACCGGCCACTTCGACTCGGGCGTGCCACACCCCTCCGACCTGGTAGACCCGCAGGTTGTCGGACGTGCCGTCCGCGGTGAAGTCCACATCCGCCGTGGACACATCTGTCGCACCGTCCGGTACGTCGGGTACGGGCGGGCACGGCTCGTCGGCGGGCGGAGGGCCGCAGCCGTCGGTCTCGGGCAGGTCCGGGATGCAGTCGCCGGAAGGTGGCGGATCGGTCGGCTCGGGGCCGCAGCCGTCGGTCTCGGGCTGGTTCGGGATGCACTCGTTCGAGCTCGGCGAAGGAGATGGCGTCGGCGTCGGCGTCGGCGCGACCGTCGGCTCGAGTGCGCTGCCTCCTCCGCCGCCCTCTGGTGGGAGCAGCGGGTTGCCGCAGAAGCACCGCACACGCGGTACACCCTTGCCGTCGACGAGTACGGCGGTCCCCTTCTTCAGCAGCGACTGGCGCGGCGTGGCCTTGCCTGCATTGAAGCCGTTGTTGGTGACGCGGGTGTCGGCCGCGAGGATGGCGGGCGTGAGCCCGGCGACGTAGGCCCTGATGTCGCTGGCCTCGAGGCTGTCGCCTCCGCTCCACTGCAGCGTCGGGTCGCTGTCAAGCGCAGCGGCCCAGGCCGTGGCCTTGTCCGGGTTGGCCTCGAGGAAGGTCACCATGGCGTCCGGTGCGCACTTGCCGTTGTCGCGCGTGCCGCCGAACAGCCCGGGCGCGGGCGAAGGCCCCGGGGAAACCATGACGGCCGGCTCGATCGCGGTCAGCGTGAAGGGGTCGGGCCCGACCGCGTTGGCCGCTTCGATGAGTACCTCGCGGGGCGGGTCTTCGTCGGCGAGCAGGAACACGCCGACGCCGATCCCCAGCAGCAGCACCAGGCCGAGCGGGAGCACCCGCCTGACCCAGAACCCACCGCGGCGTCGGCGCTCCTCCACCGGATCCATCGGTGCAAGCGGTCCTTCTGTCAACGCGTGCCTCCCGTGTCGTCCCGAGCGTCCTGTGTCGGGTAAAGAAGTGCTCTAGGCACTTCTGATGATCTTTAGGGCGCATCCACCCATGATCAGCAGGATTTCGGTGCCCGCCGCGCCGGGGCGTCGCGCGTGAACCTCCGTTAATGGGCTTGGATTTGAGCGTGGTCAGGCTGCTGGGCGTGAGGAGGCGGGTGCGTGTGCCGCTCGCCGGGAACGACCGCTGGCTCCTCCTGCTCGCGCGCGCCCGGTGCTCGCCTTTGTCAGAACGCGAGCTCGTCGAGCTCCATGAGCGACAAGCCGGTCGCTTCGGTACGGCGCTGGGCCGCCGCCGGCTCCGGCAGCACGGACACCGATCAGCGGACCGGGCTGCCCGACGGACGCTCGCCGCAGTGATCGCACCCGCACCGGTGTAGGCGTCGGCCGAGGAACTCGGCTGGTTGACGTCGCTTGCGGCTCGGGCCACGCCGCGGCGGTCGCGGGCAGGCGCGGCGCACAGGTGAGCGGCCTCGATGCGTCCGAGGCGCTGGCCGCCATCGCTCGCACCCCCGTCCAGATCGCCGCACGTCAGGCCGACCCTCCGACGACGATGCGCTACGACCGAGCGCGCAAGAACCTCGACCGGCACCCGAACTACATCGTCGCGGCCTACATGGCCTCAGGAACCTGACGTCTGGCGTGAGCGCACGCGGGCGGGGGCGAGCACCATTCACGAGGCGGTTCATTCGGAGTCGCCGCCAGAAGTGAGTGCCTGCTCGCCGACGGCGAAGCGAGCCGCGACCACGGAGGCGTGCTCTTCCCGGGACTGTGCGGGCGCTGCTGACGTTGGCGTGGACGCAGCTGGATCAGTCCGTCTTGAGCACCAGCAGGTACTGCCCGCCACCGGACTCGATCGAGGTCGTCAGGCGCAGCCCAGGTGCGAAGCGGGAAAGGCGATCGAGCACCCACGTGCCGGCGGCGTCGGCGTCTGCCTGGCTGGGGCAGCGCGCGACGACCTCACGGCCGCCTTTGCGTCCCAGCCTGTCGACGGTTGCGACCAGAGGCGCCGGATCGATCACGAATAGCTCCGCAGGCCAGGACACGACTGGCTTGATCGCACCCTTCTTGGTGTTGCAGGCGCGGTGGGCGAGCCTCTCGACGCCCACCTTCTTGCCTTTCGGCGCGACTCCGCTGTCGACGCTCGGCCCGCGGTCGGAGTTCACCGATGCGTCCGGGTCGACCTGCGCGTCACATAGCCAGCAGCGCCAGCCGTCCCGCTCGCCTACGTCATGCAGTGCGGCCATGACCTCACCGTAGCCAGTCCCGACGTGCTGTCGGCGCTGCGCAACGTGTGCCGGCAGAGCAAGAACCCTCTGCTGGGGCCTCCGCAGGGAAGCGCAGCCGCTTGCGTTGCTCACCGGTTCGTGAGCATCCCGCCCTGGGATCATCAGAAGGTGCGGCGCCCCGCCCGTCCTCCACCGCTGATACGCGGCGGCTAGGCAGCCTTGTCGCACCGGACTTCGCGCCCATGACCATGACGCGGCCAGCGGCAGATGAGGACGTGCTGCACGGACGCAGCCGCCAATTGCGGTATGCCATCCGCAGTCGGCGTCCCCACGGTGGCCGCGGCGCTGGCGCCCTGGCACCTTCGTTTCGGGGTCCTCATCGATATGGCAGTCGGTACCGTTAACTGTGCTCGCGTGACCTCGCGCGCCGTGTACGCATGTTGGCGGAGGGCTCAATGGGAAAGCTGATCTACGCGGCCAACATCTCGCTCGACGGCTTCCTGGAGGACGAGTCGGGTTCGTTCAACTGGTCCGCACCGGACGAGGAAGTCCACGCGTTCTGGAACGAGCACGAGCGGCACATCGGCACGTCGCTCTACGGGCGATGCATGTACGAAACGATGCGGGTGTGGGAGAGCGACGACTGGCTGGTGAACGAGCCGCCGGTGGTCCGCGAGTACGCCGGCATCTGGCGTGAGGCCGACAAGGTCGTCTACTCCACCACCCTCACCGACGTGTCCACCGCGCGCACGAGGATCGAGAGACAGTTCGAGCCCGAGGCGGTACGGCGGCTCAAGGAGACCGCGGACTCGAACCTGAGCATCGGAGGCGCGGGGATCGCGGCAGAGGCCTTTCGGCACGGCCTGGTGGATGAATGCGTACTTCTGTTGTGCCCGGTCCTCGTCGGCGGCGGCAAGCCGGCGTTGCCTCGAGGCGTACGACTCAACCTCGAGCTGCTTGACCACAGACGATTCGACAACGGCGTGGTCTACGTCCGCCACGCGGTCCAGCACGTTCGTTGACCCTTGCACGCCGGACGCGGCATGAGCGGACGTTCAGGTCGCTCTCTCCAGCGGTGCCGTCACTGACTGCACCGGGGCGGGTGCGATCACGGCCCGGCCACCAGCCAGCGTCGGTGCCGTGCACTACTCGACTGGAGGAAGTCGGCCCTGGAGTCGCAGCACCGCAGCGACGAGGGGCCCGAGGTCGTGTTCGACAGCCCCCGTGACGTGGCCATGGTTCGTGTCGAAGTACCTGTGGGCGAGCCGATCACGCATGCGGGCGATGTCGCTCCAGGGGTGGCCCGGCTCGCTGTCGAGAAGCTCGGGGGAGATCGCCTTGATGGCCTCGCCGATCTCGATGAGCCGGACGCGGACAGCATCAAAGACGAGGCCGTCGGTGAGCCCACCGCGGGCAACGTGGCTCCGGATGGCCTCGATGGCACTGAGGATGTCCTGCAGCCTCTCGCCGTCGCGGCGCGTCACAGCGCAACTGCGTCGGCAAGAGCCTCGTCCCGCACCCGGGGCTTCAGGCTGCTTACCGGCGCGAGGTCGACCTTGACCTTCAGGATTCGCTCCAGGGTGCCCTCCAACGCCAGGACCGCGAACAGGCTGGTCTGCTCCGGAAGGTCGACGAGGAGGTCGACGTCGCTGTTCGGACCGTCCTGTCCGCGGGCCACGCTCCCGAAGACCCGAAGGTTGCTGGCTCCCGCGTCCCGGACCGCTTCCAGCAGGGCCTTGCGGTGCTGCCGCAGCCTGCGCCCGAGCGCAGTGTCGGGCAGACCTCGCACCTTCGGGTCAGTCCGGTTCAAGCCCAGGGTCAGCTCGTGACCGGTGGCCGCGACGAGCCGCGCCAAGGTCGCAACCGCCGGCTGCCGCCTGTCCGACTCGTACTCGCTCACCACGCTCTGGGTCACACCAGCCCGCGCGGCGAGCTCGGACTGCGACAGGCCGGCACGCCGCCGCGCCTCCCGCAGGAGCTCACCCGTCGAGTCCACGTACCGAGCCTATCGCGATTTGCCGATAAGCGGATAGCTGCCCGACGATCAGCCGGCCATGCCGGCCAGGAAGGACGCCACGCGGGGGCTGGCGTGCCGGTCCTTGTTGTTCTTGGCCATGTGGGATTGCTGCAGGTGCGATGCTGCGGCGAGGGGGTGATCGCGTGGCGGAGCAGTGGCGGTTGAGCGGCAGTGGCGAGCGGGTCGTGGACGCGGATCCGGACGAGGTCTACCGGTTGATCAGCGACATCACGTCCACAGGAGAGCGCAGCGACGAGTGCAAAAGCGCTGAGTGGATCGACAACGGGCAAGCAGCTGGACAGGTCGCAGCGCGCTTCCGCGGGCGCAACAAGTCCGGCGTTGCCCGGTGGTCGCGGGTCTGCGAGGTGGTCCAGGCCGACCCCGGCGTCGCCTTCGCCTTCCGCACCGTCCCCGAGCGGCTGGACCCGAGCAGGGGCGACTCGACCACGTGGCGCTACGACCTGCTGCCCCAGGACGGCGGCACGCTCGTGCGGCACTCGTACGAGATCACGCGCATGCCCGTGCAGCCCTTCAGAGCGCTCTATGGCGCGATGCTGCCGCACCACCGGGACATGCGGCCCGCGATAGAGCAGACGCTCGACCGCATCGCAGCGAGCGTGAGGGCGCCGTCGCCCTGATCGTCCGGCGGGACTGCAGTGCTCCTGCGCCGCGGCACGCGCGCAGCACCAAGTCCTCCGACCACCCGCCGCAGCGGTGACGCTTCGTGGCCGCATGCCCTCGCCGTCGCGCATCGTGCGCCTCACAAGAAGGTGCCGAAGATCGGTTCGGCAGCGTGGACAGAGCCGGCCTCGTCAGCGCGCCCCGCGGCAGAAACGGATGTCCGGATGAGAGGGCTGGGCTTCTGCCCGCCCGCTCGGCGGGGCACGGCAGCCCCTAGCCCGGGAGCCGGTTTCGTACGGCAGCGCGTGCGCGTGCGATCACACCGTTGTCGTCGTGGAGCACGCAGACGATGTTCGTGCCGGCGAGGATGACTCCCAGTTCGAACGCGAGTTGCGCCGGGTCGGTGCCGTCGGGGAGCTCAGCTTTGTCGTGCGCCGAGCG
>JBKJQQ010000212.1:0-8415 GCA_046593875.1 Mycobacteriales bacterium | reverse complement strand
TGCTGGTAGATCCAGTTCGGCTCGGCGTAGTCCACGGCGGGATCGCTCTGCAGCTCGGCGATCGCCTGGTCGCGGTCCTTCCCGCGTGGCAGCCGAACCAGCTCCACCTCGTTGCGGTCGCCTGCAGCAGCAACCACGCGCTCTTGCCTCTGCGCCGCTGCGCGACCACGGGCCCGCTGCCTGTCGGCGGCGGTGGCTCCGTCGACGTAGCCGACGAGCAACTCGTCCGGGACGGCCGCAGCAGCGGTCTCGCTCGCAGCGGGTGCTGGCGCGGCCGTCGCTGGCGCGGAGGCAGCGAAGGCCGTCGCGCCGACGGTCACGGCGCACAGGAGGGCGAGGGATCGACGCACGGGGCTCTCCTTGGTGGTGTGCCGCTAGTGGGACACATCGGACACCGCTGGGGAAGAGGTGAGGCCTGAGATGACAAGAAAGGACTACGAACAAAAGCGCCCGAACATGACGAAGGCCGCCGCCCCGAGAGGACAGCGGCCTTCGACGGAACGGCTACCTCAGCAGCGCGGCGGCCGCGTCGAGGCGACCCCCCGTGACGGTCTTGCCCGCGAGTGAGGGCGTCGGCACCGCACTCGTCAGCAGTGCCGACCGGATCTGTGCTGCTGTGGCTGCAGGGAACGCCGCCTGGTACAGCGCAGCGGCGCCGGTCACGTGCGGCGTCGCCATCGAGGTGCCGTTGTAGGACGAGTAGGTGTTCAAGGCCGTCGTCGACCAGACGCCGACGCCGGGGGCGCCGAGGTCGACCGTCTTGGCGCCGTACTGGCTGAAGGAGGCCAACCCGCCGTTGCGGTCGATGGCGGCAACGGCGATGACGGCGTCGAAGCCGGCGCCCGCGGTGGTGTCGTAGCCACTCGGGTACGAGGCCGTCGCGTCGTTGTCGCTGCCGCTGTTCCCGGCGGCGGCGATGAACAGGATGTCGGCCTTGGCGCCACGGACGATGGCGTCGAGCAGCGACTGCGAGAAGCCGCCGCCGCCCCAGCTGTTGCTGGTCGCCACGATGTCGATGCCCTTGGTGGTCTTGAGGTTCGTGAAGTAGTCGACGGCCTTCACGGCGTTGGCCAGCGACCCGCCGCTACGGCCGAGGAACTTCCCGCTGATGAGCGTCACGTTGTGGTTGAGGCCGACGACGCCGCTGTTGTTCGCCTCGCCGCCGATCGTCCCAGAGACATGCGTGCCGTGGTCGTCGGCGCCGCCGCTCTTGCCGCCGTCGTAGATGCTGCTGTCGTTGTTGGCGAAGTCCCAGCCGTGGACGTCGTCCACGAGGCCGTTCCTGTCCTCGTCGACGCCGTTGAAGGTCGGGTCGCCCGGGTTGCTCCATACCTGGCCGTCCAGGTCGGGGTGGGTGAACTGGATGCCTTCATCGATGACGCCGACGTACACGGACTTGGAGCCGGTCGTCGTCGTCCACGCCTGACCGGCGTTGCTGCCGAACTTGTTCGCCGGCGTCGTCAGCTCCCCGTACATGCCCCAGAGATCCTTGGCCGGGTCGGTGCTCGTGTAGATCGGGTCCGTGACCGTGACCTGGTGCGAGAGCAGGTAGTTCGGCTCGGCGTAGGCGACGGCGGGGTCGCTCTGGAGCTCGGCGACCGCCTGGTCCCGGTCCTTGCCCCGGGGCAGGCGGACGAGCTCGACCTCGAGGCGGTCCGCGCCGGCGGCGACGACGCGCTCCTGCGCCTGGGCGGCGGCCCGGCTGCGGGCGCGCTCGCGGTCGGCGTCCGTGGCGCCGGCGACGTAGCCGACGAGCAGCTCGTCCGGCACGGCGGCAGCGGCGGTGCTGCTGCTCTGCGCAGCCGGGGCTGCCGTTGCTGGGGAGAGCGTGGCGAAGCCGGTGAGCCCGAGGGCGGCGACGCAGAGCAGGGACGACGGACGACGCATGCGCGCTCCAGGGTGAGGGGTCGGTGGCGGCACTCTGGCACCGCCCGACATGTCCTGGCTAGAGGGCTTCTGGCCGACGCGTCCGGAAGACTGGCCGGATGCGCCGCCCACTGCTCCTGGCCGCCCTGCTCCTGGCGGGGTGCGGCGGCAGCGCGCCCGCCCCGGCCGAGGCTGGCCTGCCGGTGCCACCAGGAGCGCAACAGGCAACCGTGGTCCGCCTCGTCGACGGCGACACGGTCCTCCTTCGCGGCCGCGGCGTCGGCCCGCTGGACGCCCAGCCGACCCGCGTACGCCTCCTGCTCATCGACACCCCGGAGGTGCACACGCAGCAGGAGTGCTTCGGCGAGGAAGCCTCAGCAAGAGCAGCCGAGCTGATGCCCGACGGTGGGACGGTGCGCGTGCAGGAAGACCGCGACCCGGAGGACCGGTTCGGCCGCGCCCTGCTGCACGTCTGGAACGCCGACGGCGTGAACGTCGGCGAGGCCCTCGTCCGGGAGGGCCTCGCCGAGGTGCTGCAGCTGGCCCCGAACGAGCTCTACCTCGAGCAGTTCGAGCAGGCAGAGGCCGCCGCCCGGTCAGCGCAGCGCGGGCTCTGGGACGTCTGCCGGTGACCGGGTAGCACGCAGGCTGGTGAACGTGACCAGCGCCAGGATCAGCAGGATCACGAGGAGCGAGGCCAAGGTCGGGATCTCCGGGACCCAGGTCCAGATGCCGTGCGCCCAGTGCAGAACGAGCTTGACGCCGATGAACGCCAGGATCGCGGCGAGCCCGTAGCCGAGGTGCACCAGCTTGGCGAGGGCGCCCTGCAGCACGAAGTAGAGCGCGCGCAGGCCGAGCAGGGCGAAGGCGTTCGTGGCGAACACCAGGAACGGGTCGCCGGTGATGCCGTAGACCGCCGGCACCGAGTCCACCGCGAACACCACGTCGGTGGCCAGCACCGCCAAGACGACCAGCGCGAAGGGCGTGGCGGCCCGTACGCCGTCGATCCGCACGAACAGCCGCGGTCCGCGGTACTCCGAGGTCACCGGCATGAAGCGGCGCAGCAGTCGTACCGACCGCAGGGCGTCGACGTCCACGGCGTGACCGTGACCCGAGCGCTGGTCGCGCAGGATCTTGACCGCCGTGGCCAGCAGGACGGCGCCGAACAGCAGGAACGCGAACGACAGCCGGTCCAGGGCGGCAGCGCCCAGGGCGATGAAGACGCCGCGCAGGACGAGCGCGCCGGCGATCCCGTAGAGCAGGACGCGCTGCTGCAGCGCCACCGGTACCGCGAAGGCACCGAGCAGCAGCATGAAGACGAACAGGTTGTCGACCGACAGCGACTTCTCGACCAGGTATCCGGTGTAGAACTCGACGCCGGTCTGCGACCCGAAGCGGGACCAGATATAGGCGCCGAAGGCGAGCGGCAGCGCGACGTAGAAGGCCGACCAGCCGACCGCCTCGCGCATCGATACCTCGTGCGGCTTGCGCGTGATGAGAAAGTCGAGGACGAGCAGGGCGACGACGGCGCCGAGCGTGGCGGCCCAGAGGCCGGGCGTGCCGACGGTCTCGAGCGTGGGAGCAGCAGATGGGAACACAGGGTCTCCTCGGACGGTGGAGCGGTCCGAGGTCTCCTTCACCCGCTGAGCGGGCGACCGTCCGAAGCTGTCGTGGGACAGCCGTAGTGACCGGAGCGGTGCTTGGGAAGTACTCCCCTCAGCGGTCAGAGTAGCAAAGGGGGCCGCCCGTACCCTGGACCTCGTGAGCAGGACGTACGAGGTGCGCACCTACGGGTGCCAGATGAACGTGCACGACTCCGAGCGCATCTCCGGACTGCTCGACGCCGCCGGCTACGTCCCGGCGCAGCCCGAGGCCACCCCGGACGTCGTCGTCTTCAACACCTGCGCGGTCCGCGAGAACGCCGACAACCGGCTCTACGGCAACCTCGGCCACCTCAAGCCGGTCAAGGACGCCACCCCGGGCATGCAGATCGCCGTCGGCGGCTGCCTGGCGCAGAAGGACCGCACCACGATCACCGACCGTGCCCCCTGGGTCGACGTCGTGTTCGGCACGCACAACGTCGGGTCGCTGCCGGTCCTGCTCGAACGCGCCCGCATCGAGGAGCGGGCGCAGGTCGAGCTGCTCGAGGCGCTGGAGGTCTTCCCGAGCACGCTGCCCGCCCGCCGCGAGTCCACCCACGCCGCCTGGGTCTCCATCAGCGTCGGGTGCGACAACACCTGCACGTTCTGCATCGTCCCCTCGCTCAGGGGCAAGGAGGAGGACCGCCGTCCCGGCGACGTGCTCCGCGAGGTCGAGGTGCTGGCCGCACAGGGCGTGCTCGAGGTGACCTTGCTCGGCCAGAACGTGAACTCCTACGGCCGCTCGTTTGGCGACCGGGACGCCTTCGGCAAGCTGCTGCGCGCTGTCGGCGCCATCCCCGGCATCGAGCGGGTGCGCTTCACCAGCCCGCACCCGCGCGACTTCACCGACGACGTCATCACCGCGATGGCGCAGACGCCGACGGTCTGCCCGAGCCTGCACATGCCGCTGCAGTCGGGCAGCGACGCGGTGCTCAAGGCAATGCGCCGCAGCTACCGCAGCGAGCGCTTCCTCGGCATCCTGGCGCGGGTCCGCGAGCAGCTGCCGGACGCCGCCATCACCACCGACATCATCGTGGGCTTCCCGACCGAGACCGAGGCCGACTTCGAGGACACACTGCGCGTGGTGGAGGCCTCGCGCTTCGCCGGTGCGTTCACGTTCCAGTACTCCCCGCGACCCGGCACTCCCGCCGCCGACCTGCCGCCGCTGCCCAAGCGGGTGGTCCAGGAGCGGTACGAGCGGCTGGTCGAGCTGCAGGACCGGATCGCGTACGAGGGCATGCAGACGCAGGTCGGCCGGACCCTGGAGGTCCTCGTCAGCCAGGGGGAGGGGCGCAAGGACGCGCCCGGCCGGCTCACCGGGCGCGCCCGCGACAACCGGCTGGTGCACCTGGCCGCCGCGGCGGGGGTGCGCCCCGGCGACGTCGTCCAGACCGTCGTGACGCGGGCCGGCCCGCACTACCTCGTGGCGGACGGCGCGCTGCTCAGCCACCGCCGGACGGCCGCTGGCGACGCGTGGGAGGGCGGCCGCACGCCCAGCACTCCCGGGGTCAGCCTCGGCATGCCCGGCATCGGGGCACCGGCTCCGCTGCCCCTCGACGTGGCCTGCGGTTAGACGCGCCGGAGTGAGCTGCTTCACACGGACGGCCTCGGGGGTGTTCACTGCCCAGGTCCGCTCCGGTCCCGGGGCGAAGGCACCCGGGAGGTCTGTCGCATGCCGGTCAAGGACGACGCCGCTGCTGCACGAAGAGCGGCGCAGGCCCTGAAGCAGGCGGTCGACACGCTGACCCGGCACTACCCCGACACCGTCGACGTACGGCGGCTGCGCAGCGACGTGGGCCGGCTGACCGACGACCTCGACCTGCTGTGCGGCACCGCCCTGCCGCGCGAGCAGCCGGACGCACCCAGGCCACAGCTGGAGATCATCCCGGACCTCGAGTACGGCCACGACTTCTGGATGGACGCCGAGGACGAGGGTCTCGGCAAGTGCTGATCGGGCCCGCG
Source organism: Mycobacteriales bacterium (assembly GCA_046593875.1). Classification (GTDB taxonomy): domain Bacteria; phylum Actinomycetota; class Actinomycetes; order Mycobacteriales; family SCTD01; genus SCTD01. The sequence goes on along the minus strand of JBKJQQ010000212.1, from coordinate 2,947 downwards.
CGATGAGCCAGACGCTTGACACTGGGCGGGAGACCGGCACCGGCGCGCCCGGACGCGCGACGATCCCGGCGCGGACGCTGCGCAAGGACCGCTGGTGGCTGCAGCCGCTGCTGACCGTCGTGTCGCTGGTGCTGTTCATCGTCTACTCGACGGTGCGTGCGTTCGAGGACGCCCACTACTACGCCGAGCCGTACATCTCGCCGTTCTACTCGCCCTGCATCGTGACCAGCTGCGAGGGCAGCACGTTCCCGGAGCTGTTCACCGGGCCCAGCTTCCTCAGCCCGGCGCTCTACATCCTCATCGTGCCGCTGGGCTTCCGGCTGACCTGCTACTACTACCGCAAGGCCTACTACCGGTCGTTCTGGATGTCGCCGCCGGCCTGCGGGGTGAGCGAGCCGCACAAGAGCTACAGCGGCGAGACGCGCTTCCCCCTGGTCTTCCAGAACCTGCACCGCTACTTCTTCTACCTCGGTCTGGTCTTCAACGCGATCCTGACGTACGACGCGCTGCACGCCTTCCGCGTCGACGGCGAGTTCCACCTCGGGCTGGGCACTCTCGTGCTCCTGACCAACGCGACGCTGCTCTGGCTCTATTCGCTGTCGTGCCACTCGTGTCGGCACATCGTGGGCGGCCGGCTGGTGCACTTCTCGAAGCACCCGGTGCGCTACAAGGCCTGGACGATGGTCAGCCGGCTCAACGGCAACCACATGAAGCTGGCCTGGATCAGCCTGGTCTTCGTGGCGTTCACCGACTTCTACGTGCGGCTCGTCGCCACCGGCGCCATCAGCGACCCCCGCCTCTTCTAGCGAACAGGGCACCTTCCTTGACCGACCTGGAACGGCACGCGTACGACGTCGTGGTCATCGGCGCGGGAGGTGCGGGACTGCGCGCCGCCATCGAGGCGCAGGGGGCCGGCGCGCGGACCGCGGTCGTCTGCAAGTCCCTGCTGGGCAAGGCGCACACGGTCATGGCCGAGGGCGGCATCGCGGCGGCCATGGGCAACGTCTACAGCGAGGACAACTGGAAGGTCCACTTCCGCGACACCATGCGCGGCGGCAAGATGCTCAACCACTGGCGGATGGCGCAGCTGCACGCGCAGGAGGCGCCGGACCGGGTCCGTGAGCTCGAGGACTGGGGTGCGCTGTTCGACCGCACGCCCGAGGGGCTGATCTCCCAGCGGGACTTCGGCGGGCACCGCTACGCCCGGCTCGCGCACGTCGGCGACCGCACCGGGCTGGAGCTGATCCGCACGCTCCAGCAGCGCACCGTCGCCCTGGGCATCGACGTCTACATGGAGGCGACGGTCACCGAGCTGATGCGCGCCGAGGACGGCAGCATCAACGGCGCGTTCGGCTACCGGCGCGAGTCCGGTCGCTTCTGCGTGTGGCAGGCGCCGTCGGTCGTGCTGGCCACCGGCGGCATCGGCAAGTCGTACAAGGTGACGTCCAACAGCTGGGAGTACACCGGCGACGGGCACTCGCTCGCCCTGCAGGCGGGGGCGACGCTCGTCAACATGGAGTTCGTGCAGTTCCACCCGACCGGGATGGTCTGGCCGCCGTCGGTGCGCGGCATCCTGGTCACCGAGTCGGTCCGCGGCGACGGCGGCATCCTGAAGAACTCCGACGGCAAGCGCTTCATGTTCGACTACATCCCGGAGTTCTTCGCCAAGGAGACCGCCGACAGCGAGGCCGAGGCCGACCGCTGGTACACCGACAAGAAGAACAACCGCCGCCCACCTGAGCTGCTGCCCCGCGACGAGGTGGCCCGCGCCATCAACTCCGAGGTCAAGGCCGGCCGGGGATCGCCGCACGGCGGCGTGTTCCTGGACATCGCCTCGCGACGGACGCCGGAGTTCATCCGCAAGCGGCTGCCCTCGATGTACCACCAGTTCAAGGAGTTGGCAGAGGTCGACATCACCGCTGAGGCGATGGAAGTCGGCCCGACCTGCCACTACGTCATGGGTGGGGCCGAGGTCGAGCCCGACACGGCGGCCGCGCTCGTCCCCGGCCTCTACGCCGCAGGCGAGGTCGCCGGCGGCATGCACGGCTCCAACCGGCTGGGCGGCAACTCGCTGTCGGACCTGCTGGTCTTCGGCGCCCGGGCGGGAGCGGCAGCCGCTGCCCACGCCACCAAGGGCCGCACCGCCGAGCCGACCGACCAGCAGGTGAGCGACGCAGCAGCGGCGGCGCTCGCGCCGTTCGACCGGCAGGGCGGGGAAAATCCCTACACGGTCCACGCCGAGCTGCAGGAGACCATGAACGAGCTGGTCGGCATCATCCGCAACGCCTCGGAGGTCGAGCAGGCACTGGCCCGCATCGAGGACCTCAAGGCGCGCGCGCGGACGGTCGTCGCCGAGGGTGGCCGGGCCTACAACCCGGGCTGGCACCTTTCGCTCGACCTGGCCAACATGCTCCGGGTCTCGGAGTGCATCGCTAAAGCGGCACTGGAGCGGCAGGAGTCCCGCGGCGGTCACACCCGCGACGACTTCCCCGCGACGACGAAGGAGTGGGGCGCCGTCAACCTCATCTGTGGCCTCGACGGCGAGACCGTCACACTCACCCACCAGCCGCTCCCGGAGATGCCCGCGGAGCTCTCGGCCTACTTCACCGACCCCGCGGCCATCGCCGCCGCCGGAGGGACCGCATGACCAGCTACGACACCCGCCTGCGCGTCTGGCGTGGCGACGCCAGCGGTGGCGGCTTCCGCGAGTTCACCGTCCAGGTCAACGAGGGCGAGGTCGTCCTCGACATCATCCACCGACTACAGGCGACCCAAGCCCCGGACCTCGCGGTGCGATGGAACTGCAAGGCCGGCAAGTGCGGCTCGTGCAGTGCCGAGATCAACGGCCGCCCGCGGCTGCTCTGCCTGACCTGGATGTGCACGTTCGACACTGCCAAGGTCCTGACCGTGACGCCGATGCGGTCCTTCGCCGTCATGCGATACCTCG
>JBKJQQ010000087.1:0-3511 GCA_046593875.1 Mycobacteriales bacterium | reverse complement strand
GGCCTCAGACGGTCTCGGGAACTCCCAGGCGCGCGAAGGCGACGGAGAACTCAGCGACGTCGAGCAGCTGGGCGCCCATCCCCTCCAGGCTGTCGGTGCGCAGCGTGGCTGCCGGCGCGCGGCTGGCGACCAGGGCGTCGAGATCGTCGTAGACCACGGCGAGTGCGCCGTCGCCACTGGCCCGGTCGATGAGCAGACTGGCGCTGCAGAAGCCCGGCAACGCCTCGAGCTGGTCCAGCGTCCCGACGCGGAACAGGTAGAGCATCGCGTCCAGGTTTCCTGCCGGAACGCGGGTCCAGGTCACCCGGGCATGTGCGCCGGAGGGCACGGGGTGGTCGCGGTGCAGGACCGCGACCTCCCACTCGCGGACCTGGGGGCTGCTGCCGAAGACGGCCATCGCCCGGTCCCGGAGCGGCGCGACCACCGGCTCGCTGTCCCGCATCGCCTCGAGGTGGGTCCAGGCGCTGGTCGCGATGCACGAGTTGGTCTCGCGGTCCACGAGCAAGGACATGCCGCGGCATCCGTCGAGGGCCTCGATCACGGGCCGTACAACGTTCTGGACGTAAGCGACGCCCTGGTCGAGGGATTCCGCGCGGCTTCTGAGAGTGGTCGAACGAGCGTGCATGAGGTCCTCCTGCGGGCGAGGGGGCGGTGCCCTGCCGGTGCCGCCGACGCCCTGACGCTCCTCCTGCCGTGCGTGGCTGACAAGCCCTCAGAACGGGAGCGAAGCCGTTGCTGAGCAGAATCCACAGATCGTGCACTGAGGCTGAGAGGCTGGTCCGGCTGCGGCGACGGTGTCAGGATGGCCAGATGGGAGATCCCATGTCTGTCGTACCCCTGCACCGCGCAGGTGCGTGGAGCTTCGACGACCTCGACCAGCTCCCCGATGACGGGTGGCGCTACGAGGTTGTGGACGGCGCCCTGCTCATGACGCCGCCGCCCACCGACCACCACCAGGCCGTCAGCCGGCGGCTGTTCCGCCAGCTCGATCGGCAGTCCACGCCCCCTTGGGAAGCGGTCTACGAAGTCGCCTTCCGGGTAGGCACTGATGGCCGCGTGCCGGACCTCGCTGTCGTCCGCGCCGGACTCGCGGTCCGCCCGCGAGAGGTGGCCTATGCGGCCTCGGACTTCGGGCTGCTGATCGAGATCGTCAGCCCGACCAGCACCGGCATGGACCGCGTGCTCAAGCCCGCGGAGTACGCCGCTGCCGGCGTGCCCTACTACTGGCGGGTCGAGACGGAGCCGACCGTCGAGGTCGTGGCGTACGAGCTGGTGGACGGTAGCTACCGCGAGACCGGTCGGCGGAGCGCCGGCTCCGGCAGCCTGCCGGCTCCGTACCCGGTCGTCATCGACCTCTCGGAGCTCTCGGGCCCGTAGAGGTGACCTCTCAGATCACGAGGCTCCGACAGGTCGGCCCGCACTCAGCTACGCGTTCACCCGGCAGGTCCGCGTCGGCGCGCGATGGTCAAGGTCGTGCCGGGTCCGCCCTCAACGGGGTTGCCGGCTCAGCGCTGCATCTCGACGAGCCGGACGCCCTCCTGCACGGCAGCCTTGGCCAACCGCGCGTCGAAGGTGGCGAGGCGGCCACCGCTGCTGACGGCGGCCAGGAGCACGCAGCAGTCGGGCATGCGCAGACCGGTCCGCGCGCGCAGACCGGCCAGGTCCAGCGGCTCGTCCGGCAAGTCGATGGCGCGGATCGCGAGGTCGCGGATCGCGTCGACGACCTGGGGGTCGCGGCCCGTGCGCACCGGACCGACGAGCACCTCCGCCAGCGTCAGCACACTCGAAGCAAGATCCTCGTCGGCTTCCGTGAGCAGCAGCGTCATCGCCCTGTCGTGGTGCACGTCGGCGCTGTCGAGAAAGGCGATCAGCACGCTCGCGTTGAGCAGGATCACTCGGTCCACTCCGCGCGCAGCCGCTCGAGATAGCCGTTGTCGAAGCTGTCCGTGGCGATGCCGGCGTAGCGGCGCACGGTGGCCTCGCGCGTTGACCTGGTCTGCTCCGCGGCCGCTTCCAGCGCTCGATGCCCCTCGAGGGCGAGCCGCGCCAGCAGCCGCGGCCGGGTCAGCTCCGGCCAGCGCGCCGCGGCGGTGTCGAGCGCCTGCGCCAGGGCGTCAGTCTCCGTCACGACGTGGCGGGGCCGGCTGGTCGGCACAGCCCAGTGTGACACCGAAAGGGAATAGTGCAACACCGGTTGGAGGGAGGCCGGGCTGTTCCGGGCATTCTCAACGGCCCCAACGGTCGAGGCGCACCACCTCTGGGTCGTACGGCTGGTAGGCCTCGTAGCGGTCGAGCCGCGGAGCCGGCAGCTGGACCCGGTCCGCCGCGGCCGTGAGCAGCAGGCACAGGTAGTCCGGCAGACGCTCGCCGAGCAGGTCCGCGCGGCGGGCGAGCTCCTCGTGGGTGCGCAGCGGCACCGGGACCTCGACGATGGTCGCGGTGCGCTCGGGGTCCCGCTCGCCCGCGTCCTGCGGGCGCAGGTCTTCCGGAAGGGGGAGCAGCTCGCGCAGCGGAGGCAGCGGTGTCGTGAACAGCTCCGGCTCCTCGACGAGGGCGCTCAGCACCGTCTGCGTCAGTGACGACCGGGGCTCGTAGGACCAGGGCCGGTGTCGCTGCCCGCGGGCATGTCGGCCGAGCACCTCGCGGACCTCACGCGCCCGCTCGCTGCTCCCGTCCACGGTGGCCTGCGCGACGGCGACGTGCAGCACGGCACCATCCCAGCGCAGCGCCAGCAGCTCGCCGGCGGGAACGGCCGGCAACCAGCCCACCGGTCCCGTCCAGCTCTCCACCGCACTGGCACCGCGGGTCATCTCGCCGCCGGTGGCCAACGGCAGGCGGGGGAGCGCGACCAGCGGGTCGAGGTCCCGGTAGGTCCACAGCACGTCGTCGCAAACCGTTGCGCGGGCCCGTGTGGTGAAGAGCTGGCCGCGCAGCAATCGGGCGGCGGTGTCGAAGCGGCCGTCGGGACGTACGACGTACTGGTCGCCGGACAGCGAGGACCGCAGGGAGGAGGGGGTCTTGGACCGGCTGAGTCCTCGTTCCACGGCGAGCGCGTGCAGGTCGCTCAGGGAGAGCGGCCCGTGCTCGAGCAGGAGGTCGGCAGCGGCGGAGGCGAACGTGAGAGTCATGAGGACAGGCTTGACCTACGTCGAAGATCGCAGCCGAAGTTGTCCACAATCCACAACCTGGCGCCGAGGTGACAGCGCGCACGGGGTCGACGGCCGCCTTCCGCGGTGCCACAGTCGATCAAGGGGGTGGGCGCCATGCCACAGGGATTTCACGAGGGAAGTCGCGGCCTGCAGGAGCAGTTCGACACGACCCGCATCGCCGACCGCATCGACCGGCTGCTCGTCAGCGACACGATCAGCGACTCCGACAAGGCCTTCATCGAGGCGCGGGACATGTTCTTCCTTGCGACCGCGGACGACCAGGGCCGGCCGACCTGCTCGTACAAGGGCGGCGATCCAGGCTTCGTGAAGGTCGTCGACGAGCGGACCCTCGCCTTCCCGAA
>JBKJQQ010000075.1:0-15731 GCA_046593875.1 Mycobacteriales bacterium | reverse complement strand
GCGGTGGACTGAAGCGCACCGTTCACCCCGACCTCCGGCTCGCGCCGCCCGGCCGTGCCCACCGCTGCCGGCAGGCCCACCGTCGTCACGGCCGCCGCCACCAGCCGCAGCGCCGCTCGACGACGGGGCGCCCCCGCCGGCGCGGCCCGCCAGCAGGCCAGCTCCCCTTCGCCGAAGTGCGCCGCGCTGGCCAGCAGCACGGCGCGGTTCACACTGGGGCCGCCGCGTCGTACGACGACCGTCGACACGGCTGCGAGCGCGGCATAACCGCAGGCCAGCAGGACGTTCCGAGAGCGGTTGCCGTGCGCAGCCGCCCGCAGCAGCTCGGTGTCCGCGGCGCCGTGCGGCATCCCCAGCGCCAGCGCGCCCAGGACGATCGCCTGCTGCGCCTTGCCGTCCGGGCGGTGCCGCAGCAGTGCGCTGCCGGTCAGCGCCCCGAGCACGAGCAGCCGCGAGGTGCGGCGGGCGCGCGGCAGGAGCGTGGTCATGCCACGAGTCTGACCCGCCCGCCGCGGACCCGCTGCCGGGAGGGAGCCAGCTCGAGCCTCGCCTCTACGCCAGCTCTGGGTGGTCGTCGTGAACGCGTGCATGCAGCTCCTTGACGCGCTGCGCCTCGGCGGCCGGCATCACGAGCGTGGACGTCGGCGTGTGGACGACGACCAGCCCCTCGCAGCCGACGAGGGTGACCAGGTGTGAGGGGTCCGACGAGGCCACGACGTTGTCGCGGCTGTCGAGCAGCACGGCCCTCGCCGCGCCGACCATGTTGCCTCCGTCGTCGGTGCCGACCGCCTCGCCGTACGCCGGCCAGGAGCCGACGTCCAGCCATCGCGCCGCCAGCGGCAGCGCCGCCACGGTGAACTCCGACGAGGTCGAGGCCGGCTCCATCACGCCGTAGTCGATGGACAGCTTCGCCAGCTTCGGCCACGCGTCGCGCGCGAGCGGCTCCCAGTCCGGCGTCCCGTAGGCACCACCCATTGCGCGCAGCACCGGCGCCGACTCCGGCACGAACGCATCGACCGCGCGGAGCAGCGTGGCGGCACGGAACACGAACATGCCGCTGTTCCACAGGTAGCGCGACGGGCCAGCCGCGAGGAACTCGGAAGCCGCTGCCAGTGAGGGCTTCTCGCGGAAGCTGGACACGACGTGCCCTTCACCCGGCAGCGCCGAGCCGAGCTCGAGGTAGCCGAACCCCGTCGCCGGGTGGTCGGGCACGACGCCGAAGGTGACCAGTGCGTCGTCGCGGGACTCGGCCAGGTCGAAGGCCGCGCTCAGGGTGGCCGCGAAGGAGTCGAGCGGCTCGATCAGGTGGTCGGCGGTGAGCACGGCAACCACGGCGTCAGGATCGGACGCGGCGATCACGGCGCAGCCCAGCGCGACCGCCGGCAGGGTGTCCCGCCCGGACGGCTCCACGATCAGCCGGTCCGCCTGCAGCCCCTCGACCGCGGACACGGCTGAGCGCAGCTGCTCCCCCGCCCCGAGCCACACCTGCGCCGAAGGCACGACGGACGTCGCGCGCGACACCGCGATGTCGAGCAGCGACCGGCCCTGCAGCAGCGGCACCAGCTGCTTGGGCAGCGCCGCGGTCGAGAACGGCCACAGCCGGGTGCCGGAGCCGCCGGCCAGGATCAGCGCGTGCCTCATCAGTCCTCCAGGACGTCGGCGGAGCGGGTCGGCGCCGCTCCCTCGCCCACCGACCGCACCCGCGCGGCCAGCAGGTAGCGCAGCAGCAGGCCCATCCCGAGCACGACCCGCACCGGCGCCCACGCCGGTCCGGCGTACTGCCGCGAGAGGTACCGGTACAGCGCCCGGTGGTGCTCGCGCAGCATCGGTCCCGCGGACCGTGACGTGGCGTGGCCGCCGGTGTGCGTGATGACCGCCGACGGCACGTAGACCGAGGACCAGCCGGCCTCGCCGAGCCGCCGGCAGAGGTCCATGTCCTCGCAGTACATGAAGTAGGACGGGTCGAAACCGCCTACGGCCAGGAAGGCTTCCCGGCGCAGGAGCATGCAGGAGCCGGACAGCCAGCCCGTCGTGCCCTCGACCGGCGAGCCCACCTCGGCGCGGTAGGACCTGGTCCACGGGTTCGACGGCCACCACCAGCCGAAGACCGCGTGACCGATGCCGCGTCCGAGCGAGGGGAAGGCCCGCGCCGACGGGTAGAGCTGGTCCTCCGGCGTGCGGATCGCCGGCCCGAGGCAGCCGGCAGCAGGCCAGCGCGCGCCGGCATCGAGCAGCACGTCGAGCGCACCGGGCGCCCACGTCACGTCCGGGTTCGCGACGACCAACCACTCGCTCTCGACGCCGGAGGCACCGAGGTTGGCGGCCTTGCCGTAGCCCAGGTTGCCGCCGGTGGGGAGCAGCCGCACCGACGGCCCGACGGCCGCCTCCGGTGCGCCGTCGGTGCTGCCGTTGTCGGCCAGCACCACGTCGTACGGCCGGGTGGTCGCCGCGCCCAGCGTGGAGAGGAACTGCCCGAGCGACTCTCCCGGGGAGTACGTGACGACGACGACGCGGACGGCCGCGCCGCTCACTGCTCGAGCGCGCGGGTGAACGCCGCCATGTGGGCCTCGGCGCTCGCCGCCCAGGTGAACTCCAGTGAGCGCTGGTGGCCGGCCTCGCCGAGCTCGGCCCGCCGTGCCGGGTCGTCGAGCAGCGCGGTGAGCTGCTCGGCGATCGCGTCGGGGTCGGGCTCGGTGTAGGCCACGGCGTCGCCCCCGACCTCGGGCAGCGAGAGGCGGTCGGTCGTGAGGACCGGTGCGCCGCAGGCCATCGCCTCGAGCACCGGCAGGCCGAAGCCCTCGCCGTAGCTGGGGTAGGCGACCAGCGTCGCGCCGCCGAGGTAGCCGGGCAGGTCGCTGAAGCGCAGGTAGCCCGGGCGCAGCACGCGCAGGTGCGACGGCACCTCGGTGATCGTCGCGTCGATCGTGTCGTCCCACCCGGAGCCGCCGGCCAGCACCAGCGCCGGCGTGAGCTCGCGCCCCTCGCAGGCCTTGACCCAGCCGCGGATCAGTCCGGGGACGTTCTTGCGCGGCTCGAGCATGCCGAGGAAGGCGAGGTAGGACTGCCCGGCCAGACCGAGACGTGCCTGCACGCGGGCCTTCTCGGCGTCGGTCGGCACGTGGAAGGTCTGCTGGTCCACCCCGTGGTAGGCCACGTCGATGGTCGTCGCGTCGGCGTCGAGCACGCGTACGAGCTCGTCCCGGGTGGCCTTCGACGGCGTGACCACGCGGGCGGCGCGGCGCAGCGCGGTGCGGGTGGCGGAGCGGAAGAAGGTGCCCTTGACCGAGCTGTGCAGGTCGGGCTCGGTGAAGAACGTCGCGTCGTGGACGGTGACGACGACGGGCCGGCCGGAGCGCAGCGGCATCGTGTAGTGCGGGGAGTGCAGGACCTGCGCGTCGACCTGCTGGGCCACCATCGGCAAGCCGGTCTGCTCCCAGGCCAGCCGGGCCGGCCGGTGCGAGATCGCCGCAGGGCCGGGGATCACCGTCGAGGACGGGGCGAGCCGGCTGTAGCGCTCGGCGTCCGCGCGCTGGCAGACCAGGGCGAGGTCCGCGCCACCGGCGGCCAGCGCCGCGATGAGCCCGTCGACGTAGCGTCCGACGCCGCCGCGGTCGGCGGGGACCGCGGTCGCGTCGACCAGGACGCGGGGACCGCTCGGTCCTGTGGTGCCGGCGGTCACGCGTCGGCTCCTCTCGAGGGCAGTGGGGGCTGAGCCGCTCGCGAGCCTACGCCCGGCGCGACGGCGCGAGGTCGCGCACCGCCGACCACAGCGAGGCGGCTGCGGCGTCCCAGGAGAAGGCCGCGGCCCGCACCTTCCCGGCCTCCGACATCCGCGCTCGGAGCGCGTCGTCGGAGGCCACCTCGTGCAGCGCCGCAGCCAGGGCGACCGGCTCGAGCGGGCTCACCCGGGCCGCCCCCCCGCCCACCTCGACCAGGGCCGCGGCGTCGCTGGTGACGACCGGGGTCCCGGCGGCCATCGCCTCCAGCAGCGGCAGTCCGAACCCCTCCGCGCGGCTCGGGACGACCAGCGCGGTCGCCCGGTCGAGCAGCACCGCGAGGTCCGCGTCGGAGACCCGGCCGAGGGCGCGCGCGCCGGTGACCTCGACCCCGCCCCACCCGGGCTGCCCGACGCAGAGCAGCGGCAGGTCAGGAGCTTCCGGCAGGGCCAGCGCCGCCATCAGCACGTCCAGTCCCTTGCGCGGCTCCAGCGTCGCGACGGTCAGCAGGTAGTCGTCCGGCAGTCCCATGCGGGCCGCCCGCAAGGCGGCATCACCCGGCAGCGCGAGGTCTCCGCTCACGCCCTCCCCCACGACCAGCAGCGCGCGCAGCGGCACGTGCCGCCGCAGCTCGTCGGCCACGGCCTGCGTCGGCACGACGACCAGCGCGGCCTCCCGCGCCGCGCGCTCCACCTGCGACCGGTGCCAGGCGACCCCGCGCGGCGTCAGCGTCTCGGGGTGGGTCCACGGGACGGCGTCGTGCACGACGACGACCCGGGGCGCAGGACCGGGCGGGAAGAGCGGCGTCGGCGCGAGGACGACGTCGCCCGGCACGCGTGGACCCCGACCGCGCTCCCACGCCGCCACCAGCCCACGACGGGGCAGCGGCAGTCGGCGCGGCCCCCGCACACCGGCGACCACCGCCTGTGCGACCGAGCGGTGCCACGCGACCACGCCCTCGACGGCGTCGTCTGGACCCGCGCTGCGGGCGAGCGCCGCGGCGACCTCACGGCTGTAGCGCCCGGTCCCTCCCGGCACCGGCGCCAGGCACTGCTCGAGGACGACGCCCAGCCTCATCCGAGGCCGACGTACCGCGGTCCCAGGCCCTTGAAGACGGGCGTGCGCCGGACCGGTGTGGCCCGCGGGGCGACGGCCGCGGCGACCGTCACGTCGCTGGCGACCTGCGGCCCGTAGCGTGCGGAGGCCGTGATGGCCTGCAGCACCAGGCGGTACGTCCCCGCGGCCTTGCCGGTCGACGACACCGGGATGCGCCACTCACCGATCTCGCCGGGGTGCACGGCGGTGGTGCCGGGCCGCACGACGTTGGCCGCCAGCGCGGGAGGGGTGGTCGACGAGGTCCACGCGCTGGTGGACAGCGCGAACGGCCGGTCCGTGATCAGCCGCTCCGCGCCGACCTGCCACGGGGAGCCGCCGAGGTTGCGCAGCCGGACGACGAGCGTCCGCTCCCCCTCGAGCGCGACCGTGGCGGGAGGTGCGGCGTGCAGCATCGCGAGGCGGCTGACGGCGGGATCGACGCGCACGACGTTGAGGGTCCGGGCGGCGCCCTCGATCCAGCCCGTCCCGGCCCACACGGGCTCGAAGGCCTCGGGCGTGATGCCGACCGGCCGGCCCGCGCCGTGCAGCACCAGCTCGAAGGCGCCCGTCCCGCCGACCGGGGTGTCTGCCGTGAGGCGGGCCGCCCGGCTCGTGCTCAGCCAGGTGCCGCCCGCCGCCGTGCTGACGCGGTTGCGCGGACCGGAGGTCCCGAGCTGCACCGGACCTGCTCCCGGCCAGGCGACGTTGCCGGAGTCCCTGTAGGACAGGCGGACCGGCGTCGAGCCGGCGCGGGCGACGACGACCGTCCGACCGTCTGCGAACACCGGTGCGGGCCCGCCCGGGGTGACCGCGCCCGCGCCGGCGACGGTCGAGACGTACGACGCCGTCAGGCGCGCCTCCTCGACCGGGACGCGCCAGGACACCGTGGCGCCGAAGACCGGTCCGTCGCCGACGCGCAGCCGGTAGGCCCGGCCGTGCGTGCCGGCCTGCACCCCCGCCGCGTCCAGGCGTACGACGAAGTCCGCAGTCCCGCCCGGCTCGATCGTGGTGGCACTCGTGCGGACGAGCGCACCGGGACGGGTCGCGCCGCCGGCCAGCGGGTCGGCCTCGCCGGGCGGCGAGGCGACGGCCAGGTGCAGGCCGTCGACCGGCCAGGCGGTCGCGCCGGTGTTCTTCAGCGTGGCGGTCAGCGCACCTGTCGAGGTGCCGGGCGGGCGCACGAGCGTCGGCGCGACGGACTGCGCGACGACCGTGCTGCCGGTCTCGGCGACGACCACGCGCCACCACGACGAGCGCAGGCCGTCGCTGCTGCCCGGCCACGGCTTGGCGTTGTAGACGCCGGCGCCGGTCGTGCTGACGGACGTCGCGGCACCGGTGCTGCTGACGCCCTCGAGCACGACGGCCTTCACCCGGCCGCCCCACTCGCCGTTGCCGTCCCGGCCGGTGACGCGGATCCGCTTGAGCGTCCCGACGGCCGGGAAGCGCCGCTCGAGGTCGGTCGCCCTCAGCGTCGCCTTCCAGGAGTGCACCGGGTTGGCGATCGCGCCGTCCCAGTCGTCGCGCTGCGCGACCAGGTAGGGGAAGTCGCCCTTGGTCGACCAGCCGCCGTTCGAGCTGCTGAACTCCGCGAAGATCGAGCGCCCCTCGTACGTCCGCACGACACCCGCGGTGGCCCGCACGGCGTCGCTGGTCGACGCGGGCTCGAGCTCGGAGACGGTGCCGCCGGCGGTGTAGAGGCGGCTGCCGCCGAAGACCTGGCACTGCGTCGTGTCGCAGATGTCCCAGTGACCGGCCCCGGCGACGCGCTCGCGCTTGTTGGCGCTGTACGACCGGGCGGCGATGGACTGGGCCTGCAGCGCCGCCGGCTTCCAGCCGCTCGACGCCTCCCGCGGGACGACGCCGAGCAGGTAGTCCTCCAGCGGCAGCACGACGACGCTGGCCAGTGCGGTGGGCGTCGTCCGCACGGCCTGCACGCCGCCGCGGTAGTCGCGGCTGGTGCCGTTCGGGAAGGCGACCCGCACGAAGGTCGGACCGCTGAAGCGCAGCGGCCCGCCGTGCGTCGTCCCGCCACCCAGGGCGTACGGCGTCCAGGTCGTGCCGCTGAGCGACTCCACGTGCAGGCCGGTGCTGTCGACCGTCACCCGCCAGCGGGTCGGACCGAGGGGCAGCTCCTGCTCGACGCGCGTCGACAGGTCCGTGACGCGCAGGCCCTGCGCCGGGTGCACCTGCAGGTCCACCCCGTCGTCGCCCATGAGCTTGACCCGGATGGGCGCCGGCGCGAGCACCGTGCGCGTCGTGCCCGGGTAGTAGGTGCTGACGATCGTCTCGGCGCCGACGCCCCGGCTGGCCGCGCCCTGCGCACCCCACTGGCTCATGCCGCGGCCGTGGCCCCAGCCGTGCCCCTCGAGGCTGAAGACGCCGTCCGCGGGGCGCTCGGCGACCTCCTGCGACACCGATTGGGCGGCGGCCGGGGCGGCGGTGCCGACGACGACCACACCGCTCGCGAGCAGGCCGACCAGGGCGGTCCAGGCCGTGCGAGAAGGGCGGCGCATCGGGGTCGTCTCCGCTGTCGGGGGCGTACCTGTCAGGCGTCGGCAGCCTTCCCCAGCTGCTGAACGCTTCGGACAGTAGTCACATCCGCCCCATCTGCACCAGAGCCGTGACCGGATCGTGGCCTCAGTGCTGCACCGGCCGCGCCCCACACCAGGTCGCCCAGCGTCATGAGCACCCGGCTCAGGACCGCGACGGCCAGCGCCGCCGCCTCGTCCAGCACGGGGGCGAGCGCGGCGAGCAGCGCCACCTCGCGCACGCCGGCGCCGGCCGGCGCCACGACGAACAGGAAGCCCGCGGTCCACGCCAGCGCGTAGGCCCCCAGGCTCAGCAGCAGCAGATCGGCGCGGCCCTCGGTCTCCTGCGGACGCACCAGCAGCCACAGGTGCACGCCGTACGCCGCCCACATCACCAGTGCCCAGCCGAGCGCGGCGCCGACCCCGCGGCGGCTCAGCGGCCGCTCCAGCGGGTCGCGCTTGAGCACCCGCAGCAGGACCGCGACCAGGCGGGTCAGCACCGGCGGGTGCAGCACGACCAGGCCGACCGGCAGCAGGAGCAGCACCCACGCGTAGTCGCGCAGCGCACCCGGGCTCGTCAGCGGCAGGGCCACGGCCGCGGTGAGCAGGCCGGCGGCGACCAGCACGCCCATGAACAGCAGGCTGGCCGTGCCGACCCGGCTGCGCGGGGCGCCCTGCGAGCGGCCGAGCTCCATCTGCGCGGCGATGGCGAAGACGCTGCCGGGGACGTACTTGCCGAGCTGGCCGAGGAAGAAGACGTGCAGCGCGGGCCGGACCGCGAGGGCCGTGCCGAGGTCGGACAGCAGCGCCCGCCACACCATCGCGGAGGCCAGCAGACCGAGCAGGACGGCCAGCAGGGAGCCGAGCGCCGCGGCGACGCCGACGTCCTTCGCGGCGGCGAGCGCCTCGTCGCCGTTCTCCCGCAGGGCCAGCGCCAGCAGCAGCAGGGCCAGCAGCAGGAAGCCGATCCGCACGGCTCGGCCCAGCGTCTGCTTCACGCCGTCACGCTAGCCTCGCGCCCATGACTGCAGCGCCCGAGACGCCCGGCGTCGTGATCGGCAACCACACCAAGAAGTACACGGCCAAGAACCCGGCCATCAAGTGGCTGACCGAGCGCTTCGTGGCCCGCCTGGACGGCATGGTCGGGAACATCGCCTCCGACGCCAAGCCGGCGACGACCCCCCTCGAGGTGGGCGCGGGCGAGGGCGTCATCAGCCTGAAGATGCAGGAGCGCTTCGGTTCCTGCGTCGGGATCGACCTGCCGGACGCCGGACTGCGCGAGGAGTGGCGCTCCCGCCCGGGCCCGCACTACCTGCACGCCGACGCCGAGCGGCTGCCGTTCAAGGACGAGCAGTTCGACCTGGTGGTCTGCGTCGAGGTGCTGGAGCACCTTCGCGACCCGGACGCCGGCCTGCGCGAGCTCGCCCGCGTCACGTCCCGGCACATGCTGCTGTCGGTGCCGCACGAGCCGTTCTTCCGCGGCTCCAACCTGCTGACCGGCCGCTACCTCAAGGACCTGGGCAACACGCCCGGCCACCTCAACCACTGGACCGGCGCGGGCTTCCAGCGGTTCGTCTCGCAGTGCGCGACGGTCCGCCAGGTCGCCTCCCCGTACCCATGGACGATCGTGTGGGCGACCAAGGCCTGACACGCCGACCGCCCCCGCCGGGAGCCGGCGAGGGCGGTGCGGACGGGAGGGCTACTTCTTCCTGGGCTTGGCGTAGAGCGAGGGCCCGCCGGTCTGCATGCTGATCAGCGCCTTGGCCGCGCGGACCTTGGTGGAGCAGTCGGTGCCCGACGGGCAGCCGTCCGCCAGACCGACGACGACGCGGCCGGTCTCCGGGTCGATGATCATGTCGTTGAAGTCGAGCAGGTTGCGATCGGCGCCGCAGGTGGTGCCGTTGGTGCAGATCGAGCCGACCTGGATCGGGTCCTCCGGGGTGGCCAGGGTCGTGCGCCAGGTCTTGCCGAAGTCCTTGGTGTAGGCGACGTAGAGGTCCCAGCGGCCCATGAACTTGGCCCGGTCACTGCCGTCGCCGCCGGTCTTGGAGCCGAGGAAGCCGATCGCGGCGCGGCCGGCGTCACCGGCGACGGCCACCGGGAAGCGGGTGTTCTTGATGCCGAGGTCCTTGCCGAGCACGACCGGCGTGGTCCACGTCTTGCCCTTGTCCTTGCTCATGACCGCCATCGGCGGACCACCGCGCGGCTGGTCCTTGGCACCGCTGCGGCCGCCGTAGCCGAGGTAGATGTCGCCGTTGGTCCCGACCCCCACGCTCGGGTGGCCGGAGTCGCCGTAGACGGCCCCGGGGGCCTTGCGCACCTGCCAGGTGAGGCCGTTGTCCTCGCTCACCGCCACGCCCGTCTCACCGGGCGCACCCGTGATGTCGTTGCAGGTCCGCGGCGGGAGGTAGACCGTGCCGTCGGGGGCGCTCTTGATGTGGCCGAAGATGCCGCCGCTCGGGCACTGCGGGAACGTGTAGGCGACCCCGGTGGTCGGGAAGGTGCGCCCTCCATCGGTGCTCATGGAGCACTTGGCCGACACGACGTCCTGCGCGCAGTAGTAGACGACGTTCGGGTAGTTGGCGATCGGGTCCTTCAGGGCCGCGAGCCGACCGCCCTTGACGTACGGGCCGAAGCCGACCGTCTGGTGGTCGAAGGCCGAGCCCAGGCCGCAGCCCTCCGAGAGCTGGAAGGTCTTGCCGTCGTCGTCGGTGTAGCCGCCCTGGCTGCAGGCCAGCAGCAGCTGCGAGGTGAAGGTGCGCCCGGTGTCCGGGTCGGTCTCCAGGATCGGGTCGAAGCTGACCGGCTGCGGGGTCGGGAAGTCGCCGACCTCCCAGGTCGCCGTCCCGTCGGCCTTGAAGTCCGTGACGCGCAGCGTGTCGGTGTAGGCCTGGAACAGCACCGCACCGGTCTTGGGGTTGATCCCGAGGGTCGGCTCGCCGGCGTTGCGGCCGAGGCTGCCCGGCGCCTCGTAGTTGGTGAAGACGGGCGTGGCGGAAGTCCGCGCGGGGGCGGCCGCGGCGCCGACGCCGGCCAGCACGCTCACCACCACCCCCGACACCAGGACCGACAGGGTCAGACGAGAGCGACGCACGTGGACTCCAGGAGGGCAGGGGCAGTCCTTGTGTGTTCGACGCCGCCCACGCCGCTCCTGCCTGGTCGCTAGCATCGCGGCGTGCGCCTCGTGGTCCAGGTCCCCTGCCTCAACGAGGAGGAGACGCTGCCCGCGGTCCTGTCCTCGATCCCGACGCAGATCCCGGGGATCGACGAGATCCTCGTGCTGATCATCGACGACGGGTCGAGCGACCGGACCGTCGAGGTCGCGCGCGCGCACGGCGTGACCCACTTCGTCCGGCACGCCCGCAACCGCGGCCTCGGGCGGTCCTTCCACGACGGCGTGCAGCGGGCCCTCGAGCTCGGTGCCGACATCGTCGTGAACACCGACGGCGACAACCAGTACCCCCAGGAGCGCATCGGCGACCTGTGCCAGCCGATCCTCGAGGGCCGCGCCGACATCGTCATCGCCGACCGGCAGGTCCACCTGGTCGAGCACTTCTCCGGCCCGAAGGTCCTGCTGCAGAAGTTCGGCAGCCGCATCGTCAACAAGGCGGCCGGCACCGACCTGCCCGACGCGGCGAGCGGCTTCCGCGCCTACTCGCGCGAGTCGCTGATGCTGCTGAACACCATCACGCAGTTCAGCTACTGCATGGAGACGATCATCCAGGCCGGCAACAAGCGGATGAAGATCGAGTCCGTCCCGGTCCGGACCAACCCGAAGACGCGCGAGTCGCGGCTGTTCTCCAGCACCTACCAGCACGTCCTGAAGTCGGCCGGCGCCATCGTGAAGGCCTACATCATGTACAAGCCGTACGTGATCTTCAGCTTCTTCGCGGTGCTCCTCGGCGCGCTGGGGCTCATCCCGTTCGTGCGCTACGCCCTGCTGAAGGCGGTCGGCGACGACGGCAACCACCTGCAGTCGCTGCTGGTCGGCACGATCCTGCTGGTGATGAGCTTCATGAGCGTCATCGTCGGGATCATCGGCGACCTGCTGCGCACCAACCGCGCGCTCATCGAGGATCAGCTCGAGCACGTCAAGAAGATGCGCTTCGGGATGCTCGACCCGGGCAGCCCGGACCCGGCCCTGACCGACCCGCGGACGCTGACCCGCCGCTCCGGATGACGGCGCCCACCGAGCGCGAGACCTACACGCAGCAGGCCAAGGAGCTGCGCGCCGAGGGCGAGACCTCGCTGCGCGCCTTCTACCGCGGCGTGCTGCGCCACCGCGTGCTGCCGAAGCTGCGGAAGCAGCCGCCGCAGGGCATCTGGGTCGGCAGCCGCACGGTGCTGACCGGCGCCGAGCGCATCGTCGTGCGCGAGGGCGGGGCGCTGCGGATCGGCCTCGGGTCGTTCGGGCTGTCGAGCGAGGACGACACCTCCGTCGTCCGGGTGCGCGAGGGGGCGTCGTTCCACTGCGACGGCGTCGTGTCGCTGCAGCGCGGCGTGCGCGTCGTCGTCGACGCCGGCCGGCTGACCATCGGCCACGGCACCAACGTGAACGGCATCGGCACCCGGATCCTGTGCGCGCAGGAGATCACGATCGGCAGCCACTGCACGTTCTCCTGGGACGTGCAGGTGCTCGACAACGACTTCCACGCCCTCACCGTCGACGGGGTGGAGCAGCCCTCGGTCGCCCCCGTGCGCATCGGCGACCGGGTCTGGGTCGGCACCCGCGCGATCGTGCTCAAGGGCGTGACCATCGGCGACGGTGCGGTCGTGGCCGCGGGCGCCGTCGTCACCAAGGACGTGCCGGCCGGGGCCGTGGTCGGTGGCATGCCCGCCAAGGTGATCGGCCGCGCCGACAGCTGGACCTAGCGGGTCAGCCCGAGCTCGACGCGGCGCTCGCGCGGCTCGACGTCGTACCAGGCGGTCACGCCGCCGCTGACCTCGTCCGGTCCACGTCCCAGGACCCCGGTCACGACGCGCACGACGTCGGCGGACCCGGGCCGATCGGCCACGAGCACGGACGTCACCGCCAGGCGCTCCATCTCCACCAGCAGCGCCGCGCGCACCTGCGGCGCGATCTCGCCGAGCCGTCCCGCCGGCGCCTGGCTGACGACCCGCTCCCACGCGGTGATGCCGCCGGCGAAGGTGCCCTGGCCGTCCGGCCGCGGCGTGTAGGCGTAGCCGCCGACCGAGCGGTAGCGGAAGCCCGCCTGCGCCTGCCAGAGCATCGGCCCGCTCGCCGGGAACCGCGGCACCGGGTAGGTCAGCACCAGCGAGCCGGCCGGGATCGCCTCGACCGCGTCCGAGGCGAAGTACGCGGGAGCGTTCGACTCCTCGTAGGAGTAGGGCCAGTCCGGGACGAGCGGGACGACGCAGAGCAGCGCCACCGGCAGGGCGACCGCCGGCCGCAGGCGCCCGCTCGCGTGCAGGCGGTCGAGGCCGACGGCTAGCACCAGGGCACCGAGGAGCACGACGTAGAGGCTGTAGCGGACCGCGACCATGTTGTGCAGGACCGGCAGCTTCGTGAACAGCAGGTACGGCAGCGGCACGCCGGTCTCGGTGCCCGCGACGTGCAGCCGCTCCCCCAGCGAGAGCACCCACGCGACGAGCCCGACGACGGACGCCCACCGCACGACGGCCTCGCCACGGAAGCGCCACGCCAGCGCGACCAGCACGACGACCAGCGGCAGCCCGAGGTAGCTGCCGTTCTCGCTGTCGTTGCCGCCCCAGGTGATCGTCGCGTCGGTGCCGAGCGACTGGTGGATGGTCGGCACGACGCCACCGAGCAGGTCGGCCGCGAACGGTGCGGTGTCCTGCACCGACTCGGTGATCCGGCGCGGGCCGAAGAACTGCACCGACAGCGGCCAGGCGGCCAGCACGCTCAGCACGCCCGCCGCGGTAGCCAGGCCGACGGCGGCGTGCTTCGTCCGGGCTCGGACCAGGCCGCGGTGCTGCACCGCGAGCACCGCCGTGCCGATCGCGGCCAGCACGAAGGTCGACGCCAGCACCTCCTCGGTCGTCAGCAGCTGGGCCAGGGCGACCAGCCCGAGCAGCCCGCCGACGAGGACCGGACGCCACGCCTGCCGGACGTAGAGCTCGTGCGCGAGCAGCAGCACCAGCGGCGGCAGCAGCACCAGGGAGAGGTTGAGGTGCCCGGTGCCCTGCGCGACGAGGTACGGGCTGAAGCCGTAGAGCAGGCCGGCCGCGAAGCGGGCCCAGCCCCAGCGGACGAACCGCCCGCTGGCCAGCCACATGGTGGTCGCCGAGCCGGCGAAGGACAGGACCGCCAGCATCGTGTGCGACGCCAGCACCCCGAGCGTCGCCGTCACCGGCCAGGCGAGCAGCGCGGGCAGCGGCATCGAGGTGTTCCACATGAGGTTGACGCCCTCGGGCGCGACCAGGTGGTTGCTGAACCAGGGCGGGATCCCGTTGCTGACGGCGAACGGCGTCCAGGCCAGGAACCAGTCGTGCTGCGGTGCGTCGCGGCAGCTGCACATCGTCGTGGTGGTCAGCGACCGGAACGCCGGCAGGTGACCGAGCACCCCGAGAAGCAGGTAGACCAGCGGCGCGGCGAGGCGCCTCACGTCCCGCGGACGCGCCACACGGCGATGTCGACCGGGATCTGGCGGACCTCGTCGGGACGCTCCAGGTCGCTCTCCTCCCACATCGGCAGGTCGACCTGGATCCGGTCGGCCGGCTGGACGCGGGAGGGGTCGATGCCGTCCGGGAGCACCCCGTTGCGGGCGACGATGAAGACCGGCTGGCCGTCGAAGCGCTCGACGTACCGGTCGATCACGGTCCGCCGCGCGTTGCCGTCGATGGCCATGTTGGCGTCGCTCGGCAGCAGCGCGGACAGCTCGCCGTGCTGGAGCCAGACCGGCGTCGCGAACAGCCTCGTCGGACCGGCGCAGCAGCCCTGGTCGAACTCCCAGAGGTAGACACCCTCGGCGTCACCGGACAGGTCCGAGAGGCGCTGGGAGACCTCGAAGCTGCCGCGCCACTCGTCGTGCTGGCGCAGCGGCATCGTCTGCGACAGGAAGAAGCCGACCAGGCCGGTCAGGGCGAGGGCGGCCGGCACCGCGGTCCAGAGCCGACCCCGGAAGCGCCAGACGGCGAAGAAGGCGATCGCCAGCGCGAGCAGGATGACGATGCCCGGCAGCACGGTGGGGATGTAGCGGCGCGACCACCAGAGCAGTCGGGTGGAGTTGCTGGCGGTGTAGCCGTAGAGCGGGAACAGCACCAGCGTCGGCAGGACGACCGTCCAGACCGGCGCGGACCACTTGCGCAGGGCCACGACGGCCAGCCCGACCAGCATCAGCAGGAAGCCGGGGACGCTGACGAACCACGCGAGCCGGCTCATGATCTGCTCGTCGTAGGAGCGGAGCATCGAGCGGTCGTTGTAGTCGAAGTAGTCCTCGCCGAACAGCCGGGGCCGCAGGAAGCCCAGCGCCAGCAGGGCCGCGCCGCCGAGCAGGACCAGCGCCCCGGTGACCAGCTGCGGCCGGCGGCGCTCCAGCGCGCGCTGCGCGGCAGCCAGCGGACGCCCCGCGAGCAGCCGCAGGACGACGGCCAGGGCGAAGCAGGCGCCGACCACGGCGAGCACGACTCGCAGCGGCGGGATGCTGTTGGCGATGGAGTAGTTGAGCGCGAGGTCGTAGGCCTGCAGCAGCGCGTGCGGCGTGACGAGCAGCAGGCCGCCGAGGTACCAGGTCGCCCGGGAGTCCCACCGGCGGGTGGCGAGCAGCGCCGCGCCGATGCCGGCCGAGAGCAGCACCAGGAGCAGGCCGTCCGCGCGGTTGAGCCAGCCCACACCTACCAGCAGACCGGCCAGGCCCGCGGCCGGGCGCCACCCGGTCTGCAGGGCGACCACGATCCCGAGCAGGGCCCCCAGGTAGAACGCCTGGGCGAGCACCTCGGTGGTCGGGAAGCGGGTCTGCCAGACCTGCAGCATGTTGGTCGCCAGGAGCAGCCCACCGGCACCGGCAGCGATCAGACCGGCTGCGGGACCGGCTCTCTCGCCCATCATCGCCGAGCCCACCCGGCGCAGCAGCGCACACAGGACGAGCACCGACAGCACCCCCATGAGGGGCACCGCGGCGAGCAGTCCGGCCTGCCCGCCGGCAGCGTGCGCGGTCGCCAGCAGGGCCGGCCACAGGTGGTAGAACTGCGGGACGATCAAGCCCTCGGCGGCGTCGCGCACCCACACGCCGGAGAAGCGCGCACCGGGCGTCGTCACCTGGACCGGGAAGGTCGGGTCCTGGCCGTTGGTGGCCAGCACCGGGTCGATGAAGCTGTAGTCGCCGGTGCGCGAGATCGACAGGGCGTGCGAGACGTAGCCGCCCGGGTCCTTGTCCGAGACGCCGTACGAGAAGCCGGGGTAGGTCAGCAG